>CAKSNZ010000022.1 GCA_934476515.1 uncultured Ruminococcus sp. | reverse complement strand
AGACCTTGTTGCCTCCCTCGCTGAGGGAGGTGGCTTTGCGTATGCAAAGACGGAAGGAGTGGTTGGAATTGTAAATTCATTTACAATTCCATATTAGCTGAAACTTTTCTATATTTCTAACTATAAAACATAAGAAAAATTATGAGTTGCACAGTAGGGGCGAACATTGTTCGCCCGTAATGAAAGTGTGATACCTATGGGATTTTTGTCCTGTTTGCAGGCTATAAATTTATAATATCTACATAGGGCAATATGCCGATAAAGAGATTAATTTGTTCGGTTCAACGATGTTGGACCCTACACCTGTAAGCCACACTTTAGTAATAATATCAGGTATGATATTTTTGAAAATTTCAATTTATGCTCAATAAAAGCTAAAAAAGAAATTCACCTTAACTAACAATCAAAATTAAAAAGACAAACCCTAATTTATAGAACTGATTAATCTTAACCCACAATCAAAAAATTAACAAAATAAAATTCACCTATTCAATCACAAAATCAGAAAACCTCCATATGATATAGTGTTACACCGTCAATGACGGAAACAAAAGTTTCACTATGTATGGAGGTTTTACTTATGGCAGAAAGTCCTTTTGGTGAACATACCACTTGCAACCCTAAGGAATCTATTTGTATTGATGCCCAACGAATATATGACAGTTGTGGAGAAAGACACTACACAAGATATAAAACACAGATAAAGCTAGAAGAATACTGGCTTTAGGGTGATAACAAGACGGCATTTATCCGTAGGGTCAGAAGGCTTTTTATAATAAGTTATCTTATCTACTATGGTTCTTAATAGCTGGTTCTTCTCTTGTGGTGTTGCTCTATCAAACACATCAAGAACACTTTGTATTCTGTTCATCATACTAATTTCATCAATCATCTTATTTTCAGAAGTCTTTTTGTCGATAATGTCAAGTTGATTGTTTAGTTCATACTTCTTCATATTGATAGTTTTTTGCCTATCCATAAATGTAGGTATATCATATATACCTTGCTCTAATAGGTCATGCAGACTGTTAAGTTGTGTATCAAGTTTCTTTAGTTCAGACTTGATGCCTTTAATCTGTGATGAATAATCTATGTAATGTACATTGTTTTGTTCTGCTATATCAAGAACCATATCCTTAAATCTGTATCTTAATGTATTAATTACAATATCATCAACATAGTGGCATTGAGTAGCTTTGATACAACCTTTACTTTTACAACTGTAATAATACTTTTTGTTTTTAGTATCATTTTTAGAACCTCTTGATATGGTCCTAGTCATCAGACCACCACAGTTCCCACAGTAGATAAGGTGAGATAGCACATTCTTAATTTCACCCTTATTTGTTGGTGGGTGCGTTCTCTCTGCAATTATCTGTTGTGCTTTATTCCATGTTTCCATATCAATAATAGGTGGGTGCAAACCCTCACAAACGGTCCACTTGTCTTTATCATTGTAAATTACAATGTGCTTACTGTTGCCTCTGGTGTTCTTTCTAATGTGAGTTTTCTTATCCCACACAATTTTACCTATATACACATTATTCTTTAAAATGAACATTACAGTGGTTCTACCAAACTGTTCTGTTCTTCTTGGCTTTGCACCCATAGCATTTATAGCATAGGCTATGTTCTGACAACCCATACCCTTATTTACATATAGGTCAAAAATAGTACGGACTATCCTAGCTTCGTCTTCAACAATTTCAAGGGTGTGCTTTTTATTTACAACAGTATTCTTATATCCATATGGAGCATTGGCAAGGTAGCAACCTTCTTCAATGCTCTTCTTAGTGCCTCTTTTTAATCTTCTCTTGATAATCTTCAATTCTCTTCTAGCCATAAAACTTTCAAATTCAATGTTGTCCTCATCAAATTCATCATTAAGGTCATATACCTTTCGTGGTGTGATTATCTTTGTATCATTATTCTTAAATGTTTCAAAAATAATGCCCTGATCACTCATACCACCTCTGCCTAGACGGTCAACATCAACGCAAAGAACTGCATTGTACATACCGTTATCAATGTTCTGAAGAAGTTTTAACATCTCCGGTCTAGCATATAGACTTTCACCGGAAATGGTTTCTTCGTATATGTCATCATCAGAGATTTGTATGTTGTTCTTCACTGCAAAGTCAAGTAAAATTTCTTTGTGTTTCCTTAATGTTTCTTCAAGTCCACCTTCATCTTGCCTTGACTTTCTCAAATACATTGCATTTTTCATCTTCTTGCTCCTTTCTTATCTAAAAAAGGGTGCAAAAATCCCTTGTAAATTATATTGAAAAATTTACAAGGGTATGATACAATATTACTTGCTATGAACTAGTATCATTGCACCCTGTGTAATGATTATCGTCCTTTGGTGCTACCAACACCGAAGGGCGATTTTTTATTATAGTTTGATACCCAATTCGTAAAAATAGGGTGAATTTACGAATTGGCTATTGTAAACATTCTTTGGTTTGCTTTTTTATATTAACCTCAGATATATCTATTTAGAATTTCTACAAGCTTATCCTTATACTTCTCTAATTCATAGATGTCACTAAGTTCAATCTTTTCTTTGCTTTTATCTTCATGTGGAAGAATTAGAGTTTTTCTGTTGTCAGTAAGCACAAGACGACAAATCCACTTTCTGCCATTATCTTTATATAAAATATTTATGTATGAAATGGTATCACGATAAGTAATTTCATTCATAGGTACAATATCTTTAAGTAGGTTCTTTATAATAAAGTAAGCCTCTAGTTCTTCATCAGTAGTAACAATTCTATCTTCGTAACTAGGCTTTTCTTCAACTTCAACGGGTTGTGGTTCTGCCACATCAGTTTCAACGACTTTTTCGCTATCATCACTATTATTAAGGGCTGCCTTGATTTTGTCGTTCATAAGTTCATTAATGTAGTTGTTAAGTGCTTTCTTTAACACCGGTTTAAACTTATCAACAACGCTTTGTGTCTGTCTTCCTGAATATGTTTTGTTAAGAAACAACTTTGTAAACTCATCAGTTGGGTTCTGTAACTCTGCTGCAATAACATTCTTAAATTCATTAGAATACTTTAAATCTGATGCAGTGCTAAAGATTTCATCAAGGTTAAAGTTAGACTTGCAAAACTTTTTAAGTTCAGCAACCTTAGCCTCTTTCAAATTTAGCACATCAATTTCAAGAAATGGCTTTTCATCCATCATATTAGGGTTGTCTAGGTCAGTAAAGAACCTATAAACAAGACCATTTGTTAATACTGCAAATTTTGCAGAAGTAGTACCAAAGTATCTAAATAGCTGTGAACCGTGTTTATCTAAGTTTTCACCACACCATTTTGCCTCAATTAAGATAATAGGTTCGCCGTTTTGTACTATTGCATAGTCAACTTTTTCACCTTTCTTAATGCCTACATCAGCTGTGTACTCAGGTACAAATTCTTCTGGGTTAAAAACATCATAACCCAGCATTGCAAAGAATGGTACAATCAAAGACATCTTTGTTGCCTCTTCTGTTTGTAAATTGTCCTTCATAGTAACAGCTTTCTTAGAAAATTGTTTTACTTGGTCGATAAAGTCCATTATATCGTTAGCCCCTTTCATATTGACAATTAATGCCAAAATGTATTATAATAATTTTGAAAGTGAAATAACCACTCTTTACTTTCATATAAGCACTATCTTGTTCCCATCAAGGTAGTGCTTTTTCTTTAATATAATTGTATATCTAGATTGCATTTGCCTCTAGCTCATTAAATATAACCGGTTCATAGTCATAGAAATGGTCTAGCTTTATATGATTAAGTTCGTGTTCAGTAGCTTTTAACTGTGTATCTTTGCTTAAAGCAGTATTTATATACACATTAAAGTTACCATCACTATCAACAACAGTAACACCTTTTATTTTTAAAGGTAGTGCTATTCCTCTTATGTAAATATTACCCAAGTTTTAATCATCCTCTTTTAACGCCTCTATAATCTTAACTGCTTTTTCAACATCTTCTTTTGTAGCACCCTTGGCAAGACTGAAAAGCATTCTCATTTCACTTCTATTTTTCAATTCCTCTAGGTATTCTTGAAGTTCTATATCATCTGTTAATTTAGACGTATCATGTTCTTCAGTAAGGTCAGATTTAAGAATTCCAAAATAGTCAGCTAATAATTGCATTTTATCTACTCTTGGATATTTCTTGCCATTAACCCAATCAGATACCGTAGAAGTTTTAAGACCTAGTTCCGTAACAAGGTCAGCCTGTTTTTTATTATTGATAGTCATATAGTAATTTAGATTTTTGACAAAAATCTTTTTATTAATGTCACCATTATCTTTCATACAAACACCTACTTTTATTGCTTTAATCTGATTATACACTAAAAGCGTAAAAAATTCAAGAAAAAATTTAAAAAATTCCACTTTATACTTGACAATACGCTTTAAGCGTGATAACATTAATGTGTACCAAGGAGGTGAAATAAATGAATTACCCAAAGATCACACTAAAAGCAGCAAGAGTAAATGCAGGTTTATCTCAGAAAGAGGCTGCTCAAAAACTTAATATTAGTAGGGATACATTATCAAATTATGAAAAAGGTATTTTCTCACCTAGTTGGGATATGGTTCATAAGATAGGTGATTTGTACGATTTTCCTATCGACTTTATTTTTTTTGGCTCATAATTACGCTTTAAGCGAATATAATGCAGAAAGGACTTAATAAAATGACAAAAAAGAGAGACTACAAGAAGGAGTATAGAGAATATCACTCAAAGCCAAAGCAGATTAAAGCTAGGGCAGAAAGGAACAAGGCTCGAAAAGAAATGGGGCTGAAAAAGGGCGATCCAAGAGAGGTTGACCACAAGGTTCCTTTATCAAAGGGTGGCAGTAACAGCAAGAGAAATCTTCGTGTTGTTTCAAGAACCACAAACAGAAAGAAAGGTAACAAGCTAAAGTAGGTATTTTGATTATACCAAATCAACTGTCCCATATATGGGACTTATCAGAAAGTAGGTGAAATAAATGGTAGATAACAAAGGTGCAATCGTTCTATTTGCTGACAGAAAGTCAGTACCGGGTTCTAATGTAGTATCTGCTTGTGTATCTGATGAAACACAGAAGACACTTGAAGAGCTATGCGAGAAGACTGGCAAGAAAATGTCAAGCCTAGTAAGAACCCTTATTGAAGATAGCCTTGAACTAGTTAAGGTTGTTGAGGCATAGGACAAACAAGGAACAACATAACTTTTAGTGAGGTGATGATATGAGTAACACAGACAGTTATGTAACTGTAACACAACTTACCGGAACACCGGAAGAGGCACAGAGAAACAAGGAAAACCTTGAAATGGTGTGTAGTCAGATTTGTTCAAGAATTGCCGGTAAGCCGGTAAAGACAACAATAACAAAGGCTGAAAAGCCTAACACAGCTTGAGAGGTGATGAAATGGCAAAAGAGTTAGCGTACAGGGTATGGGTTAATGATGGTGGTAAGCAAGTGTTGTGGGCAGAAAAGGACCACAACGGCAACAAGACCAACCATCTAACCAAGGAACAAGAACAACGCTATATTAATTGCATATGTTCAAGAATAAGTCATGGTATGACTGACTATGTGAATAACCATCCTAATTCAGCACTACTGAATTAGGCAAAAGAAAGGAAGTGAAAAAAGTGGGAAGTTTCATTATTGCAGTTATCATTCTAGCATTTGTACTTCTAGTTATAGGTGTAATTGGATGTCTGAACAAGGCACACACAGATAATACCAAGTGGCTACAGAATAGCTGGAATGAAGTGATGAACGAACAAAGGCACTTGCTAGAAATGATTAGGGAAAACCAAAATCAGATAGCAAGACTTTTGAGAAAGTTGGAGAGTGAAGATGAAAGAAAAGATTAAAGCAATAGGACTTGCAGTATCAATAGTGGTTACAATCATTGTTTCCTTAGTGCTACATATCAATCTAATGTCAAAGTATGGTGGTTTCTTACTTCTTCCGTTTCTCTACTTTGGTATGGTCTATGTTTTGCCTCGCATTTTGTCTTATATTATGGACGATTTTAAGGTGGCATACAGTAGGGAAAACTTGTGTTTAACTAAGGATGATTTCCAAACTAGGTGTTTTGAAGAGGCAACAGGTAGAAAGATAGAAGAAATTGAACACATTGTTGAGGGTGAAGAAGTATGATTGACTATAATGTAACATTTGAATATTTGCACGGGTTTAATCGAATGTGCAACAGCTTACAAAAAGAAAATTGTACCGGATGCCGTTTTTTTGAAGAAAGCAAATGTGCATATGAAAATCACAGAAGAATTGACCCACGGGGATGTATAAGGACGGTGAGAGAATGGTGCAACAAACACCCAGAACAAACATTATTATCTGTCTTTAATAGCCGTTATCCACAAGCCACAAAGGGGGAAAATGGTATTCCACATATTTGTCTTGCTAAGTTGGGAAAGGTCAATAATTGTAATGAATTATTTAACCCAAGTTCAAAAAGGTGCGAAGAGTGCTGGAACACACCTTTAGAGTAAAAGGAGAGGTGAAATATTGTTGATTTATGCAAAAAACAAAAGAAAAAGTCACTAAGAAATTGCAGTTTCTTAGTGACTAGAAAGGTGTTCCATATGAATGAAACCAAACCAAATCAATCAATTTCATTTTAAAATACTGAAATTAAAAAGTCAAGAACTTTATTACAAAGGAGAGTAAAAGTAATGGAAATTACAGTAAAGATACAAGCTGATGAACTAGCAGGAGCTATCAATAACCTTGCCGAGGCATTACTTGTTGACAATAACGATCTTGCTGAATCTATCAACAACCTTGCTTTATCAGTAGGTCCGATTGAGGCAGTTAAGGCAGAACCTAAGAAGGTGGCTGAAGAACCACAAAAGGCTAAACCAAAGCCTGAGCCAAAAGAAGAACCACAGAAAGTTGTGGACAAGCCAAAAGAAGAGCCAAAGGCAGAAAAGGACGAACCTCAATACAAGATTGAGGACATCAGAACTGCTTTTGCTACATTTGCAAAGGCTAAAGGCAAGGACAAGGCTAAGGAGATTTTATCACAGTTTAATGCACATAAGGTCACAGAACTTAAAGAAGATGACTACAACGCAGTTATGAAAGTATTGGAGGGATAAAAATGCCGGAAGTACACGCAAGGCTTTCAGCCTCAGGCAGTAAGAAGTGGCTGAACTGTCCCGCTTCAATTCAAATGGAATCAGAGTTTCCTGACAAAACATCAGCTTTTGCAGAAGAAGGCACTAATGCTCATTCTCTAGGTGAGGCAAAGCTAAGACTTGCACTTAATCAGTACAACAGAGTTAAGTACCACAATGCTATTAAGAACCTTGAAATTACAGAAGATATGGACGATTACACAGACAGTTACAAGGACTTTGTAATTGAAAGGTTCAACGAGGCAAAATGCAAAACACCTGATGCACAAATCTACATTGAAAAGCAACTTGACTTTTCTTTGTGGGTTCCTGAAGGCTTTGGTACAGGTGACGCAGTTATTATTGGTGACGGTACACTTGAAATTATTGACCTAAAGTATGGTACAGGTGTAAGGGTGTCAGCTAAGGACAATTCACAAATGCGACTTTATGCACTTGGTGCAGTCAGTGCCTTTGACTTTCTCTATGATATTAAGCAAATCAGAATGACTATATATCAGCCTAGAATTGACAATATCAGCACAGAAACTATTAGCTTTGATACTTTAATGACTTGGGGCGAAGAAGTCAAGACAAGGGCAGAGAGAGCCAATAACGATAATGTAACAGAGTGTGTTGCAGGTCCTCATTGTGATGCAGGTTTTTGCAAGGCTAGAGCAGTATGCAGAGCATATAACGAAGAAAGACAAAGACTTGCAATGTACGACTTTAAAAGACCTGCAAAGCTTACTATAGAAGAAATTGCAGATATTATTGACCAAGCAGACAAAATCAGCAAATGGGTAAAGACAGTTAGTGACTATGCACTAGATCAAGCACTTAACCATGGTGTAGAAATACCCGGTTTTAAATTAGTAGAGGGCAGAAGTAACCGTAAATACGCAAAGTCTGATGAAGAAATAGGTAACCACCTAATGAGCCTAGGATACCAAGAAAGTGACATTTTCAGTAAGTCAATAAAGTCCATAACTAATATGGAAAAATTCCTAGGCAAAAAAGGTTTTAAGGAGATTTTAGGTGACTATGTTGTAAAGCCACAGGGCAGTCCTACTTTAGTACATAGTGACGATAAAAGACCGGCTATAAACTCAACTGCAAACGCAGTAGAAGATTTTAAGAATATTACAAACAAAGGAGAATAAAATAATGGCTAACAATAACGAAACAAAGGTAATCACAGGTAAAGTAAGATTTTCATACGCAAATGTTTTTGAACCAAAGAGCATTAATGAGGGTGAAGAAAAGTACAGTTGTTCAATCCTTATTGACAAGGATGACACAAAGACAATCAATAGTATTAAGAAGGCTATCGAAAATGCTAAGAAGGCAGGTGTTTCAAAGTTTGGTGGCAAAATTCCTGCCAAGCTAAAAGAACCACTAAGAGATGGTGACGAAGAAAGAGAGGATGATGAGAACTACAAGGGTAAGTACTTTGTCAATGCTAACGCAAAGACAAAGCCGGGACTAGTTGACAGTAAGGGCAGACCTATTATTGACCCAACAGAGTTCTACAGTGGTTGTTATGGTTACGCATCCATTACTTTCTATGCCTTTAATTCAAACGGAAACAAGGGTATTGCCTGTGGTCTTAACAATCTTATGAAAACAGATGACGGTGAGCCTCTGGGTGGCAGAAGTAGAGCAGAAGATGACTTTGCCAACCTTATTACAGAGGATGAAGACGATTTTCTAGATTAATATGAAAGAGTTGAGCATTGATATAGAAACCTATAGCAGTGTTAATCTACTAAAGTCAGGTGTGTATGCTTATGCAGATGCACCTGATTTTACAATCTTGCTTTTTGCATATGCCTTTGACAATGAAGAAGTAAAGATTGTTGATACTGCTTGTGGTGAGAAAATACCTGATGAAATTATTAAAGCATTGCAGAATAGAGAAATAATCAAAACTGCTTTTAATGCTAACTTTGAAAGAACTTGTTTAAAGAAGTATCTAGGCATAGAAATGCCATCAAGTCAGTGGCATTGCACAATGATACAAAGTGCAGAACTGGGACTTCCAAAATCATTGTCAGGTGTTGCAAAGGTGTTGGGGCTTAAAGAACAGAAGGACAGAACCGGTAAGGCTTGTATTGATTATTTTTCTAAGCCCTGCAAGGCTACAAAATCAAACAGTGGCAGAACAAGAAACTTGCCACAACACAACATAGAAAAGTGGGAAATATTCAAAAGCTACTGTATTCAGGATGTAGTGGTTGAAAGAGAAATTAAAAGGAAACTTGATAAATTTCCACTACACCCTAATGAACAGAGGTTGTGGGAGTATGACCAAAGAATTACAGATAGAGGTGTTGGAGTGGATGTAAATATGGCTAGAAATGCTATTCAGTACAGTACACTTCATAAAGAAAAATGCCTTGAACTGTCAAGAAAGCTAACAGGACTTGAAAATCCAAATTCAGTTGCACAACTTAAAAAGTGGGTAGAAAACCGTACCGGCAACAACTACGAAAGCCTTAACAAAAAGGTAGTGAAAGAAATACTTTCACAAAGTAATGACCCACTACTAAAAAAGGTTCTGTCTTTACGGTCTGAACTTTCAAAGACTTCAACAAAGAAGTATGAGGCTATGGTAAATGGTGTGTGTTCTGACGGCAGAATAAGGGGAATTCTTCAGTTCTATGGTGCTAATCGTACCGGTAGATGGGCAGGTAGAATGGTTCAAGTTCAGAACCTGCCACAAAACCATATTGAAGATTTAGAACTTGCAAGGCAGACAGTTTGTGACGGTGACTATGAAATGTTTGAACTACTCTACAATGTGCCTAATACCCTTTCAGAGCTTATCAGAACAGCTTTTGTACCTAGCAAGGGCAACAGATTTATTGTGTCTGACTTCTCTGCTATTGAGGCAAGAGTAGTAGCCTATCTGTCAGGTGAAAAGTGGAGAATGAAAGTATTTGAAGAAGGTGGAGACATTTATTGTGCATCAGCAAGTCAGATGTTCAAAGTACCTGTAGTTAAGCACGGCATAAACGGTCACCTAAGACAGAAAGGCAAAATTGCAGAACTTGCACTTGGCTATGGTGGTTCTGTAGGTGCATTAAAATCTATGGGTGCCTTAGAAATGGGACTAAAGGAAGAAGAACTGCAACCTTTAGTTGATATGTGGAGAAACACTAACAGACACATAACATCATTTTGGAAAGAGTGTGAAACCTCTGCAATGTTAGCAATTAAGGGACAACCACAAAAATTAAAATGTGGTGTGTCATTTTATAAGCAGTCAGGAATTCTATTTGTTGGATTACCCTCAGGCAGAAAACTCGCATATGTTAAATCACAAATAGGAGAAAACAAGTTTGGCAGTCCTTCAATTACATATATGGGTATGAACCAAACTAAAAATACATGGGAAAGACTTGAAACCTTTGGTGGAAAGTTAGTGGAAAATATAGTACAAGGCTTTGCAAGGGATTGCTTGGCTGAATCTATAATCAGGCTGGAGGACAGAGGTTTTAAGTGTAATTTCCATGTTCATGATGAAGTTATATTGGATGTTCCTATAGGTGTTTCATCAGCGAAAGAAGTAGCCGATATAATGGGCGAACCTATCCCATGGGCTAAAGGACTACTGCTAAAAGCCGAAGCATATGAAACACCATTTTATAAGAAAGATTAGGAGTGGTAGATATTAGAAAATTCAGTATTGCAACCGGTTTAAGTGTAAATACAAAGTTGTGGAAGAACTGTACTATCACCTGGGATGAGTTACTAAAAAGACTTGAAAAAACCACCAGAACACCTGAAACCCAAGGTGAATATAGAAATTTACCTAAGTCAAAACAAGACAGTATCAAGGATGTTGGTGGCTTTGTAGCCGGTAACCTAAAGAATGGCAGAAGAAAAAGAGAAAATGTAAACTACCGTTCAATAGTTACCCTTGACGCAGATTTTGCAAGTGAAGATTTTTGTGACACAGTTGATATGTTTGCAGAATACACATACTGCATTTATTCCACACATAAACATACACCGGAAAAACCAAGATTAAGATTACTTATTCCACTGTCAAGAGATTGTACACCGGACGAATATGAGGCAGTTGCAAGGTGCATTGCAGAGGATATTGGTATTGATATGTTTGATGATACTACATACCAACCTCAAAGGTTAATGTTCTGGGCAAGTACAAGCATTGACGGTGAATATGTATTTAAACATTCGGAAAATAAATTACTTGATGTTGATAAGGTACTAAGCACTTATACAGACTGGAAAGATGTTTCACAGTGGCCTTATTCGTCAAGAACAGTTAAGAACAAAGAAAGACTACTAAAAAAGCAAGAAGACCCAACCACAAAAAAGGGTGTAATAGGTGCATTTTGCAGAACCTATAATGTGCGAGATGTAATAGAAAAGTTTTTGCCTGATGTGTATTCACCATGTGAAAATCAGGACAGATATACCTACACTAACGGTAGTACCTTGGCAGGGTTAGTTATTTATGAAGGTGGAAAATTTGCCTATTCAAATCACGCAACAGACCCAAGTGGTGGAACACTTTGTAATGCTTTTGACCTTGTAAGGTTACATAAGTTTTTAGACTTAGACGATAATGCAAAAGAAGGTACTCCCACAGTAAAACTACCTTCATATTTAGCTATGCAGGACTTTGCCTCAAAGGATAAAGAAGTAAGACTACTAATGCACAAAGAGAGAACACAGTCTTGCACAGAGGACTTTAAGGGCATAGTTGAAAGTGAAGAAAGTAGTAATGATGATTGGATACTTGAACTTGCAACAGATAGCAAGAATAATAATTTGCCTACAATAGATAACTGCCTAAAGATTTTTAAGAATGACCGACAGTTAAAAGGCAAAATGGCATACAACTCATTTACACGAAGGCATACGGCTTTAGGTATATTGCCATGGGACAAGACAGACGAACAGAGAGAATGGACTGATACAGATGATGCAGGACTAAGACACTATACAGAAAGCCTATACGGTATTAAAAGTAAAGCATCAATTCAGGACGCATGGACCTTAGTCAGTATGGCTAATCAGTACAACCCGGTACAGGACTATTTATCAAGTCTTGAATGGGACGGTATAAGCAGGGCAGAAACCTTGTTTATAGATTACCTGGGTGCTGATGACAATTTATACACTAGGGCATCAACTAGGAAAATGCTTACTGCCGGTGTGGCAAGAATTTTTAATCCCGGTGTTAAGTATGACAATGTACTTGTGTTAGTAGGTCCACAAGGTTGTGGCAAAAGTTACATTATACGAAAACTTGGGAAACATTGGTTTAGTGATACTTTGACAACTGTGCAAGGCAAAGAGGCATACGAACAGTTACAAGGCTTTTGGATAATTGAAATTGCCGAACTGTCAGCACTTAGAAGAAACGAAGTAGAGGCAGTTAAGCACTTTACTGCAAAGTCAGAGGACGCTTATCGTGCAGCATACGGACACCATACAGAGGTTAGAAAAAGACAATGTATCTTTGTGGGTACTACTAACCAACACGAATTTTTACGAGATACAACAGGTAACAGAAGATTTTTTCCTATTGATGTTCATATTGAAAGAGCAGTAAAAAATGTTTTTGAGGACTTAACAGACTATGAAATAGACCAAATATGGGCTGAGGTTGTACAGATTTATAAACAGGGTGAAAAACTGTATATGGATACTGATGAATTAAGAAAACTATCAGAGCAAGAACAGAATCAGCACTTTGAAGAAAGTCCTCTAACCGGTGATGTGGTTAAGTATCTCAACACTTTACTACCTGAGAATTGGGGGAAAATGGACTTAAGCGACAGACGGTTATTCCTTAACGGCAATGACTTTGGTGTTAAAGAAGAAGGCGCAGTTGTAAGGGATAAGGTTTGCCCACTTGAAGTGTGGTGTGAGGCTTTTGGTGGTGATAGGAAAGATTTTAACTATCAGAAAAGTAAAGAAATCAAAGACATCATTAACCGTACAGGAGAATGGGAGCAGGTGAAAAATAGTACCCAAAGATTTGGTAATCTGTATGGTATTCAAAGGGGCTTTAAAAGGAAAGTGTAAACAAAATAATAAAAATCTGTTTACGCTAAAAATGGCTTAGGAATGGGCTTTTTAAGTAATTGTAAACAGTGTAAACACTTTTTTACATAAAGTATATTGAATTATAGAGATTATAGAAATTATTGGGGCTATTTAATTCTATAAATTCTATATTCAATGATAGTTTATAGATTTTCTGTTTACATTGTTTACATAATGACAGTAAGTCCCATTCCTATGGGAAAATTTATGTAAACAGATTTACAACAAAGAAAGGAATTTATAGAAATGCAAGAGGCAAATGTGGAAAAATACCTAATAAGATATGTGAAAGATAAAGGTGGGTTATGCCTAAAGTTCATATCTGCCAGTATGAGAGGTTTGCCGGACAGAATTGTAATACTTCCACAAGGTAAGATCTTCTTTATTGAACTAAAGGCAAAGGGCAAAAAGCCAAGACCGGAACAGACAAGAGTACATACACTTTTTTCTTCTCTGGGTGCAAAGGTTTATACTGCCGACAGTAAAGAAAAGGTAAGGAGTGTTGTTGATGAAGTTTATTCCTCATAAGTATCAGAGTATGGCAATAGAGAAAATTTACAACACACCAAGATGTGGACTTTTTCTTGATATGGGACTTGGTAAGACTGTAATAACATTAACAGCTATTGAGGACCTAATTTACAATCAATTTGAAATATCAAAGGTTTTAGTTATTGCACCTTTAAGAGTTGCAGAAGATACATGGAGCAGAGAGTGCGAAAAGTGGGACCACCTAAAAGATTTAAGTGTAGTAAAGATTTTAGGTTCACCTAGGAAAAGAAGATTAGCTTTAGCACAAGAGGCTGATGTGTATATTATCAATCGTGAAAATGTTGTGTGGCTGACTAATGAACTTTCAAGCGTTGGTGACGGTTGGTTCTTTGATATGGTGGTTATTGATGAACTTTCTTCCTTTAAGTCGCCAAAAGCACAAAGGTTTAGAGCATTAAGAAAGTACATAACAAGAAGTAAAAGAGTTGTTGGACTTACCGGCACACCTGCACCAAACGGATTAATTGACTTATGGAGTCAGATGTACCTTATTGACAGTGGCGAAAGGTTAGGTAAAACTGTTTCAGGTTATCGTGAAAGATATTTCACACCTAACCAAAGAAACCAAACAACCATTTTCAATTACAAGTTAAAGGAAAATTCAGAAAAAGCTATTATGGATAAAATTTCAGACATATGTGTGTCTATGAAAGCAGAAGATTGGCTAGATATGCCACAAAGGATTGATTCGATTATCAGCGTTAAGATGACACCTGAGCAACAACTGGCTTATGAAAAGTTTGAACATGATAGCTACATAGAGTTTGCCGAGGGTGAAGTAAATGCAACTACTGCCGCAACCTTAACAAACAAACTGTTGCAGTATAGCAACGGTGCAATGTATATGGAAAACGGCAGTTATGTGGTGGCTAATAATCAGAAGTTAGATGCACTTTCTGAATTACTTGATACTGCAAACGGTAAACCTATCTTATGTTTTTACAGTTTCAGACACGACCTTGAAAGAATAAAGGAAAGGTTTAAGTTTGCCAAAAAGCTGGAAAGTTCAGCAGATATTGAAAGTTGGAATAAGGGAGAAATACCATTACTTTTAGCACATCCTGCCGGTGCAGGTCATGGACTTAACTTACAAGCCGGTGGCAATATTATTGTGTGGTACGGTTTAACATGGAGTTTGGAGCTTTACCAACAGGCTAATGCAAGACTATATAGACAAGGTCAGCAGAATGCAGTAATTATCCATCATCTGATTACAGAAGGCACTTGTGATGAAAGAGTTTTGAACAGCTTACAAGGTAAAGCAAATGTACAAGAGGACCTATTAAAGTCCCTTAAAGCAAAGTATGAAAAGTAAAGGAAAAGAATATGGAAATTAAGAGAGTATGTGCAGTATGTGGAAATGAATTTACTGCAAGAAACCACAATGCAAAGTTTTGCAGTTATGAGTGTGTAAAGACACACAACAGAGTGAATAACCAAAGGCTAAAGCAAGAACAAGCTAAAACACCAAAGCAGTCAAGAGAACATAACCTTAACCGTACTTTGTATAACCTACATAAGTACAATGAGGAAAACGGTACAAGGCTAAGCTACGGTCAGTATAGAGCTAAGATTGAAAGTGGGGAGATTGCATATGAGTAGAAAATGTGAAACTAGTTTGTATGATTATTATATGCATACATTATATGCAACATATCATACAACAAATGATGATACAATGGTTGAAATAATAGAACCTTTATCGGAGCAATCCGAGATTTGGATTGTACAAAACTGTGATACTGAAATGTTCTTTTTAGCTCACAGAAGTCAATTAGATGATATTCATTATTATGTATAATCTAAATAGTGAGTATAATTACTAACTATGACTATTTCAAGTTTGTGGAAGGGTTTGTCAGAAAGCTATTGACGTCAAGGTAAAAGAGGAGATGAAAGATAATGGAATTTGTTACAGCAAAAGAAATTATTGAAGAAGAGTGGCGTAACTATTTCAATGACTTAATTAAAATATGGGGCAAAAGAAACGCTTTTTTATCATACGGTAAAAGGTGTATGGTTAGAGAACAGCTAAGTAACAGTAACATAACCGTCCCTAAAAGCATTATGGACGAGTTGAAAGATAAAGGATGGATTGTTACTTTATATAGTCGATATAATGCAGATACCGGGCAAGACTACACAATAGTTACTTTAGACGTGGAAAGTGGTAAATTATGAGTGTGTCAATACAATGGAAGGACGTGAAACAATGAATGCTAAAGAGTACCTTAATCGTGTAAGGTTTGCTGATATAAGCATTAATACTAAGAATGATGAACTGTATCACCTAAAGCTAAAGTCATTACAAGTAAGTCCACAGAGCCAAGGTGAAAGGGTACAGAGTTCCGGTAGTGGTGGTGACTTTACAAAGATTATTGATAAGATTGTTTTATTACAAGACAAAATCAATGAAGAAATTGCCGGACTTGTAGAATTAAAGGAACAAGCCAGAACCCTTATACATATGCTGACTGATGAACGATATAAAACAGTTCTGACAGAGTATTACCTAAATCATAAAACATGGGAGCAGGTAGCTGATTGTATGAATTATGATTTGAGATATGTGTACAAGGTTCATGGCAGAGCCTTACAAGATTTTTCAGAAATTTTAAAAGAGGACATTAAAAGACACCCTAACAAGTGCTATAATGATATTATGGAAAACCGAAAGAGATAGATAAGATTGCAAGAATGATTTTCACTTCTACTATTCCTCTTGTAAAAATTCAGCATTGCCCACCTAATCACTTAGGTGGGTTTTGTTGTAATGAAAATTCACATATATAACCATCATATTTTATTTATACTGACAATTTATTGCAAATTACAACATTTTTTATTTAATTAGTGTATAATAGAATATGAGGTGATATAAATGAAAGATTTAAATTTCTTTACAAGACGCATAATTAGTGATGATCTAGGAATTGATGTGCCTAAGCATTATCACGCAGACAAGGTGAAAGAAGAGATAGAAAAATATTATAGTGAAAAAACTATAGAGGATGTACAAAGAGAGATAACAAAAATCGAATTATCTCCAATTAACTTTTTTGACTATATAATTAATTGGGTATATTTTGTTGGACAATTTTTTATTGCATCATTAGCTATTATGTTGGCTTTTATTTCAGGTTCTGGAAATATTAAAATGATTTCATCTTTTTGGATTGAAAACAATGAAGGATTAGTAGAAACTATTGTGTTTTTTATTGTAATATCTGCTTTACTAGTAGTTGTACATAATCAACGCAAATACAGAGAAAAGTACTATGAATACAAATTAAAATGTTTATACGAAATATTAGACAACAAGAAAAAGAACGAAAATGTTAAAAATGTCAAGGTAAGAACACTTAGAAATAGAAGAATAAATATTAGATAATCTCATACTATACTTCCCAAAGGTTAAGCAGTGCTTAGCCTTTTTCTTTTGCATTTTAATAAAGAGAGGTGGTGACGGTGGCAAAGGGAAAATATCAAAAGTGGTTACTAAAAGAAAATTTATTATTGCTGGAGGGTTGGGCTAGAGATGGTTTAACTGATGAACAGATAGCGAAGAATATCGGAATAACTTTATCAACTTTTTATGAGTGGAAAAAGAAATATTCGGATTTTTCGGAGTCCTTAAAAAAAGGCAAAGAAGTTGTTGACTATGAAGTTGAGAACGCTTTGCTTTCATCAGCACTAGAGGGCAATACAACGGCTCAAATCTTTTGGCTTAAAAATAGACGACCTGATAAGTGGAGAGATAAGCAGAAAGAAGAAACAGACACAACGGCACTTAATAAGCTGGATAATATTTTGAAAGAGATTAAAGATGATGCACTAAGGAGTACAAAGAATGGGTTACACAAATAAGCAAAAAGAATATATTGTAAATGCTACCCATAGATGGAACATAAAAAGTGGTGCAGTTCGTTCCGGTAAAAGTTTTGTCGATGTTACTTTTATTGTACCTATGAGAATTAGGGAGAGAATAGGCAAAGACGGACTTTGTTTTATCATTGGTGTATCTAAAGAAACTATTGAGAGAAATGTACTTCAGCCAATGAGAGAACGATATACTTCTGATGTTGTTGGAACTATCAACAGTCGCAACATTGCTAAAATCTGTGGTGAAGATGTTTATTGTTTAGGTGCTGAAAAGGTTAGTCAGGTTGCAAAAATCCAAGGTGCTTCGGCTAAATATATCTATGGTGATGAGGTAGCAAAGTGGAATGAAGAAGTATTTGCTATGCTAAAGTCAAGACTTGATAAGCCTTATTCTTGCTTTGACGGTAGTTTAAACCCTGAACACCCTACTCACTGGCTAAAACAGTTTATTGACAGTGATGCAGATATTTATTTGCAAGAATATACTATCTTTGATAATTCCTTTTTGTCTAAAGAATTTGTACAAAACTTGTGTGACGAGTATGAGGGTACTGTCTATTATGATAGATTGATTTTAGGCAAGTGGGTTCGTGCCGAAGGTGCTATTTATCGTAAATTTGCCGACAATCCAAAAGCGTATTACTGTAAATTAGTTGATAGAATTGACCCTGATTTACCATACAAACAGATACTAAAAAGCTCTTTACAAGAAGTAACAATCGGTATTGACTTTGGTGGTAATAAGTCAGGTCATGCGTTTGTTGCTACCGGTACAACTGATAATTACAGTGAGCTGGTGGCCATTAGAAGTAGAAGGCACTTTGGAGAATATGATAGTAACGATTTAGACAGACTGGCAATAGAATTTGCACAGTCTGTTTTTGATATGGTTGGAAAAGTTGATTATGTTTATTGGGATAATGCCGAAACTGTTTTAGGTAGAGGTATAAAAAGAGCCTTTGAAAAGAAATTTCCTAATGTTATTGTTAGACCGGCTAGGAAAATGCCTATACAAGACCGTATTCAATGTGCTTTGCGACTTATGGGAGCAGATAGGTTCTTTATTACAGATAGTTGTGATAGCTTGAAAAGAGCCTTGTGTGAGGCAGTATGGAACGATAAAAAGCTAAATGATGAAAGGCTTGATGACGGATCTACCGATATTGATAGTCTTGACGGTTTTGAATACACCTTTGAAAGAAATATGAAAAGGTTTATAAAGGTGGGATAAAATGGGACTTATAAATTTTTTGAAAGGAGTGTGGAGCAGAGTGTTTCCGACAAAGCTAAGAAGTATTAAGAATGCACTTAATATTGATATTGCTTTAACTGATGAAATGTTAAAGTCTATTGATGTGTGGCAGAACAGTTATTCAGGCAGAGCCTTGTGGCTTGACGAATACCATGTTATCAGTCTAAGACTTGAAAAGTCCATTGTAAGAGAATTTAGCAATGTTTCTTTGTCTGAAATGACTTCAAGTGTCAGTTATAAGCCACTTGATAAAATATACAAGAAAGCAATTAGAAACCTTAACACACACTTTCAAAGAGGTTTAGCCACAGGTGCTATGATTATAAAGCCTTTAGGTGGCAGTAAAGTTCAGTTTGTTTCTGCCAATGCCTTTATACCTGTTGAATACGATACAGACGGAAGACTAATTAAAGTTATATTTCCTGAATTTAAAAAGCTAGGTAACAAGTTCTATACAAGACTTGAATATCACGACCTAGATAAAGACAAGGGACTGACAATTACTAATTCTGCCTATGTGTCTGACAGTGAAAGCACATTAGGCAATAAGATACCATTAAGCAGTATTGAAGAATGGGCAGACCTAGAAGAAAGTATCACATATCCCACAATGAATAAAACTGCTTTCGGCTATTATCGTAACCCTATTGACAATGATATTGACGGCTCTATGACTCCTATTTCTATATTTGATTCAGCGTTGCCAATTATTCAGAAAGCAGATATTCAGTTTGGTAGGCTTGATTGGGAGTTTGAAAGTGGAGAAAGAGCTATACATATTGATGAATCAGCACTAAAAGGTAATAGAGTAGCAAAGTTAAATAAAAGGTTATATCGTAGTGTTGACCTTGATGATAATGAGGAAATTCTACAGGACTATTCACCGACAATCAGACAAGTTGATATTAAAGCCGGACTTGAGGCATACAAAAGAGAAATTGAGTTTTCTGTTGGTCTTGCTTATGGTGACTTGTCCGATCCGGCAACAGTTGCAAAAACTGCAACGGAAATTAAGTCGGCTAAAGACAGAAAGTACAACACAGTTAATGCAATTCAAGAAAATTTAAAGGATTGTATGGAGGACCTTGTATATGCTTTAGCTTTTTATAACTCAATGACTACAACCGGTTACAAGTTTGTTTGTGATTTTAAGGATAGCATTAAGACAGATGAAGAAACAGAAAGAAAGCAAGATATACAGGACCTTAACTTAGGTATCCTAAGACCTGAGGAATACAGAGCAAAGTGGATGGGTGAAGACATTGATACAGCCTTACAGAACCTACCACAAAAAGCTGAGGTGATAGAATGAGTAGTTCAATTATTATTACAACAATTATTTGTGTTACAGTTATTGTACTGGCTTTTATAGGTAAAGATTAATGCAAATTACTGAAAAGGATATAGAGTCTGTTCCTCAGCCTATTGTGAGTCTTTTTAATGACCTGGAACAAACTATTATGCTTGACATTATTAGACGGTTACAGGCTAATAATAAGGAGATTACAAGGTCAGCAGATTGGCAAATTAACAGACTTTATGAATTGGGAAAAAGTAAAGAAGAAATAAAGAGTTATATCAAGAACACCTTGAACCTATCTGATGAACAGATAGACAAGGTGTTTTCTAATGTTATAAGCAGTGGTTATGCAAGAGATAAAAGCCTTTATGAAGCAGTAGGTAAAAGTTTCATACCATATGAAGATAACTTACAACTTCAACAACTTGTTAATTCTATGATAACTCAGACTAAAGGAGAGCTAAAGAACATTACCGGTTCTTTAGGCTTTGCACTTAGAGAGCCTAATTCAACTAAGCTAACATATACACCACTTACGGACTACTACCAAAACACTCTTGACAAGGCAATAACTCAGATTGCTACAGGTGCATTTGATTACAATACTGTACTGAAAAATACAGTAAAAGAAATGACTAACTCAGGACTAAGGTACATTGACTATGACAGTGGTTACAGCAGTAGAGTATCGGTAGCAGTAAGGAGAGCAGTCCTTACAGGTTATAATCAGGTAGTGGCAAATATCAATGAGAGTAATGCAGAAAAACTTGAAACAAACTATTTTGAAACTACTTATCATAGTGGGGCAAGACCTACCCACCAACCTTGGCAAGGTAGGGTTTATAGCAAGGAAGAATTGGTTTCAGTTTGTGGACTGGGTACAGTAACAGGGCTTTGTGGTGCTAACTGTTATCACAACTATTATCCATTTATTAAAGGTGTATCAGAAAGGACTTATACAGATGAAGAACTAAACCAAATGAACCAAGAAGATAATGAGAAAAGAGAGTTCAGAGGTAAAAGCTACACAAAGTACGAGGCTCTGCAAAGACAAAGAAAACTTGAAACTGTAATGAGAGCAGAAAGACAAGAGATAAAACTGCTTACAGAGGGTGGTGCCGGTGATGATGACATAATGTCAGCTAATGCAAGGTACAACAAAACATCAGACGAATACGCAAGACTTTCAAAGACTATGAACCTACCACAACAAAGACAAAGAGTAAATATTGACGGGCTGGGAAACATAGGTGCTAAGCTAGATAAAAGTAGTAAGGTTGTTAAAAGTAATGGCACAAAGACTACCGATAATGGTGTACATAAACTTTCTGATTCCGGTGACAACACCAACTTTGAAAAAACTATACAAAACAGTAAATCAAATATTGAAAAAAGTAACGATAGTGGTATAATAGAATTTGAAAAAGGTGTAACTAAAGATGTTAAGAAAATCTTTAATACTGAATATGAGAATATGCAACAGAAGTTTGGAAACATATCTACTATATCTTCTGTTGGTGTTCTTAGTGATAGTAATTTGAGTACATATGGCTCATACAATGATAATTCAAGAGAATTAGTGTTAAGATTTGCTAATAAGAAAAGTTTTGTATCAGAACACACTAAAAAAGCAAAGGAAATGAACAAGTCCGGTGAATGGTCAACTGCACATTATTTACACGCTATAAGGCACGAAATAGGTCATGCAATTCAGCTTGAACATAAGTTGAATGACCCATTGTGGGCTGAGAAGTATGCAAAAATATGTAAGATTTATGATGAACTAAATGAATCTATCGATAAACAGGGAATAGCATATACTGTTTCAAGATATGCTATGGTTAATACTGATGAATTTATTTCTGAATGTATTGCGAAAAGTATGATGAAAAAACCGGGTGTACTAGTTAATACAGTAGTAAAGATTATCAAAGGAGATGACTAAATTGACAGAAGCATTTAGTAAATTTTATATATGGATGACTCCTCCAAAGAATGGCTTTAGGAGTATAAAGGAAGAGGCTCCGGAAGAAATAAAGATTGAGGCAAAGAAAGCTGATGAAGCTTATTACAAGGAGACAGGTAGGCATATGTTGAGAATTGATTATTAAGTAATTAATTTATACAGGTGAAATCATATGGATGATAATTTTAAATGTATTTATAAAATTCTTAGAGCATTAGAAAAAGCAATGGATTATCCTGAATTTGAACTATCTCAAATAGATTATAATAAATTAGAGATAAGCAAAGAACGTTGGGCAAGATACCTTGAAATGATGGCTGATATAGGTTATATAAAGGGTATACGGGTCTATAAGGATATTACCGGTGAAACTGTTGTAGATAATGATGATATTCGTATTACCTTAAAGGGTTTAGAATATTTAACAGAAAATTCTATTATGCAAAGAATTTATAAAGCAACTAAAGGTATCAAAGATATAATATCATAAGTTTATAAATTCCGAGCATTAAACAAAATATTGTTATTTAAGCACTTTACATTTTGTAAGGTGCTTTTTTTATACCCAAAATCAAAATATAGACCGTTCCTAAGTCGTTAAACTAAGGATAGAAAGAGGTGCTACCTCGTTAAAAAGCGTATCGAAAGGAGCTATTATGCAAAGAAAATTTTTAGAAGATTTAGGACTTGATAAGGATAATATTGATAAAGTTCTGAATCAGTACAACCAAGATTTAGAAAAGGCTAAACAACCACTAATTGTGGAAAGAGATAGCCTAAAGGATCAGCTAAAGACTGCACAAGATGCACTAAAAGAATTTGATGGGGTTGATGTCAAAGACTTACAAGGTAAAATTGATAGTCTTAACACAGAACTTGCAAACAAGGACAAAGAGTACAAGGATAAAATTGCAGATATGGAGTTTACTTCTGTACTTGATACGGCTTTATCAAAAAGTGGTGCAAAGAACAGTAAAGCTGTTAAGGCTTTGCTTGACCTTGACAACCTTAAAACATCAAAAAATCAAGCAGAAGATATTGAAAAGGCTATCAATGATGTAAAGACAGAAAATGACTATATGTTCAAGTCAGATGAGCCTTTCAAAAATCCGGTAAAGAATACCGGTAACACAAATATTAAACCTGACTCAATGTCAGCCATTAGGTCTGCTATGGGTTTAGGTGAACCAAAAGAAGATAAATAATTAAGAAAAGAGGTTTTATTTTATGGCAAATACTATTGAATTAGCAAAATCTTATGTGCCACTTCTTGATGAAGTGTATAAAAATGCTGCACTTACTTCTGATTTAGACGGTGCGCCAGAACTTGCACAGGCCGGTGCTAATGCTAACGAACTGATTATTCCAATGATTGAAATGGACGGTCTTGCTAACTATGACCGTAACAGTGGTTATATTAACGGTGATGTAACTATTAAGAATCAGACAGTAGCTTGTAACTACGATAGAGGTAGAAAGTTTACTGTTGACAGTATGGATAATATTGAAACTGCCGGTATTGCATTTGGCAGACTTGCAGGTGAGTTTATCCGTACTAAGGAAGTACCTGAACTGGATGCCTTTAGATTTTCTACATACTCAGGTATCAAGGGTATTTCTTCTGCATATGGTAGCCTTTCTACAGGTGACAGTATTATTAAGGCTCTTCGTACTGCTACTGCAAAGATGGATGATGACGAAGTACCTACAGATAACAGAATTCTGTACATCCGTTCAGACCTTTACGGTGTAATTGATGATATGGATACAACAAAGTCAAGAAAAGTGCTTGAAAGATTTTCTAAGATTGTTCCTGTGCCTTCATCAAGATTTATGACTAACATTACACTAAATGACGGTAAGACCAGTGGTCAGGAAAAAGGTGGTTATGCTAAGTCAGCTAAATCTGTTGATATTAACTTTGAGATTATCCATAAGTCAGCAGTAATCCAGTACACCAAGCACAAAGTACCTAAGATTATTGACCCTAATGCAAACCCTGATGCAGACGCATGGACTTTTGGTTATCGTAATGTTGGTATTGCTAAGGTGTATCAGAACAAAGTAGCAGGTATCTACTGTCACACAGTAACACAGAACACAGCTACTCAGTCAGTATCTGAATAAGAGGTAAAGCAGTATGATGATTTATGCAAATATGGATTTTTATAAAAATAAATATCAAGGTGCAGTCATTAATACTGCTAACCCTTATGTTTATTTCCGTAAAGCAACTAACTATATTAGGCACTATACTTGTGACAACATTGATGAGGGCGATATACCTGAACAAGTAAAAATGTGTTGTTGTGAAGTGGCTGAACTGCTTTATCATGCAGAACAAAATAGTAGTAACTATGTAACCTCTGACAAGACAGGTGATATGTCAGTTACATATGAAAGTACAGAAAGCCAAAGACAGGTTTTGTCAAAGAAAATTAAGTCTGTAATTTATATGTGGCTAAGTGGTACAGGTTTACTGTACAGAGGTGTAAAGTGATTACTAATTTTAAATGTACAATATATCATTTTAATGGGGTGGGGTACAGTAAGTTTTATGTACCCCATTGTCATTGGCAAGAGAACAAGGCAAGTAATGTTATGAAAAGTGGTTTACAGAATGCTGACAGTGTAACTGTATATATACCACTTGATAGCCTTGTAATTACTCCTAGCAGTAGCTTGTTACCGACTAATGATGTTTTCCCAGGAATGAAGATTGTGCCTAAGAAACCCTCACAAGACCTTATTGTAAAAGGTTATTGTGACTTTGAATTTAATAATACCGACCCAAAGGCAGTATCGGAAAGTATGAAAGAGTTTAACAAGTCTTTTAGTTACAACACTATTATGTCAATAGACATCAAGGACTATGGTGCTAAAAGGTTACAACACATCAAGATTAGTGGAAAGTAGGTGAATGTATGATTATTAGTCAGCCACAAGATAGCACAATTAACACACCTAACGGAAGTTTAAATTTTAAATGGCGTAGTGACTTTGGTTCTTTAACTGAAAAGGAATTTCAAAAGGCACAAAGATTTGTTGATAATGAAGTTATAAGGCAGATGATACCATACACACCTATGGATACAGGCTTTCTGTTTAAGTCTGCCACAGTAGGTACAGTTATAGGTAGTGGTAAGGTTGTACAGTTAGGACCTTATGCAAGGTATTTATACTATGGTGTTGTTTATGGTCCTAATATTCCACTATACAAGAATGGTGAATTGGTAGGCTTTTACAGTCCACCAAAGAAATACCCTACCGGTAGAGAGTTAAAGTATTCAACTGCTAAACACCCTTTAGCCGGTAAAATGTGGTTTGAACGAATGAAAAAGGATAAGAAAGATGTTATCCTTAACGGTACTGCAAAAATTTTAGGTGGTAATGTGAAATGAACATAATTGAAGTAGTAAAGTCAGCTTTGCAGAGTTTTCCACAAATTAATGAAGTGTGTAATGAAATCTCTATTGACTTTACAGATGACTCAATTGATAGTTACGGACTATCTTCAACCGGTGATACATTGCTAAAGGAAGATATTTTAGGTAATCAGACAAGACAACATAACTTCATTCTATACGCAGTGTATCAGTCCGTTAATGACTATGACAGAATGGTAAATACAGGTGCTTTACTCTCACTTCAAATGTACCTTGAACATTTTGCAGATAATCAAGAAGTTACTGTCAAGGTGGGTGACAAAGAGTATATAGGCACTCTAACAAAGTTAACTTGTTCAAATGGTATGATTTACGAAATACCAAATGGCAATATGAATAACGGTGTGGTATATCAGTTGCAGATTATATCACAATACAAAATTGATTTTTAATGAAAGAGGGTAATATTATGGCAGAAACAAAAGCAGTAAGTGGTACACCCGGCAAGTATTCAGGTAAGCTAAAAAGAAGTTACTTAATGCACTACATTGACGCTAGTTTTGGAAGTCAGACACCTAGTTGGTTCCTAATTGGTAGAGATATTGAGGAACTATCAATGGAACTAAATCCGGAGGCAGACTCAAAGAATATTCTTGACCAAACTATTGATAATGGTTACGCACCAACTCTAGGTGTAGAAACATACTATGCAGACACAGAAGATGAAATCTTTGACAAGCTAGAAGACATTGCTATGAATAGACTTACAGGAGAAAATTGCAGAACAAAAATTCTTGAAGTGCTTATTGATAACAATGCTACTATTGATGCATCAGGTGCAGTTACAGGTGCTAGTGCTTGGGTAGAAGATTGTTTTGTAAAGCCACAGTCTTACGGTGGTGCAGGTGGTAATAATAGTGGTGTAAATATCCCTTACAATGTTTCACTTGAAGGTAATCGTCAGAAAGGTACTGTTGCTATTACTAATAAAGCACCAACATTTACAGCAGTATAGGAGAAGTCTAATGAACAATTTAAGTTTTGATGTTGGATATAAAGAATATTCTATTAACGATGATGAAAGTAGAATTTTGCGTATTAAAATGACCGATTATGCGATTTTTGATAGATTCACAAAAGGAATGAAACAAATTGATAAGATTGCGAAAGAATATGAAAATTCTACTGCAAATACATTTGATGAGGCTAATAATCGTTTCGTAAGTGTAGATAGAAAAATCAGAAAACAAATAGATTTCATTTTTGATGGTGATGTTTCTGATATTATCTTTGGTAATACTAACTGTATCAGCATTGCCGGTGGTAAGCCTGTTTTTCAGAATTTTTTAGAGGCAATTCTTCCTTCTATAAAAAAAGATATTGGGGTAGAACAACAAAAAATCGCTGAAAAGGTACATAAGTACACATCTAAAGTAAAATGATTGGTGAACTTCCTAAAAGCCTGGAAATTGACAATGCAACATATGAAATTAATTCAGATTTCCGTGTTGCATTGTTAATATTTCAAGCATTCAATGACCCTGAACTAGACCAATATTGTAAGGCTTTAGTATGTCTAAAGTGTTTGTATAAAGAAGAAGTACCGGCTAATACAGAACAAGCTATTAAAAAGGCAATGTGGTTCCTTGATGGTGGGGATATTCCAAAGTCTCAAAATCAAAGAAAAATACTTGATTGGGAACAAGATGAAAGTATAATCTTTCCGGCTATTAATAAAGTAGCCGGTTACGAAACAAGAGAAGTTAAGTACCTTCATTGGTGGACTTTTCTAGGTCTGTTTAATGAAATTGGAGATGGCTTGTTTTCACAGGTAATGAACATTAGAGGTAAGAAGTCTAAAGGAAAGAAACTTGAAAAGTGGGAGAGAGAATTTTACAGTACCCACAAAGAGTTAATAGACCTAAAGAGAAAAGCTACTTCACAAGATGAACAACAGGAATTGGATTTTATTAATAGTATATTTTGAATATTTATAAACAATATGTTGACTTTCACCGAATTATGATTTAAAATGTAATAAAATTATAAAAATGAGGTGAAATTTCACAATGAATAATTTAATGAAAAATTCTCAAAAACATAATGGGACTAAGAAACCGTTTTATAAGAAGTGGTGGTTCTGGGTTATTGTTGTAGTTATCGTTATTTCTATCGGAGTCGGTTCTGCCCGTAATGGAAATAGCAGTAAAGATACTGATAATAAAGAAACAACAACGGTTAGTACCAGTGCAGTAGAAACTACAACAGTGCAACCAACAACAAAGGCAAAAAAGAAAGTATCAGCTAAAGCTTACAAAAATAATTGTAAGACACTTTCTTTCAAAGATTTGTCCAGAAATCCTGACAAGCATAAAGGTGAGAAACTAAAATATACAGGTAAGGTTATTCAGGTACAAGAAGATGAACATTGGCTTGATGACAAAACTACTGTTGATTTAAGAATTAATGTTACTAAAGATGAATATGGTCTTTGGAATGATACTATTTATGCAACTGTTGAATTACCAAAGAATGCAGATAGAATTCTTGAAGATGATATAATCACCATTTGGGGTGAATGTGACGGTAAGTATTCTTACACATCAGTCCTTGGTTCTGATGTTACATTGCCAAAGATTAATATTGAGTATTACAGTGTAAAATCAAAATAAAAACTAGCCACTCTGTGCGATAGAGTGGCTTTTTTTATGCGTACATCAAGTGGTGTACGCATTTTTTATATCCATTTTTAGGAAGGAGGGGTTGTATGGCAAGTGATGGTTCTCTTATATTTAATACACAAATTGATAAAAGTGGTTTTAATAAAGGTACTCGGACAATATCCAATGGATTAGGAACTTTAAAATCTTCCTTTGTAAAACTAGGAACAACAGTGGCTGCTGTATTCAGTATTAGCAAACTTATATCTTTTAGTAAAATAGCACTTAATACAGCATCTGACTTAACGGAAGTACAAAATGTTGTTGATACTGCGTTTGGGTCAATGAGCAATAAAATGGAGACTTTTGCCAATAAGGCAGTTAATAGTTTTGGTATTTCAAAATTAACTGCAAAACAAACCGGTTCAACTTTTATGGCAATGGCTAGAGGTATGGGTTTAGCCGAGAAGAATGCAAGTGATATGTCTATTGCTTTAACGGGTTTATCTGCTGATATGGCATCATTTTATAATGTTGACCAAGAAATATCTAGTACTGCCCTTAAATCCATCTTTACAGGTGAAACAGAAACATTAAAACAGTTTGGTATTGTAATGACCGATGCAAACTTACAGGCTTTTGCATTATCACAAGGTATAACAAAATCTACTTCAGCAATGACACAAGCTGAAAAAGTACAGTTACGTTATAATTTTGTAATGCAACAAACACAATTAGCACAGGGTGACTTCGCTAAAACACAAGGAAGTTGGGCAAATCAAACTCGTATTTTGTCAGAAAGATGGAAAGAACTGGCTGGGACAATAGGAACAGTACTAATTAATATACTTCTTCCGGCAGTAAAAACTATAAACGATGCATTATCAAGTTTAATAGCTTTTGCAGATAAAGCAGTAAAAAGATTATCTAAAATGTTTGGGTGGAGTGAGGATACATCTAATTCAACATCTAATATTAGCAAAAATGCACAATCAAGTGCAGATAATATAGATAAATCTACTAAAGCTCAAAAGTTATTGACTAAAGCCGTAAACAATACAACTAAAGCAAATAAAAAGAATAATAAAGAATTAAAAAATGGTATTGCAAATTATGACCAACTAAATATTCTATCCCAAAATACAAGTTCTAATAGTGCTAAAAGTGATAATACTAATGGTAATTTAGTTCCAATGAATACCACCAAATATCCTAATGTAGGAAGTGGAATTGGGAAATCTGTTGGCAAAGGTATTTCAGATAGCTTAACTAATGCTTTAAAAGATTTGTACAAAAAATGTGGATTTGATACCTTTTTAAATAACATTCAAAAAGGTATTGATTCTGTTGATTGGTCTGACATTGGTAAGAATTTTAAAAGTATTTTTAACAGCTTGCAACCTATAGCAAAGGTTGCTTTTGACAGAATATTAGATGTGGGTGCGGCAGCATTAGGCTCAGTAGGTAGCCTTATAGGTGGTGTTATTTCTGTTTTTGGTAAATCTATTCAAACTATAACAGGTGGTATAGCATTATTTTTAAAACAAAATAAGGATAGAATTATTGGTTTTATAAATACAATATCAGATAATTTAGTATCCGGTTATAACAATATGAGCCATTTTTATCAAAATGTATTTGGGTTACTTGGTCAAAGCATAGACAATATACGACCAATTATGGAAAATTCTATAGCTAATATGCTTACAGGATTGACTAATTTTGCTGGTTCAATAGGAATAGTTTTATCAGATGGATTTAGTATTGCATCACAAGTACTTGTTGATTGGACTACAAATGATGCAGATACATTTTCAACTTTTTTTGATACATTGCAATTACAAGTATCCGATGTTATAACAACAGTAGGTACTGTTTTTGATGATTTAGGTACAGTTATTTCAGATTGGTGGGATGGTACTGGTTCAGAAACATTTACTAATATATGTAATTTCTTTACTAATTTAGGAACAACCTTTATGAATATTTATAATAATTATATAAAACCATATTGGGATGCATTTGTTGATGTCGTTATGTCAGCTTGGAATTCTGCTATTAAGCCTGTGTTTAGTAAAGCTATAACTTATATAAGCAAATATATTAATTATATAGTTGTAATGTGGGATAATTATGTTTTACCTGCAGTTAATTACATAGTTAAGTTTGTTAAACCCCTAATTATTAATGCACTAAATGCTATTAAAGGTGTGTTTAGTACAGTATTTACTGCTATAGGTGATGTAATTGGTGGTATTCTAGATGCTTTAAGTGGACTTATTGACTTTATGACCGGTGTTTTTACAGGTGATTGGAAAAAGGCTTGGAATGGAATAAAAGGCATTGTAAAGGGTGTTTGGAATGCTATATGGGGTATTATCAAAGGTATAGTTAATTTAATCATAGATGGAATCAATAATCTTTGGACTGGCATTTATAATGTTGTATCTGCTATTGTAAATGCTGTCGGTGGTATTGCAGGTGCAATAGGTGATGTATTTGGGCAAGATTGGAATTTTTCCATGCCTGAAAAAGCTCCATTAATTCCTAAGTTAGCTACCGGTACAGTAGTACCGGCTAATTACGGTGAGTTTCTTGCAGTATTAGGCGATAACAAAAGAGAAACTGAGGTTGTTTCCCCATTATCAACAATGAAACAAGCATTTTTAGAGGCTATGGCTGAGGGTAACTTTGGTGGTAATGATAAGGATATTAACCTTACCATTAATCTTGATGGTGAAGTTATATTCAAAGGAATGGTTAATAAGGACAGTGACTACCGTAAAAGGTTTGGCAAGTCTGCATTTGCATAGGTAGGTGATTTTATGGCTAATTTTGATTTTGATAAATTTAACGGTACTCTAATTTATATTGGTAAAGTAGTAAACGCAAGTGAAGTTGATTATACACCATTCCCACACGACCTAATGGCTAAGGAATCATATCAATCAACACCACTACAAAGAACTGAACTAAAAGCTTATAGAGATACCAAGAATAAGTTACATAGAATCACCTCACCAAATTATAAGTCTAAAATAGTGTTTCAGACAATACCACTTCACCTAAAACAACTAAAGTCAATCAGGAAAACACTTAACAATGCTTTTATTCACAAGCAACAAAGAAAGCTATATGTAATGTATTGGGATGAAGAATTAATGAAGTATCGTAAGATGGTTTGTTATATGCCTGATATTACATACACAACAAAAGTTATTAAGGGTACAGATATAGAGTACAAGGCTCTTGAACTTACCTTTATTGAGTATTGAGGTGATGTGATGATTACAGTAGATAGCAAAATTAAGGACCATATTATTAATGACCTTGTGGAAAATACAGTTGAAATTCTTTTTCCTAATAACTCAGATATAGCAACAATTACAATGGATAATATTGTTGAAGAAAGTATGACCCTCAAACAGTCAATATGCAGTGAAAGTACATTGAAGTTTGGGGGTTGCATAGCCTCTGAGTTTAATATTTCAGTTTGTGATACTGATGACAGAACTTTTGGCAACAACATAAAGGGTAAATGGATATATGTTAGACTAACTCAAAGTTATCTAGGTGACTATATCTATCCGTCAAGTACTCTGTACCCATCAGCTAAAATCTATCCCGGTAGGCAGGTACAAGAAAAAACATGGAATTTGTTTTGTGGTTATGTTGATAAGTTTCAGCGTGATGGAGATGATAAACACATTTATAAACTTACTGCATACGACTATATGGCAAAACTGAACCAAAAAGATGGAACAAAAAGTTTATTTGAAGAATGGCAGAATGCTACATTCAGACCACTAGGAACTATTATTTCTGACTTTATTAAATTAACTTATCATCCATCAGTAAGCGAAACATCAGGTATTTTAACAAACACTTTTAGTACCAATGGAGTTAAGTACAAAATATATAATTATAAAACTAGGAATGGCCACTGGTTATTGGACAAGAACAATCTAGTAACATCCGGTAGTGTATTAAGGGATTGTTGCGAAATGATAGGTGTATTTGGTTTTATATCTCCTTTTTCTGATGCATTAGAGAAGAAAGGAGATACTGTAAAAGGCAATTTTAGGTTGGTTTATATATCACCTACAGACTCACCTGAAGTATATGACTTTTATGAGGATTTAAGCTATGAGGATTACATAGTAAAGGGCTATACTGATTTTAAATGGAAGTATGGTGGAAATCTTGACGGAAAGACAACCGAAAAAGAAACTACATTTAGACCGGGCAATACGGAAATACCGGACAATGAAACAAAAGTATATGACTTAACGAAAAATGTAATTTGTTGGCAGAATGAAGATATGAATACATCTAATTGGCATATACTTAATGACTTGTACAATTACAAGAATAATAAAGGTGACCCTAGTGACATTACAAAAAGGTTCTATAACTGTAGTTACACCCCATTTACTGCCACAACAGATGGCAGACTTTGGGTACAGGTTGGGGACAATGTACAGTTTAATGTGTATGAAACTGATGTAAACGGTGCTCCATTATACGAAAACGGTAAACAGAAAATGACAGTAGTTAGCAGTGTAATCTTGTCAAGAACCCTTAGTGGTATTCAAGCCTTGACAGATACACTAGAGGCGAAAGGAGAATTATAATGAGCTATAAAAAAGTAGGTTGGGAAGATAGCCCATCATCAAACACACCGATTTTATCGGTAAGTTTGAATCAGATGGATGACGGTATTGAAAAAGCAAACAAAGGCATAGTCTTTAGCTACTCTGCAACCTTTACAGCAGATAATGTGTTGAAGAATACAAGACAAACAGATGCATTGGGTGTAGGTGATTTTGCAACTAGTCAAACAGATATAACTACTGCGTATGTTAGCAACGCAGTAACAAAAATCGGTAGTGGTACTTTTAGTAATTGTACCTCACTAAAGACTATTTATATTGATAACACAGTTGGCAATGTTGAAATTGTAAGTGGTGCAGTACCTGACGGTGTTAGTATTGTTTACTCAAATGATGATAACTTCATTAATGTAAATGAACTATTAGCAAGTGCTATTAAGTCGCTGAAACAACAAGTAAGTGCAGATAAATTTGCTTGGGAAAGCAGAGCAACAAGTATTGAAGCTCAGCACAAAACAGATGTACAAGCACTAACCGACAAGGCTAATAGCATTGTTGAACAGGCAAATACTGATAGGCAGAATTTTAATAAGTCAGTTGATGAAATCAATACCAAGTTAGAAACACCTATTGCTGATATTGAAAGTTTGAAAGCTGATAAACTTGATAAAGCTGATTTTAATAGTTATAAAACTAGTAATGATAATGCAGTTAATAGCAAAGTGGATACTACTGATTTTAACACTTATAAAACTGCAACAGACAAAGCAATTGCAGACAACACAAAATCTATCAAAGCTAATACTACTGCTATTGATAAGTGTGTTACAGATATTGCAAATAACTCAGCGTTAATCAGCAAAAATCAAATTAATGTTACAACAGATAAGTCAACTAGCATTGTACTTAATGATAGTAGTGATTGTAACATTGTTGATTTAAAACTATACAATACACAAGCAAATTTATATATGTGTGGCAAAAATTTTGCAGATTTTAATACATATTTTGCAAAAGCACAGGCTTGGACAACGACTGGAAGCACTGGCTCTACTGTAATCACAAGAGATACGATTAACAAAACGATATCATTTAATAGTATTAATTCAACAGGTCGGTCAGGGATAAATGTAGGTTGGAATAATAGTGGCGTCCCAATTTCGCTTCTATTAGGAAAAACAATCACAAT
>CAKSNZ010000021.1 GCA_934476515.1 uncultured Ruminococcus sp. | reverse complement strand
ATGTTGAGAATTTCTTCTGTGCTTCTCTAACCTGTGCTAGTTTTGCTTCTAGTGCTTCTACTGAATCTACAATATTGCTATCTTTTACTTCTGTTACAACAGCTTTTTCTTCTGTTGCTTTAGCATTGTTCTTGCTATTCTTAGCCATAACTGAATCTCCTTAATTCTTAAATACATCCGTAGTTTTCCTACGGTTTGTTAAAATTTTAACACATTTAATCATACAAGTAAAATCTAAAATATGCATAACAATATATCAAAAATGATATAACTTAATAATTGCCTATATTTCGTGAAAAATATAGGCAATTTCTTGGTTATTATTTAATTTTAATGTTCCTTAATAGAATTTTCAAGCTGATTTATAAACAATTCATCGAAAGAATCCAATTTTTGTTTTTTTCGATAAATCAGCACATCCTTGTACATTCCCACTTTGTCACTGCATTTTATTTCTTTTAAGCCATAAATATTAAGCAAATACTTTGGCATTGGGGATACAAACATACAAGTGCTTTTCACTTTACTTAACAGTTCAAGCTGACTTGCTCTTTCATAAACAAAGATATGTCTTTCGTTATTATAACCCATATCTTCTTTCTGCAAATCATGTGCCGGTAATGAGGGTACATATGGATCGGCATGGCTTATAATAATATAATTGCTTAAATCTTCTGTTGTGACACTACTTTTTAATGCTAATGGGTCATTCTTTGACACAACAATATTGTACTTAAATTGGAAAATGTCCTTAGCCTCTAGTTTCTTTTCTTCAAGGTACTTTTTAAATGTTTCTTCATAGTTCACATCATATCGTACAATACCCATTTTAAAGTCATTTTCCAATATATTGCGAATTGCTTGTTGGTTGTTGGTTTCCTGATAATAAATTTCTGCTCTTTTATCTTCATCAATTTTACTACAGAAATTTACAAATGCTGATGAAATGTAGCTTGACCTTGGAACAGAAATTGAAAACTTCTGAGTGTTTCTCTTATTCTTAGAAAAAAGATTTTCCACCTGATCAACTTGTGCAAGAATTTTCTTTGCATAACCTAAAAACTCAATACCCTCAGGAGTTGGAATCATACCCTTGGAAGTTCTTTGAAAAATCTTTACACCCATTGACCTTTCAAGTTCTTTAATTGCTCTTGAAAGGTTAGGTTGACCCATATATAAATTTTCTGCAGCCTTGTTGATAGACTGAGTTTTCTCAATTTCTATTGCATATTTTAAGTGGAGTAAGTTCATCTCCACACCCCCTATCAAATAAAAAGATTAGCTATTCTCAAGTTCTTCCCATTTTGCAAATGCATCTTCTTGGGAAGTTTGAAGTTCATTTAGCTTTTCCGTATATTCCATAAGTTTCTCATAATCCGAAGTGATGCTTTCATCAGCTAACATACTTTCGGTTTCAGCAATTTCTTCATCAAGCTTTTCAATTAATGCTTGAATTTTCTTAATGTCGTTTTGCTTTTTACGAATCTTAGCTCTTTCTTCTTTTTCCTTTTTATAGTCATTGACCTTTGGTTTATCGTTTCTAACCTTTAGTTCAGGTGTATCAACAGGATTATCCTTTGTTCTTTCTATAAAGTAATCATAGTTTCCAAGATACTCAACAAAGCCTTTGTCTGTCATATACAAAATTCTGTCGGCAATTTTATTTACAAAGTATCTATCGTGGCTGATTACAAGTAAAGTGCCTTCATACTCATTTAAAGTTTTTTCAAGACTTTCCCTTGAAAAAGTATCTAAGTGGTTAGTAGGTTCATCAAGTAACAAAAAGTTATCTCCACTTAACATAAGTTTTAGCAAGTTAACTCTTGCCCTTTCACCACCGGACATTAGCTTTAACTTTTTAAATACTTCGTCACCTCTAAAGCGAAATCTGCCTAAAGCAGTTCTAACTTCAGTTTCTGTCATATTAGGGAAAGTATCGTAAACCTCAGTATAGGCATCATTCTCTAAGTTTAGATTACCTTGCATTTGGTCAAAATAACCAATCTTTACACCTGTACCATAGTCAATATAACCACTATCAGGCATTTCTTTGCCCAATAACATTTTAAATAAAGTTGTTTTGCCAATACCGTTGCCACCCATAATAACAACCTTTTCACCTTTTCTGATATGGAATGAAAGGTTGCTGAAAAGATGATTATTGCCAAAAGATTTTTCAAGGTCCTTGCACATTACAACATCGTTGCCACTTTCCTCATTTACATGGAACTTAAATCTTAAGTCGTGATTTTCTTCTTCCGGTGGCACTAGTTGTGCTTTTATTCTGTCAATTTCTTTCTGCTTACTGGCAGCAGTAATATAGTTACGCTCTTGTGACCATTCAATCTGTTGCTGAATAATACCCTCAAGTCGCTTAATTTCTTTTAAATCGTTTTCATATTTATTACGGATACTTTCTTGGTCTTTTTCCTTCTTATCCATAAAGGCTGAGTAGTTGCCCTTATACATAATTAAGTGATTACAATAAAGTTCCATTGTTCTGTTTGTAACTGCATCAAGGAAGTATCTGTCATGGCTGATGATAATAACACTACCGTCAAAATCTTTCAAAAAGTTTTCAAGCCAAGATACTGCATTAATGTCAAGGTGGTTGGTAGGTTCATCAAGTAGAAGAATATTAGCACCTGAAAGCAGTAGCTTTGCAAGGCTAAGTTTACTTTTTTGTCCACCTGAAAGTTTAGAAACTTCCATCGTGAAATCCTCTTCCGTAAAGCCTAAACCTATAAGGGAACTTCTTGTTCTGCTTTTATAAGTTAAGCCACCATTATCCTGAAACTTTTGAAGTAACAAATCCTGCTTTTCTATTAAAGAATGTATATCATCAGTTGCATTTTCTATTTGTTTAGGAAGTTCTTCAAGCTCCTTTTCCATATCTATTAATGGTTGAAAGACAGAAAGCAACTCCTCATAAACTGTTCTATTTAAGCTGGTACAAGCGTGTTGTTCCATATAACCTACAGTAGTATTTTTGCTAACAGTAACTGTGCCGGTATCCGGTGAAAGTTGTCCTGTTAAAATTTTAAACAATGTGGTTTTGCCACTACCGTTTGCACCGATAAAGCCTATTTTGTCTTTTTCTTCTACAGTAAAAGTAATACTGTCAAACAGCTTTCTCTCTATAAAAGACATACTTAAATCATAAGCTGATAATACAGACATTTTGTCACCTCTCCATTTCTTTAACCTTTATTTTACAATATTATTCTAAAAAGTGCAATTAATTTTGACATATCTACTTTTTTGTTATATCCTAATATATAGAATTTTTGAGGAGAAAGAAAAATGGAAAATACAAAATGGGTATCAACTTGGGCTAATGCCACTTCTATTATCACTCGTCAGGTAGAGAACTACACTAAGGATATAACACTTCGTTATCCTATTAAATCAGCATTTAATGGCAGCAAACTTAGATTTGGTTTTTCTAACTTTTGTGGTACAGAAAGCATCACAATCACAAGTGCTACGGTTGCAAAAAGTGATGAGAAAGGTAACTTGCTAAGTGACACAACTGCTATTACATTTAAGGGCAAAGAAAGTGTTACTATTGAAAAAGGTATTGAAATCAAAAGTGATGAAATTCCTTTCGATATTAACAGTGATGAATATATTTCTGTTAGTTTCTACTTAAAAGACTTTACAGAAACAAGATCAGCAGTACTTGTTACAGGACCATTATCTAAGGGTTATTATGCACTTGGAAACAACATTAATGAAAAGGTATTACCGGTTGAAAAAATGAAAAGTACAAACTGGTTCTACTTTTTAAACAATGTTGAAGTTTTGACAGAAGAAAAGAACAAAACTGTTATTTGCTACGGTGACTCAATTACTGCACAGTCTTGGCCTGATTATTTGGCAGAAAAATGTTTTGAAAACTATAAAGATACTGCCATTGTTAGGAGAGCAGTATGTGGCACAAGAATTCTAAGACAATATGAGTGTATTCAATACGACAGTTACGGACTAAAAGGCAGTAACCGTTTTGAAAGAGAAATTTCTTCCGTATCAGGTGCTGACACTGTTATTATTCAACATGGCATTAACGATATTATTCATCCTGTTGGTGTTGAGAACAATGTGTTCAGACCTTGGAGTGACCTACCTACTGCTGAAGAAATGATTGCCGGTATTGAGGAATACATTAAAATTGCAAGAAACCTTGGCTTAAAGGTTTACGGTGGCACACTTCTACCTATTGAAGGTTGGAGAACCTATGCAGACTTTAGAGAAAAGCTAAGAAATGAAGTTAATGAGTGGATAAGAACCACAGATAAATTTGACGGTGTTGTTGACTTTGATAAGGCACTTCGTGATGAAAATAATCATTCTGCCTTTAAAAAGGGTTATGATAGTGGTGACCATCTACACCCATCAGAAATCGCCTATAAAGTTATGGCTGAAACAGTACCTGAGAGTATTTTGGAGTAAGGTTTATTTTTATTTTATTGTGCTATACAAATTGGGTTTTTTCAATTTTGTCTGTGGGTAAAGGTAAGTTTGTTTTAAATTTAATTGTCTATAAAGAAAAATTTATAGTGAGATTATGCATTTTAAATCATATATAACTATGACTCACAGGTGTAGGGTCCAACATTGTTGGACCGAGCAAATCAGCCTCTTTATTGGCATATTGTCCTATGTATTAAGTTATAATTTTAGTTTCTACATAGGACAAAGTTACATAAAACATTTTACTATTAAACGGGCGAACAATGTTCGCCCCTACTGTGTAACTCATAATTTTTCTTATATTTTATAGTTAGAAATAAGGGAAAGTTTCAGCTATGATGATATTTTAAACAAGTTTAAAATATCAACCACTCCTTCAGTCATTCTTTAAAAGGTGAATTGCTTTGCAATTCACGAATGACAGCTCCCTCGTCTGAGGGAGCCAGACACAGTTTCTGCAAATCAATAAGTATGTACATATTTTCAAAATTGTACATACTTTGTTGCCTCCCTCGCTGAGGGATAAGTGAGCATCCAAATTTAATATTTGGCTTTGCGAACTTATGCAGTGGCTGGTGGCTTTGCGTATGCAAAGACGGAAGGAGTGGTTGGAATTGTAAATTCATTTACAATTCCATATTAAATAAAACTTTCGAATAGCACTACAAACCCCAATTTGTTGAAGTGATTTAGATTATCGCAGACAAAATTAAAAAACTAATTTATACAACTATATTAATCTAAAACAAATTTAAAGAAAAATGAATACACATAAAGAAAGCAGTTTGTGATTATATTTTCACAAACTGCTTTTACTTTTGTTTTTATTTTGTTTTTATATTAATGGAAGATAGTTATAGGGACAACTATAAAAATTAATTATCTTCTTTCAATACAAGGGACAACTATAAAAATTAATTATCTTCTTTCAATACAAAGGCCAACTATAAAAGTTAACTACAAAAATTAACTAAATAAAGATGACTATAAAATAACTATCCCTTAGTATGCAACTACAAAACAATAATTTTAAATAGGTATTAATAATCATCTTAGGTTAAATTTCAAAGCCTAATTACATATTAAAGATAAATATAGGCACTAATTAAAATTTTTGTACCGGCACAACACAGAACATAACGAAATCCTCATCACCTGTATTGATGATACTATGGCTATTACCGTTAGGGCAATAATGACACTGACCGGCAGAAAAAGATTCTTCACCGTCGTTATAAAGGACTTTAGCATTACCACTAATAGCATAAACAATTTCCCCATTACCTTCATGCTTATGGTAGCCGATAGATGCACCGGGCTTTAGGACAGCTTTCATAATCTTGCCATGCTCATCATCAAACATTTGAGCAGAAATTTCTTTTTCTCCACCTTTGAAGTTCTTGATAACTGTTGTTTCCATATTATTATAATCAAAAATCACAATAAAACACTCCTTGTTGTAAATAAACTATTAACATTATACCATCAAATTATGAATAAATAAAGTGGAAAAACCAAATTGTTTTTGTATTTTTCATTCATTGTTCATATTTTATTAATAAATTCAATCAAAAATAATCAGTTATAAGCTGACTGATAAAGTTTTCACAATGTTTTCTTCAAAAAGTAGAAAAAATGTGCAAAAAGTGTTGACATTGCAGAAAATATATGTAAAATATAATTGTGCAAATTAAATTATTCCATTTTTAAAATAAATTAATGCAAAAATATAAGATATATAAATTTAAAATTAAAAGGAGTTTTTACTATGGGTAACGAACTATACAACAACACAATCATCCTAAACAAGCTATGTAAGGCTATCACAAACAACTACCGTAACTGTGCACAGACAAGCCTAGTTAATGATGAGGTTATCTCACCTACAGGTATGGCTATTCTTACTAGTCTTTATGTAAACCCTAGTGATGACACAATTAGCAATATTGCAACTAACATCTATGTTTCAAAGGGTCTTGTTTCAAGAGAAGTTGAAAAGCTTCGTAAGGACGGTTACCTACAGACTATCTCTGATGAAAACGACAGAAGAATGGTAAGACTAAAGCTTGTTGACTCAACAATTCCTCTAGTTCAGAAAGAAATGGAAACACTTGATGTTCTAACAGATAAGGTTACTGAGGATATTTCTGATGAAGATTTCCAGAAGTTCCTAGAAATCGTAGAAAAAATTCAGAATAACCTAAATCACCTAGCTTATTCTGACACACACAACTAATAAAATAACTAGTAGTATTTTCCTTCAATTTAGCTGTCACGAAAGTGGCAGCTATTTTTTTATATTGTAAGCAATTTGTAACCCAAAAATTTGTTGACTTATAATATACCAAATGATAAAATGAATTAGTTAAAGTATGTGTTGATTAGCCCGTTAAAAAGCTGATTACAACACAATCTTTATAAAATTAACTAAATTTATATTTGAGGGATAATTATGGCAAAAACAATGATTGTTACCAGTGCTACTTCCGGCATTGGTAAAGCTATTGCAAACAAACTACTAAAAGAATCCACTGACAAAAACGATAAGCTAATTATTAATTATTTCGATAAAAATCAGATGGAAGAAATGTCTAATGAACTTTCTGAAGCAGACAGAGCCAAGGTTACTTTCATTTATGCTGATATGTCAACATATGAAGGTATGGAGGGCTTTGTAAAAGATGTGCTGGAAGTATCTGAAAAGATTGACTGGCTTGTATGTAACACAGCTATCGGCACATACAAAAAGTTTGAAGAATACGACTATGAACTATGGGACACAATCCTAAGAACTAATCTTTCTGTTCCTACATTTATGGTTCAGAAGTTTAAGCCACACTTTAATGATGGTGGTAAGATTATCTTTATGGGTTCACTATGTGGCAAACTTTCATATAGTTCTTCCCTAGTATATTCCGTTTCAAAAGCCGGTGTTCATCACCTTGCAAAATGCCTGCTAAAGGAATTTGACGGTCAGAACGTTTCTATCAACGCTATTGCTCCATCATTCGTTGAAACTCCTTGGCAGAAAGGCCGTTCACAAGAAAGCTACGACAGAATCAACAAAAAGATTAACCTACATCGTTTTGCACAACCTGATGAAGTTGCAAAACTTGTTTATGATACAATGACTAATGACTTTATCAACGGTACATTGTTAGAAATTAGTGGTGGTTACGAATATTTCTAATTTTCACTTAATTTTTTAAGATGAACTTATTTGGAGTATATAGAAAATGCTAACACAACATCAAGAAATTTTGTATCAGTTACTTTTGGAAATGGCTGATATTTGCAAAAAACACAACATTTCTTACGGTATTGGTAGCGACACACTTTTAGGGGCAATCAGCATTGACACTTTACTACCTGAAAGTAACACTATTTCTGTTTTTATGACAAGCAATAATTACTATAAGTTTTGTGAGATATGTAGCAAGGAATGTGAAAGAACTAACCATAGGTTTCTGGACTGTAGAATTACCAATGAGTTATGTACAAATTCATACGCCAGATATATAAACACAAAAACAACTTTTATAGACAAACACAACCTAGTTACCGGTGACAAAGCCGGTATTGGTATTGATATTTATTGTTTGGACAAAGTAAGAAACAGCAGAAAAGATGCTGACCATTATTATAAAAAGTTAAGGCTTTACTGCGACATACTAAATAACAGTAAAAACTATAGTTTACCGTATGAAGATAACAAATTTTCTTATTTTTTTAATAAAGTAAAAGGCAAAGCAACTTTCAAAGAAAAGTTACTTACTTCTATGGAATATAACCTAGGAAAATTCAATAATGATAACTGCAATTTTTATATGGTTAGAGAACCATCTTTGCCTATATGTATTCCAAAAAGAATTGTAGGTTCATTTAATTCTGTTGTTACCATTGCAGGAAAAAAGTTTAGGACATTTGGAAGTCCTTACTCTTACCTTTCCATTATATATGGTGAAGAATGGATGTATCAAAACACTCCTAAGAGTATAGATGACGCACTGATTCTAAATAAGAAAACAACATATGAAAATATAAAATCCGAGTTATACAACTTTATTGATAAAGAAGAGATTAACAAAGAATACGACAAAAAGAAGAACTTTGATTTTTTAACTGAAAAACAAGGTTTCAAAACTAAGGATTTTAGAAGTAAGATTGAACTTATTGGCAAAAGCCTTGAGGACCATAACTTTTTGCGTAGTAAAAATGAAGAAATAGAAAAGTATTGTGAAGAAGAAAACTACAATAAACTTTCTGATATTTTTAAGGAATATATTAAGAACCAAAGCAGTGAAGAATTGATTGGTAGCAAAGAACTTGATAATGTTTATCGTTATCATCATCCTTTACTTATTAAGATTGACCCTGAGTATTATGAAGCTGTTGTACTTACACTTTTTCACACCAGCAGAATTGATAAAGCAAAACGTTTTATAGAAGTTTATAGTTACCATTTCAAGAAAACTCTTGTAATGAAAGTGGTAGAGGAAAATATTTTTCACTACAAAAAAGCTCTTAATCTTATTGATGAAAATAAGTTTGACAAAGCGATTTCTATACTAAGTAAACTTCTAAAAAAATATCCTAAAAATATTTCTTTTATTAAACTAAAAATTTATTGTTTGCTAAAGAGTTTCTTTGCTGATGACCACAAAGATGAAATCAATGACCTTATTAACAGAGGCCTTGAGATTTTTCCTAATGATGGTGATTTGCTAAAATATCAAAGCGAGGTTATTTTTAATGATAATTTCGAAAAAGGTATTATGGGGTACATTGACTCTTACTTTAAAGCAGACAATATTGTTACTAAAAGAGAGATTAGATATAATATAGATAAATATCTTGATACATTAATTAAGGATACTAATGATAAAAACTTTCTGGACAAACTGCTTCTTATTCTTAATGATGACTTTAGGTTACACAACAAAAAGTTTGAATTGATGAATAAAGAAATTGAAAATACAGAGGGCAAAGAAAGAAAAGCAAAAAAGCAATATGACTTTGTATATTATCTTGTTAACCTAAGGTATAAATACAAAGAAAAATTTGCTCAAAATATTTTTTCTAAAACAGAAAGAACAATATCTTCCTGGTATCACAAAATTGTTAAAGGTATTTGCAACAATGAATTTGTTACCTGTGTTTCAGCAGAGATAATTAATTGTACTGACTTTAACAAGCTATCTATGATTCATGATAATATAGATAGTTATATGAGTAACATAGATATTGGGGACATTAATTATCTATACTGTTTAATACTAAAATCCCACGTACTAAGAAAAATTGGAGAATTTCAAAAGTTTAGTAAAATTTTGTTTCAGGTTGCTAAGGATAACAAAGACCCTTACCTTAACCTTGTAATCAAAAAGGATTTTTTAGGTGAAATAAATTGTATTTATAGAGAACTGACAAGTTCAACTGAACATATATATGACAGTAGTTCCGATAACAAAATCAGCACTAAGAAATTAAAGGAAAAAGAACTTAAAAGTGAAAAATCTATTTATGAATTTTACGAAGAAAGAATAAAGAAGATTTATCCAAGTGTTCTTGATTTCTTAGAACTGATTACAAAAACAGGACTGCTATCTATTCAACAAAAGAATGATTTTATTAAAGAACATTCTATTGATGAAAGCAGTTACTTTACCAGAGAAATTGCTATTTCACTCTATAATTTAACTAATCAAATTCAAATTTAATGTAAGGAAATAAAAAGCTATGATGACTGATAAACAACAACACTTATATCTTCTATACAAAGAAGTGGATGAATTATGTAGAAAGCACAACATTGACTATCAACTTGCCGGTGGTACTCTTATTGGTGCTATTCGTCACAGAGGTTTTATCCCTTGGGATGACGATATGGACATTACAATGACAAGAAAGAACTGGGACAAGTTTGTTGAAGTTTGTAAGACTGAACTACCTGACAACAGAATTCTTGAGTGTCAGGAACTTAACCACAACTTCCACAATGTTATTGCCAGATACACAGACAGAACTTCATCAGCAGTACACTCAACACAGGTACTTTTTGATGATGTAGCAGGTGATATGATTGATATTATCTGTTACGACTATCTTCCTGACCTAAAGGCTTGGGATCAATACACTAAGGATATTACACTTTACAGTGACCTTATTAACCCTTGTATCCTTTACTCTTATCGTTTTGGTGCTAACCAGTTTAGATATGGTTTCTACCGTTTAAAGATGAGATTCCAAGGCAGAGATAAAGTTCTTGATGATTTACAGAAGAAAATGTTTAGCTACAAAGAAGAGGATTGTCCTTATGTAGTTCTTCGTTGGGGTGGTACTCCACTTCTATTTAAGAAAGAAATTTTTGGTGACAGTAAGAACTGGGTTCTATTTGAAGATATTAAGGGTCAAGCTCCTGACTATATCAGTGACTATTTGGTAGAACACTACGAAGATGAATGGATGTTTGTACCTCCTGCAACCGAACAAGCAGGTCACAACGCTATCTTCTCTCTTGATACTGATTACAAAGTTATCAGAAATGAAATCAAGCAGTTTGTTGACCCTAAGAAAGAAATGAAAAAGTTCTTACGCAAAAAAGCATGGGTTATGCCATTTATGCCACTATGGCTAGTTATCAAAAACTTTAATATTTCCGTTTCACTAAAGTCAAAGGCTAAGGACTTTAGAAATGAATATGCTGAATTACAAGATGAAATTAATGAAGCATATAGCAACAATGACTTTGCTACTCTTGAAGGAATTTTCGCAGACTATATTGCACTACAGTTCCGTAAAGATTATTTTGGTCGTGACAACTACAATGATGTTTATAAATATCGTCATCCTGTACTACTTCAGCTATCTGATGATATTGCTGACAAGGTTGTACTTACTCTATTTAACAGAGGTAATATCTCTAAGGCTATGAGATACATTACTGTTACAGAACAGAAGAAAGTTGTAACTCCATTTATGCTAGGTTTAAAGAGAGATATTCTCTTCTTCAGAGAAACAGTACACAATGTAAGTATCGGCAAACTTGTTGATGCTAAGGAACAGAGTGATTATCTATACAAAAAGTATCCTTACTCAATCGGTATTATTAAACTTAGAATTTATATTCTAATGAAACTAGGTATGGAAGAAAACTTCCATGACCTTAACAGTATTATTAACAAGGGCCTAGAACTATATTCTGATGATGGTGACCTACTAAAATATCAGATTGACCTTGAAAGTAACGGTAAGTCCGAGAAGTTTGTTAACCTATATGTTGATGCTTTCCATCACACACTTAACGGATTTACTCAACTTGACATTCAGGATATTGTTACTGAAAATATTCCTAACATCAAAACTATCTTTGACACTGCAAAGGCACTATCTGTTTTACCTGAAAACCTACAGCTAATTAATCAGTATGTTGACCTTATTATTGAAGAAGGTAAGAATGATAGAGTTTATTCCCTATTTGACTTCCTAAAAGAAAAGAGCCGTTTCTTAGGTGACAATTATGCAAAAACAGTAGAAAAGGTTGTTGGTTTCTTTATTGCTGATGAAAACGAAAAGAAACTTTACACACAGTCAATTCTTTGTGAAGATTATGATGAACTTCTAAAGTTAGAAGAAAAAGTTAACAAGTTAAAGCCTTCAAGTGTTAAGGATATTATCCTTGGTGATGTTCTTTACAAGAAAGGTGAAAGTGAAAAAGCTGTTAAACTTTATGTTTCTGCTACTGAAAACACCGAAGATGAAAAACTACTTTGTGTTCTAAAGTTTAGATTTATTGCTGACCTTAAGAAACTAGATAGTTACCTAGAATATGTAAGACTACTACGTAAACTTAATGTTGAAACAGTAAGAGAAGAAAGAGCCAACAAGAATCAGAAAAAAATGATGCGTAACAATATGTTCGAAAAGTGGAAGGCTCCTTACGGTGACAGTAACAATGTTACTAAGATTTACAGCAAAGTTTCACTTATCGACAAGGTATTTGTTGGTCAGGAAATTGATGTAGATGCAATGATAAAAATTATTAATGACCTTGGTGCATTTGCTGACCCAGAAGTAAGAAGAACACCTATGGTTTTAGGTAAGAGATTTAGAAATACTGTTGACGGACCACAGCACACTGACCATGATTTAGTTGCTCCTGGTGATAGTAATGTATGACAAATCTGCAAGTAAGTGTGTATTAGAACTACTTGAAGAAATTGATGATATTTGCAAGAAAAACAACATATCCTATTCCCTATACGGTAAAACAGCAGTAAGTGCTATTACCAAGCATACTATTGAAGATGATTGTGCAAGAATCATTATGCATAATGATGACTTTACAAAACTATGTAAAGCTATGAGCAAAGAAAGACTCTATACAAGAACCTTTGACTCTATGTACAACAACCCTTCATATATGGATTACTCAGCCAGATACTGCAACAGTGAAACAACAAATATTTCACTGGATCAAAAGGCAAACACCTTTATGTCCGGTATCTATGTTGAGATTTTACCTATAAGGAATGAGGAAAACACCAAGTTCCAACATTTTAAGTATAGATTTTGGGAACATGGTTGGGAGAAACATTTTTGCAGTATTGTAAATGTTGAAAGTTTCAAATATTTATTGCCTGTACCTATAGTTAACATTATGAAACTAACAGGTAGCAACAAAATATCCAGAAATATCTTTGAGAAACTTTCAAATGGGCATAAAGGCAAAATCACCTCTCGTTGTTCAATTAAAGGGTTTAATGAAACACTAGAAACCTTTTCATATGACCCTCTGAAAAAAGTAAAATCTGTAGAGATTGATGGCAAAAGTTTTTCAATCTCTACAAAGATAGAGTCTATCCTAGACAAACTATTTAACTATGATTGGCGAAACCAAATGCCTAAGGAAGAAAAAGACAACATTGTTCTCCTAGATACTTCTTGCAAACAGTTTAGCCGAACATTAACACGAAACAAAAATATATTTAAAAGATATTTTAGAAGGAAGTCAAGACATATGTTTATTTACAAATTCTCTAATAAATATGACAGACAGAAGAAACAGATTTGGAGTTTAGCAAAAAGAACCGGTACAAGAGCCAGACTATACTTTTACTACATGCCAAAGATGGGTGTTATTCGCAATCTTGTAAAGAATGAAGATTACTACAGACTTTCACAGATTATGCGACCAAACAGAATTGCAACACTTATTGCTTTTAAGCAAGGCAAGGGTTTTGCAGTTAACAAAGAACTTTTTGATATTCAGATGATGATTTTCAGATTTGAAGGTAATGATGAAATTGCTGATAAGTTAGAAGAAATCACTCCTGAAACTTATATGGAACCTATTATCTCTCTTGAGTCAAAGTAAGGTATCTTTATGAAAAAAATTATTAGCTTTTCTTTGCTATTAGTTTTCCTCATTTCTCTTGTAGGATGTGGAAAAAGTGCTGAAAACAATACTAAGGGTACTACATCTATCAGTAGTACAACTACTACAAACACCGGTACGAAAGTAACCACTTCTACTACCACAACAACTACTGCCACAAAGCCAACTGAAAAAGTGGGTAAGCTATCCGGCTTTAAAGTTCTTCTTGATGCAGGTCATGGTTGCAGTGGAAACTTTGTTGAACCAAAGTACAAGGGTGCCGGTGATGGTGAAGTTACCTATGAAAACAGTTCTACAGGCACTACCGGTATTGTAACAAAAAAGCGTGAGGGTGACTTAACACTTGAAATTGCTTTAAAGTTACAGAAAAAATTACAAAAACTTGGTGGTACTGTCCTTATGATTAGAACTAAAAAGACTACTCCTATGAGTTTAGTACAAAGAGCTGAGTACGGTAACAAACACAAAGTTGACTTAGCCTTTAGAATTCATGCCGATGGTCTTGATGATTCTTCTGTAAATGGAGCATCTACCCTATATCCATCAGAACAGCATATTGATAAGAATATTGCAAAGGAAAGCAAGAACATTTCTTCAATCATTCAAAAGGAATATATTCAGTCAACCGGTCTTGCTGACAGAGGTACTGTTGAAAGAAACGACCTAGTAGGCTTTAACTTTACAACTGTTCCTTGCGTTCTTCTTGAACTGGGTTTTATGACAAATCCTGAAGAAGATCAGAAAATGTCCGATGAAACATTCCAAAACAAAATGGTTGATGGTATAACAAACGGTATGATAGCTTATTATGAAAGTAAGCATTAAATAATTTAGAGGTGATTGTTTATGTCAAACGGAAACAAACATGGCAATAGTAGCCACAAAGGACTTGTAATCCTTATTGTTGTTATTCTTGTCGTAGCAATTCTTGCAGTTGGTGGTTGGGTATTTAGAAGCGAACTGTCAAAGGCTTTTAGTTCAGCAAAAGACACTATTATCGGTACAACTTCTACCACTACTACAACTGTTTCAACAACAGAACCAACAACTACTTCTCCTATTAGTGAGAATGTAATCAAAGCTGAAGAATATGTAGAAAAAATGTCACTTAACGAAAAGGTATGTCAGCTATTTGTTGTTACTCCGGAACAGTTAACCGGTGTTGATGTAGCTACTATGGCAGGTGAAACTACAAAAACTCAACTAGAGAAATACCCTGTTGGTGGTATTGTTTATTATCCTAAGAATGTTGAAAGTGAAAAAGCTTTTAAAGAAATGATAAATACAACTCAGTCATACTCCAAAACACCTCTATTTATTATGAAAGATGGTACAAAATCAACATTTACATACAAAGACCAACTTCAAGTTTCTGATAACTTATCAAAAAGCAAAAACATTAAAAAAGATGTTCTAACTGCTTTTAATGATGGAAATCAGATAATCCTAATGCCAAGTGACCTAAGAACAGCAGTAAAGACAATTACAAGTGCTGTTAAGAATGGCAAGATTAAAGAAGAAGACCTTGATGTTGCAGTTGCCGAAATCATCAATACTAAGTATGAAAACGGTGTTATGAAGTAATAAATACAATTTGTAAAATACACTATTGTAAACATATATAACTTGTAAGTGGGCATTGTTAATGCCCACTTTTTGTTTTTTCAAATTTGACTGTGGGTAAAGGTTAGTTAGATAAATTAGGATTTTTAATTTTCTTAATGGGTAAAGGTAAGTTTCTTTTATATTCAATCGGCTACAAAGAAAAATTCATAGTGAGAATATGCACATAAAATCATATGAAACTCTGACTCACAGGTGTAGGGTCCAACATCGTTGGACCGAGCAAATCAGCCTCTTTATTGGTATATTGCCCTATGTAGCAAATTATAATTTATAGTCTGCAAATAGGACAAAAAATATAGGTATCACATTTTTTAACAGGCGAACAATTAAGTGAACATCAAAGAAAACGAGCCGTAGGCAAAGTTTGACTTGCTAATGTGAACTTATGCAAAAGTTTTTGAATAAAAAACCTTTGTAGTGAAGTCCCTACGACTGTGAACCAAAATTTTGTTATAATTCACACCCACAAACCCAAATTTGTAGAATTAATTTCCCATAACCCACAATCAATATTAAAAACTTATCTTCTTTACAATTAGGTTCAAAGGCTAAAATTTATATAACTAATCTAACCTCACAACTGAAACTGAAAAAGGCATAGTATGTTTCCATACTATGCCTTTGCTTATAATATACTATTCAAATTACAATGCATTGTTCTAATTATAATCCACTTTAATTACTTATTACTTTGCAATGCTACACTACAAAAAAATTAAAATTATCTAACCTCACACAACACAATAGTGGTATTGTCAACAGCACCTCTTGCATAAACTGTTTCCATCATATCATTAACACAATCCTCAATACTATGGGTTTCAACTAGGAAAGCCTCAATATCTTCATGAGAAAGCATATCTGTAAGACCATCTGAACAAATTAAAAATCTGTCACCTTTTCTAATCTTTAGCGACACAATATAAGGGTCAATCCTAAATTCATCAGTAGGAATACCAATGTGCTGAGTAAGTGGTGGTTTCTTAAAGATAGTACCCTCAGCTACATGGTCAACAGAAATTTTCTGTAACTTATTACCTCTTAAAAGGAAAATTCTACTGTCACCAAGGTTACAAGCATAAACTTCCTTTTTGCCAAAGAAAAGCATTGCGGCAGTTGTACCCATATATTGAATCTTGTGTCTTTTTGCAAAGCGACAAACATTTCTGTTCATTATGTAACAAATATCAACAATACTTTGTACATCAAGGTCAACTATTGACTTATATATATTATTAAAGGTTGTAGCAGAAATTGAAGAGGCAATCTCACCACAAGCCTCACCACCCATTCCGTCAAAAACACAGAATGCACCGGTTAAATCTTTCAAATTTATTTGTCCGGTGATGGTTCTCTGTTGTCCCTCATTTTCTTGAGGTAAAAAGTCACCCATACACCAGTAGTTATCTTGATTTTTCTTTCTTACCTTTCCTTTTTTACACAGGAAAGCATAGCCTATTTTTCTGGACATAATTAAACCCCATTCTTTCCCCTATTGTATCATAGAGTTGTATTTGTTGCAAGTATTATAGAACATCTTTACTATTTTGTCATATTATAACATTTTGTTGTGTGAATATTGCGATATTAGAATTATTATTGTTTAATAGTCTTTATTGTTCACGGTTTATTCAAATATTATTAATTTCCTTATAAAATTTTTACAAAAATAACCTTGTTTATTGTACTTTTTCACAGTAGTAAAATTTTTGTAATTTTGATAAAATATATATGGGATTTTTTATTTTAAAGGAGGACATTTTATGAAATGCAAAAAGAAATTTGTTAGCTTTGTACTTTCACTATGTATGGCAGTATCTGCAATATCTATCCCTGTTGTATCAGCCGTATCTACTGACAAGAGTGCATCAAAAGCTAGCTCAACAACTGTGTCAACAGGTGCTAACGCTTATGGACTTGCTGACAACATTCAGGATGGTCAGATTCTTCAGTGCTTTAACTGGTCATTTGACAACATCAAGAAAAATATGAAGACAATCGCAGACCAAGGTTTTACTGCTGTTCAGACATCACCTATTCAGGTAGCAAAGGAATCTACTGCAGGTAAAACTGCAAAGGGTAGCTGGTGGGTACTTTATCAGCCTGTTGACTTTGCAATTGAAACTAATGCTCATGGTACAAGTGCTTTAGGTACTGCTTCTCAGTTCAAGGCAATGTGTGATGAAGCTCATAAGTACGGTGTTAAGGTTGTAGTTGATGCAGTTCTTAACCATATGGGTAATAAGTCTAAAAACGACCTTTCACCATGTATTCCTGACGAAATCAGAAACAACAGTTCTCTATGGCATGATATTTCTAAGAACAGTTGGTATGCTTCTCGTCACGATATTACACAGTACTGTATGGATGGTATTCCTGACCTTAACACAGGTAACAAAACAGTTCAGAACTATGCAACAAAGTTCCTAAAGGAATGTATAGATAACGGTGCTGACGGTTTCCGTTTTGACGGTGCTAAGCACATTGAAACACCTGCTGACTCAGGCTTTGGCAGTGACTTCTGGCCAACAGTTCTAAATGCAACTACAAGCTATGCTAAGTCAACAAGAGGTGTTACACCTTTCTATTATGGTGAAGTTCTTGATAAAACAACAGGTAACGATGACCAAAGTAACGGTCAGTCAATCGTTAATTCTTATACATCTCTAATGAGCATTACACTATCTTCAGTTTCTAACAGTATCAGAAACGCAGTTAACAGCAACAATGCTCAGGGTGCAACCAGAAGTGACTTTAACCTAGATGACGGTTCAAAGGCTGCAGGTAACAAGTCAGTTCTTTGGAACGAATCTCACGATACATATCAGGCAGGTTCTTCAAGCAATGTTGGCAATGCAAATATGGACAAAACATGGGCTTTAGTTGGTACAAGACAACAGGCTTGTGGTATGTATCTTGCAAGACCTAACAATTGGGGTTCTGCAATGATGGGTCAGGCTGATGTAACTAACTGGGCTGATGAAACTGTTAAGGCTATTAACAAGTTTAAAAATGATATGATTGGTCAGTCAGAATATCTATCATCAGAAAACGGTGTTGCTTACAACGAAAGAGGCACAAGGGGTGTTGTTCTTGTAAACTGTGGTAGTAACAATGTTAATGTAACTGCTCACAAGATGGCTAACGGTACATATAAGGATGTCATTACAGGTAACGATTTCCAGGTTGCTAACGGTAAAATCTCAGGTACTATCGGTTCATCAGGTGTTGCAGTAGTATATAACGCAAAGAAAGGACCACAGAACACAATCTCAAAAGCCGGTGGTTCATTTAAGGCACAGACACTTTCTCTAACACTTGGTCTAAAGGATGCTACTTCAGGTACATATCAGATTGATAACGGTACAGTAGAAACATACACAGGCACAAAGATAATCACAATCGGTGAAGGTGTTTCTTACGGCTCAACAATCACAGTTAAGCTAACTGCTACAGATGGTACAGATACATCTAATGCTTCTTATACATTTAAGAAAGTAGATCCAGACCAAATTCAGAAGATTTACTTTGATAACTCATCATACAACTGGTCAAGCGTATATGCTTACATTTACACTGATACAGATTCAGTTGCAGAATGGCCGGGCAAACAGATGACTAAGGACAGTAGCACAGGCTACTATGTAGTAGAAGTTCCAGACGAATTTGCTAACGGTTCAGTTATCTTTACAGAAAACTCAACTGCTACAACAAACCGTTATCCGGCAGATATGGTACCTGGTCTAGAACTTTCAGGTTCTTCAATGAAGTTCTCTGCTAACCACAAGTGGGAAGAATATACTCAGCAGACAACAACAACTTCAAAGACAAATCCTACAACTGCAACAACTGTTCCAAGCAGAACTTACCTATACGGTGACCTAAACTTTGATAACCAAATCAATGTTAAGGACGCAGTTAAAGTATCAAAATATACTGTAAGCAAGATTACATTTACAGATGTTCAGAAGAAAGCTGCTGATGTAAATGGTGATGGCTCTATTGACGTTAAGGATGCTACGCTTATTCAGAAGTATGGCATTAAGGTAGTTGATACATTCCCTGTAGGTACAACTTTCTCTTACAATGACCCTACTGCTCCTACAACAGCTACAACTAAGCCAACTACAGCAACAACTGCTCCTCAGGGTAACACAATCAAGATTGATATGTCTGCAATTACTACCGGCACAGAAAGATGGGCTGCTTACCTATGGAACGACACAGATAGTGTTTGGGTAGATATTAAAGACAATACTCTATCAGTTCCAAGTGGTTATGAAAACCTAATCATTTGCAGAATGAATGGTGCAACAACTGACAACAACTGGGATAATGTTTGGAATCAGTCAGATGACCTAAAGGTTAGTGGTGGCACAACTTACAAGGCTACAGGTTGGGGTTCAGATAACCTATTCTCAGGTACTTGGGCATAATTAAAACCAATAATTTCCAACATAAAAGCGATTATTCTTATGGATAATCGCTTTTTTATTGTTTAATATAGATTTTATCTATATTTATACATATGTTAATAATTGACTTAATTATATAATGATGATATACTTAGCTTATGTGTATTTAAATAATCTTAATTTAAAGGTGAATTATGAAAGCAAGTGATTTTATTGTTTCCTACTTAAAGGAACAAGGTATAAAAGATATATTTGGTTATCAAGGTACTATGATTGCACACTTTGTTGACTCTGTGTGCAAGGCTGATGGCATTGAAAACCATATGTGTTATAATGAACAAGGTGCTGCTTTTGCAGCAGTTGGACTTGCTAAGGCAAGTGGTAAAACTGCTGTAGCTTATTCAACATCCGGACCCGGTGCTATTAACCTTATGAACGGTATTGCTGATGCATTCTACGATAGCACACCGGTAGTATTCATTACCGGTCAACTAAACGAATATGAATACACAGGTATTTCAGAACTTCGTCAGCAAGGTTTCCAGGAAACTGATGTTGTAAATATGGTTAAGCCAATTACAAAGTATGCAACTCATATTAGCAAGGTAGAGGACCTAAAGTATGAACTTGAAAAGGCCTTTTACATTGCAAATGAAGGCAGAAAAGGTCCTGTTGTACTAGATATTCCTATGAATGTACAGAGAGAGGATCTTGATTTAGAAAAGGCAAAATCCTATACTCCACCAAAGGACAAGGTTATTATCAACTATGAAATGGTAGCAACAAGCATTATTGATGAAATCATCAAAGCAGAAAAACCAATGCTACTGCTTGGTAACGGTATTGTAAAGGGCAGTGAATTCCACAAAGATATTTTGGAATTAATCGCTAAGCTAAATATTCCTGTTATCACTTCCCTACTTGGTAGGCATTTATTAAAAGTTGATGATCCTCTTAACTTTGGTTATATCGGTGCTGCTTATGGTCACAGATATGCTAATATTCTTGCATATAAAAAGTCAGACCTTATTGTTTCTCTGGCTTGTTCATTCTGTAAAAGACAGACAGGTGGCAAAAGTGAGAACTTTGCTAAGAATGCAAAAATCATTAGAGCCGATATTGACAGAAATGAACTATTAAGAAAAGTTCATAGTGATGAAACTCACTACTGTTGTGACTGTGCCCTTCTTGTAAAAGCTATGTTAAAGGTTCTTAAGGACAAAAAGGTTGATAAGACATCTTGGGTTGAAACTTGTAAGAAAGTTAGAGAACCTTTAGTTGACTTTGATAATCATAGCAAAGAGAGAGAACCTAACAAATTTGTTGACCTTATCTCAAACTATGCAACTAATGATACAGTAGTTTGTTGTGATGTTGGTCAGCATCAAGTATGGATGGGACAATCATTTAAGATTACTGATAACCAAAGACTATTATTCTCCGGTGGTCATGGTGCAATGGGATTTGCATTACCGGCAGCTATCGGTGCACATTATCTAAACAAAAAGCCTACTGTTGCTGTATGTGGTGATGGTGCTTTTCAGATGAATATTCAAGAATTACAATGGATTAAGAGAGAAAATCTTCCTGTTACTGCTATTGTACTAAACAATGAAAGTTTGGGACTTATTCAGCAACAGCAGGATGACTTCTTTGATGGAAAACACTTTGGTTCTACTGCTGAGGGTGGCTATGATGCACCGGTATTTAAGAATATTGGTGAGGCTTATGGTATCAACTCTTACAGTGTAAGCACTATTGATGAACTTGAAGAAACACTAAAGAATGTTGACAAAAATGTTCCAAACTTAATTGAAGTTCATCTTGATATAAAGTCAAAGGCTTATCCAAAAACATATTTTGGTGAAGAGATGTACAATCAAAAGCCTTATATTGACAAAAATCTTATGGAAGAAATTTTGGCTTATTAAGTCAATGTTTTGAGGAGAAAATATGAAAAAGGTTATTACTTATGGAACATTCGATTTGTTCCATCAAGGTCATTATAATATTATTAAAAGGGCAAAAGCTTACGGTGACTACCTAATAGTTGGTGTTACTTCCGAAAGTTACGATATTGAAAGAGGTAAACTTTCTGTTCACGATTCACTTCTAACAAGAATTGAAAATGTTAAGAAAACAGGTTTAGTTGATGAAATTATTGTTGAAGAATATTTAGGTCAAAAGACCAGAGATATTATTCAGTATGATATTGATACTCTTGTTGTTGGTAGTGACTGGATTGGTAAATTTGATCACCTAAAGCAATACTGCAACGTTGTTTATCTTGAAAGAACAAAGAACATTTCTTCAACACAAATCAGAGAAAAGAGCAGTGCTATCAGAAACTTTGGTGTTATTACTGACAATGCCGATGACCTAGGTGTTGTTGGCGAAACAAAGTATGTTTCCGGTATTCACATTGAAAGAGTATTTAGTGAAGATATTAATGTTGCTGAAGAATTTTGTAATAAGTACGAAATCAACTCATATGGCAACTGTTTTGAAAAGTTCTGTCAAGACCTTAGCATTGCTTATATTAAGTGCAACTTAGATAAAAGATACGATTATATTAAACAGTGTATCGAAAAGGGTATTCATGTTATTTGTGAGTTTCCTTTCTCACTTGACAATGAAAAATGTCAAGAGCTTAATCAGCTGGCAAGAGAAAAGAATGTTATCCTAATGGAAAACATTGTTATGGTTTACCTAAGAGCTTTCTCTCAGTTTCTATGGATTGCAAAGAGTAACGAAGTTGGCAAGGTGCTAAGTATTGATATTGGTATGAGCAACGACTTCTTTGAATATGAAAAGTCACTTGAAGATATGTCTGTACTTGCTATTACTGCTGTAACAAAGCTACTTGGTACTGAGTCAAAATATATTTCTAAGAACATTATTCCCGGTAATGAAGAGGGAGAAGAATATTGTTCAATGTTCTTTAGATATGAAGACGCAGTTGCAAGAATTGAAATCGGTAAGAACATTGACCTACACAACCACCTAACTGTTATTGGTACTAAGGGTAGAATTGTTCTTGAAGATGACTGGTGGAATACAGGTTACTTTAAGGTTATTAAAAATGGTTGCAAAAAGGTTGACAGAAGATCATTTAACTTTGAAGGTACAGGTTTCCGTTATCTAATTCAAGAACTGCTAATTATGCTTAGAGATGAAAGATATGAGTGCAACCGTCTAAATGACGATGAGGCTTGTTCAATTCTTAAAGTTCTAAACAAATTAGAAGACTAAATTAACAAAGAGGTTTTCACCATTGTGATAACCTCTTTTTTGGTGCAAATTATGGAGAAAAAGAAAATTAAAAAAGATTTATCCTTTTACATGGGGAATGTTTCCATTATATTTGTCACATTAATGGTATCTTTCTTTCCCCTATATGTATCAGACAAATATTATTACATAAGACATGATAAACTATATGCCTTCTATGTTTTGGCTAGTTTATTATTGATTTTAATGGGTGGTGTAATACTGACTCATTACAATCAAAGAGATAAAGAAAATAAAGTTAAAAATAAAAAGAATATCCTATCTTTTACCGATTACGGAATGATAGGATTTTTAATTTCTTCTGTTATAAGCACCTTGGTTTCCGACTATAAATTTGATAGTCTTACCGGTGAATTAGGAAGAAATAATGGACTTATACTTACCTTTACTTACTTTGTAGTGTATTTTGTAATTTCAAGAACATACAGAGAAAACAAAGTTGTTCCAATAGTTATGGCAGTTGTTTCATCATTTGTGGCATTTATAGGGATTTTGCAACAGTTCTACTGGGACCCATTAAACCTATACAATGGTATGAGTTCAAGTCAATACACAAAGTTCATTTCAACAATAGGCAACAGAAATATTTTTTCAGCTTATTTAACTATTGTAATGCCACTTTGTATGGTGCTGTTTATTCTCTCAAAGAAATATTATCAAAAGATAATTTACGGTATTTCTGCTGTAATAACATTTGGTGGTATAGTTTGTTGCAACAGTGATGGCAGTATCTTAGGTACATTAGGACTATTTGTATTTTGCTATATATTCTTTATAAGAAATTTAAAGCATTTTTCAAATCTACTGATTATCACCTCATTAATGCTTATAGGTTGTAAATTAATCAGATATTTTTCCTACATTATGGATGACTACAGTATGGGCTTTAGTTCAATAGAAACTTTCATTGTGTATGGCAACACTAATATTGTAATAGCAATCACATTGGCTTTGGGAATTTTTCTAAATATTTTTAGCAAGAAGAAATCAATTACAAAGATGCCTAAGGTAATTACCCTATCATTTATTTTTTTAACAATATTGCTCTTTGCTTTATGTGTATTTACATTTTGTTACTTTACTTTTATTGATACAAAATCCACACTAAACGGTGCTATGAAATACTTTAGATTTAATGACAGCTGGGGAACTCACAGAGGCTTTATGTGGATAAGAGGCATTTACATTTTTATTAATGTAAATATTTTACAAAAGCTATTCGGTACAGGTTGCGATACCTTTGGTCAAATTATGACTGATATGGGTTACAATGATGAACTAATGGCTTTCAAAAATGAAACAACCAATGCTGCCCATAATATTTATCTAAATTACCTTGTAACAATCGGAATAGTTGGGGTATGTAGTTACATTACTTTTATAGTTTCTGCCCTTATACGTGGAATTAAGAGAAGTTTAAGCAATAAATACTGTGTTATACTTGTAGCAAGTGTTATTTCTTACAGTATTCAAGCTATGGTAAACATAGACCAACCAATCACTACTCCACTATTTATTGTTATTGTTGCATTACTTGAAAACCAAAACAGAATAAAAGCATAAGAAATGGCTAGTGTACAAAATACACTAGCCATTATTTTTATCTATTGTCTATATTCTTTTTAATTTGGTCGTAGGTTACGCCGTATTTCTCTGCAATATCTTTAGCATAAGAAACGCCTTGTGGTGGTGCAATCTCGCACTTAAAACTTCTATGACCGTCTTTCATACCGGTAACAAGGCTCTGCACTTTACTCCTATAACTATCATCACTGTTGTATTCATCAAGGTGATGGGCAAGTTCATGCATATGTGTGTTAAATACTGAACGTACACCTAAGTATGCCATTGCCTTAATAACATCCTTTGCAATAAACACACCCTCAGCAACATTTGTTGTAGCCAAACTTTCATTAAGTAAAAGTAACGATTTGTCAGTTGCAACCTTAAAAATATCAGAAAGTCTTTTGCTTTCTTCACCTAGTCTGCCTAGGTCAACAGTATCGTTTTCATCAGCAGGAAAATGTGTGTAAATGTTGTCAACAGGACTGTAGTTGAACTTTGTTGCAGGTACATAAATACCGGCTTGTGCAAGTACGAAACAATGACCTACTGCTTGAGTAAAGGTAGTTTTGCCACCTCTGTTCGGACCTGTCATAACATAAATTCTTTGTTCATTATCAAATGTAATGTCATTACCGATAATGTCAAATTCTTCACCCTTAGTACGCTTAATTGCAAGTTTTATATTATAAATATCTTCACCGTAAGCCACTCTGTCATCAGGAACTGCAAGTGGTTTACATACAGGTAATTTCTTTTCTTTCATCTTATCAACAAGCTCAGCAAAACGAATGTAAAAGATAATCTCAGGCATTAAGCCCACTAATGAGTAGCCTGAAATATTAACATACTTTTGAAGTGTTGCTTTGATACTCTTTACCATTCTTTTCAGAATATCGGTAACAACCTTCTTTAGACTTTGAGACAATGGGTCATCACCTGTAGCAGAACCTGAAGTATCAATATGTACATTAGTATTAGCACCTTGTTGAATTGAACCGAATTTTGTTCTGTTTAGACTAGGATTTGCAGGATGAAGTTTGTGACTTGAAAGTACCTTTTCATCACTGTTCAGTTCTTCCTTTGAACCGGTAAATCCCATAAAGTTCTTTAGGATACCACTGTTAGTAATCTCAAAACTATTTAGAGAAATAACACCGGCATTCTTAGGCTTTAACACACTGTCAAGGTTAACACCTATAGTAACTGACTTTAGGTTCTGAGCCTTTGCCATTGTTTCATCAATATCCTTTTTCAGAATATCAAAACCACCATTGTTATAAATATCTTCAATGGTCTGTTTAAGGTCAAGTAGTCCTTGTGACTTAATAGGAATAGTGTTGAGAATATTCTTTAGCATTGTGATGCATAGCACATAACCGTCAATTTCTCTAAGTCTGTTAATAAGTTGCCACAAGGATGATGCATCACCGTCTTTGTTAAACTTTTCAAGTTCTCGTAAATCCTCTAACTTTTTCAGCAATTCAACTAAGCCATCCCTTAGTTCAGGGAAATTAAGAATATCCTCAAAAACATCTGCTCTATAGTTGATAACATCAATATCACAAGTTAGGTTTGTTAAGATTTTTTTGATACTGTTTTTTTCGTATATATCTTTAGTAAGGCTTTCAACAATGTAGTCAACAGATAGGTCATTTATAGATTCATTAGTTAAAGTCATTGTGGAAACTTCCTTACCTTTTGGGTAAAGTAAACTTATGTCAGCCATTTGAATTCTCCTTTAAACTATAGTATAATATTAGCACAATTAATCTTAAAAAACAATTAGGAGGTAAATTATGGACGAACTAATTAAGAGAATAAATGAACTTGCTAAGAAGAAAAAATCTGCCGGTTTAACTAAGGAAGAAGCAGAAGAACAGATTGAGCTTAGGCAACAGTATCTTGACAAATTCAGGGAAGGCTTTAAGCAAAGACTCGAGAATATTGATGTTGAAACTCCTGATGGTAAGGTTAGACCTTTAACCGACTTTAAGAAGAAAAACAATGACAATATTCAGTAATAAATATTTGCCTTTTTCATTTGTTTTGAATTTGATTAGCATTTGTTTTGTACTTGTTTTGCATTTTTCAATCTATCTATTTTTAACCACTGGTTTTTGCTAGTGGTTTTCTTTTTATTTTTTATTTGGATAAGTTTTCAAATTTGGGTTTGTCTTTTAGTTTTGTTTGTGGGTTAAGGTGAATTTGTTTTAAATTAAATCGGCTATAAAGAAAAATTCATAGTGAGAATATGCACATAAAATCATATGAAACTATGACTCACAGTTGTAGGGTCCAACATTGTTGGACCGAGCAAATCAGCCTCTTTATTGGCATATTGTCCTATGTATTAAGTTATAATTTTAGTTTCTACATAGGACAAAGATACATAAAACATTTTACTATTAAACGGGCGAACAATGTTCGCCCCTACGACTGTGAGCCATAATATCATATAAAATATCGGAATTATTTATATTACAAAATATCGTTGTATTATAAATTATGTAACGACATAGTTTACAGTTTATAAAAAGACATAATTTACACTTTTTATAATTTACAACATCCCCACAAACCCAAATTTGTAGAAGTGATTTATAGATTGCACAAATAAAATTAAAAAACTAATTTATAAAAACAGTATATCTTAAGATACAAACTCACAAAAGACAAACGTCAAAAGCCTCACCTATTGGTGAGGCCTTTTTATAAGATAATCAAAGGTATTACAATTTCACTAAAATTATAATAATTATCTACCAACAACACTCTTAAACAAAAATATTATTATAAAGTGGTAAAATCATTGATTATCATTAGAATTAAAAAATCTATTGAATTTATTAAAAATTATCTATTGCAATTTGATTGCTATTAGCAACCACATCCACCGTTGCAGCCACCGCCACAACCACAATCATTAGAGTTGCCACCACAGCAACCACAGAAGATGATGATTAAAAGAATAATCCAGCAACAATTTCCATTGCCAAAACAGTTACACATTTGGGTTTCCTCCTTTCCGTTTACATTATATATTATTAGGAAAGTAGAAAAGTGTGTTTACTTTTATGGAAAAAATTTTAGACTATATTCCGGCCATTTTATTTATAGAGTCAATGTAGTTTTTCACATCTTTATTCATCTTTGTTATTTCATTTTTCTCTCTAAGGATAGCTTTAGGTTTCTTTATCAATGTATAAAAACCTTTGTGAATATAGCAAAAGGGAAGTAACCATTTGTGATTAACTAGAACCTTGTATCTTTCTTTCATAGCGTCATAACCGATAAACCAAGCATCACAAAAATACTTAACTTTATTAGTAAAGTAAAACCCCTTTTTCTTAGTGTCTTTAGGTGAAATCATTGACATTGCGAAAAGTGTTCTTTCACCATGAGCACCACTAATATACACAAATCTTGAAAGTTCGGTTAATCTTTTATCCTTGCTTTTGTTGTTAAAGAAAACTTGTGAAAGCGCCTTTACTGTTTCGTTAAAATTAAATAAACCCAGCTTTTTCAGTTCACTGTTTAGGTAGGTATAATCAAAGGTCATTTTTTCATTTAAAATATACATATCAAGAAAATACCTAACACCTACCCCACCTTTTACAAAGTGCTTATAAAGGTGATAAAGAGTATAAATATAAAAGTCCTCATTGTTTAAAAGATAATGAAAATTAGAGTTTTCCTTTAAATATGCTCTATCAAATGACTTGTTAAAATAGTCATAAAAATTAGAGTCCTTAGGAGCTAAGGAAGAATGTAGCTCAATATGTACTGAATTTTTCTCATAACTAATATGATAGTCATTGCCTTTATTGGGCTTTTCAAAAGTTTTGTAGCCTAGGCTTTCAAGGACTTTACAGGACTTTTCAAAATCACTGTTCTTAATTAGAATATCAATATCCCCACTACTACGGTAATTTTCTACAGGATATAGCTTTTTAATCAAAATACCCTTTACCGGCAAAAAAGAAATTTTATTTTCCTCAAAAGAAGAATAAACTATATCAGAATAAATTTCTTGCTTTGCCTCAATAAAAGTAATTTTACTATATACATCCTTAAATTTACTTAAAACTTCTTTCGGTACATCAAAATCTTTAATTGAAAGATACACCATATTGGCAACCTTATGATGCATACAAAAGTGAAAAAACTTGCTCCAATCAATTTGAAAATCAGGTTGGGCAGGTTTTTTGTTCTTTATAAGTGATTGTAAGATGTTTGATAAATAATTACCATACTGTAGATAAAAGTCCATACTATCCCTTACTTTAATTATTTTTTAGAAAACTTTTTGTTGTGTTTATTAATTCTCACTAAGTTTACAATATTAGCAACCAGTACAATTAACATAACTGCAACCAAAAGAATTGGCATAATTAAAAAATTAATATTATGTACAACACAGTACCAAAGTTCAACTGCTGAAGCTATTAGTGCTACTGCTGAAAAGAATACACCGATAATTGCTATAACTTTATTTTTCTTCATAAATGCCATCTCCTCTAAACTAAACAATAACATATTTTTAACATATTTGCAACAAGATAAATGTAGAAAAAGCTCTTGCCTATTAAAATAATAAGCAAGAGCCGTTGATTTTGGAGGTATAATAAATGGTAGTTTTAGTTGGTATATCTTCTTTTCTTTTATCTACTATTGATGGTGTTGATAGGGTTTAATCCCTAGTACATATTATTCCATCAAAGTAATTTTGACACCATTAAAATACAACTACCTTACATCTTGCATATTTTTTGCTACCGTCTTTAGCTGTAGCATAAATATAACAAGTACCCTTTTTCTTTGCCTTTATTTTGCCCTTAGAATTTACTGTAGCAATAGACTTGTTGCTTGTAGTCCAAGAAACAGACTTTTTGTAAGCATTTGTTGGAGTACAAGTTGCTTTTAATGTTAGTTTCTTACCTTTTTTCAGTGATACTGATTTTTGGTTTAAAGCAACCTTTGTTACAGTTTGTTTCTTAACTGTTACCTTACACTGAGTTGTTAACTTTGTACCATCGTTAGTTGTTGCAGTAACCTGACAAGAGCCCTTTTTCTTAGCAACAATTTTACCTATTGCATTAACTGTAGCAACCTTAATATTTGAACTTTCCCACTTTACACTTTTATCATCAGCATTTGTTGGTGTACAAGTAGCCTTTAGAGTATAGGTTTCACCTGGCTTTTCAAGGCTAATACTGTTTTTGCTTGATTGCACACTTGTAACCATCTGTTGTACTTTTACTTTACATCTTGCAAGTTTTGTAGTATCAAATTTTGCTTTAGCAGTAATGTAACAAGTTCCTTGACCCTTTGCTACCACCTTACCGTTAGAATCAACAGTAGCTACATCTTTATTACTGCTACTCCACTTAACACCTTTTTCTTTATCAGTTGTATATACAGTAGCAGTTAACTTTTTCTTTAGTTCCTCACCGTAATACTTAAATGTATATGAACTGTTACTTAGCTTAACAGGTTGACCATATGATGACTTAATCTTCTTACCAAACCAGAAGTTAAGGTCAAAATATCCACAAGCACTGCTTACACCATCTATAAGTCCTTTATCTGTTGATTGCCACATCTGATACTTTCCGGTATAGTCACAATATGAATTGTACTGTGCAATCCACTTATACCACTTTGAATTATTAAATGCTTTATCTGTTAGATAGTTGTTCATCCAATAAAGGTTAGCATAGATACCTACCTTATAGCCCTTAGCAGTAATTGCATTACAGAACGTCTTTGCAATAGAACCCAGCTTTGAAGAACCTAAACCGGACTGAGAATTATCTTCTAGGTCATAATATACAGGAAAATCAAGCTTTAAGCCTTTGATTAAACGTAGTACATGGTTAGCCTCAGACTTAGCCATTGTTGTATTTACTGCATAGGAATAAATATACACACCAAAAGGAATTTTGTTGTCGATACATCCCTGAACATTCTTCTTAAAATATGTATCATCTTGGTATGTATAGTTATCACCATAACCTACACGAATAATAGCATAGTCAACATCACTTTTTGCAACCTTAGACCAATTAATGTTGCCATTCCACTGTGACACATCAATACCCTTCATTGTTGCACCTTTGATAACCTGACCGTAGTTATTTACAAAACCCTTTGAGGTTCTTTTCCAAGCATTTTTATTAGAAGCACCTACTTTTTCTAAACTTGAGATTGGCACACCATTCTTGTAACGCCAAGAGTTTAATGGTGCTACATATTCATCACTATCAAAATCAAGTGTTGCACCACAAACTGTGAAAATAGTTGTAGTAAGTAAAACTACTGTCAAAAGAACACATAATAATTTCTTCATCAAAATCCTCCCTATAAATAAAAATCACATTTATATTATTATAACATATTCTATAACAAAAGTGTAACAAAAATATTAATAATCATTAATATTTTTAGAAAATTTTGATTATACAACTTTTACAACAAAAGGAAAAAGCCCTCTCATAAGATGAGAGGGTCTTCCCAGAAAAAAGAACATTATGAAATATAACAAAACAATACAAAAGATTGGAAAAAGCAATTTTGAAGTTTTATGAGAGGTTTTGCTCTCTTAACTTGGTTGTATTCTATCATTATTGCACAGATAATGCAAGGCCTTTTTTCTTGAATTATTACTTTTTATACAATTTTTTAATAATCTATGAATATTATATTAATATTTTGTTCATATTTAAGCAGATTGCACAAAACATTTTCATCATTTTCAACTATAATATTGCTTTCTATTTAGCAATTTGCACAAATCATTGGTCATTATCACAACAGTTTTACACATTGAAACAAATTATTCACAATGTAAACTATTTATTTGCCTAAGAATTAGTGATTTTTAATAAACACTTTTAAATTATTTATTAGTCAAAATGACAATTAACAATTTATTTATACTATATTCACCAACATATTTTCAAATTCTTTTTCTGTAATTCCATTAGCATCTACTCTAAAAGTTGTACCATAAGCCTTATAATCCACATAGTATGATGAATTTTCCCCATAAATAATCACATCAGAATTATTGACTTTTGACTTTTTATTTGTTTCACCTTTTACAAAGTAGCCGGACAAGGTCTTTTCATAAGGACATATATTTATAGTGATATTATTTTCTCCCTTATCAAAAGAAAATACATAATCATGTAACTTTTTCTTACCATTATTCTCAACATATAATGCATAGAAGTCGGTTAATTCAAAACCATCAGGCATACTTGAAGTAATAACATAATAATCAGCATCAGTATCCATTTCAAATTGGTCAATAATATTATCTAGTTTACTACCCTTGTATTTAATAAAGCTTTTAACTTCTTTTATTGCATAATCTTCTATTGCAACACTTTTAATCTTATTGACTACAAAATTATTCTCAACTTCACCACCATATGTATCATAACCCTTATTTATTTTGTCAGCTGAGTTTGTAACGGTTTGACCGGTAGTTACAGGCTTTTTAACATTAGTTACATTGTTACTTTTTATAACTGATGGCAATAGTAAAGCAGCAACAAACATAATGCAGAAACAAGCAACAAAAGGAAGTAACCTTGCAAAGGGAATCACTTTTTTACTTTTATAATTCATAGCTTCATCAATATACTTTTCATCAATCTCGCCTATGGCTTTAGAAAGTTTTTCCTTGCTCATACTAGCACCCCTTCCTTTAATAAATAACTATGCAAGCCTTTGCGTATTCTATGTAGGCGAACATTTACACTGTTTTCATTCATACCTACTAACTCAGCTATACTTGAGGAATTATCAGCAAACCAATATCTTCTCATAAAAATAACTCTGTCTTTTTTTGATAAAGAATCAAGATAGCTTTCTATAATCTTCTTAAGTTCTTTAGTTTCTATTTCACTTTCAGGTTGGTTTTTTGAAGAAATACACTCCTCCAACTCCTCAAAAGCCACATCATAGTTGCTGTTTCTTTTTTTAGCTGTATTATGATGAAATCTTGTAACAGAAATATTCCTCACCACCTTTAAAATATAAGGTAAAAGTTTTTCCGGTTTTTTAGGTGGAATCGTATTCCACACACCCAAATATGCATCATTGACACATTCGGTTGCATCTTCCTTATTGCCTAGTATGTTGCCGGAAACTGACAAAGCCAGTTTTCCATATTTTATAGAAACTTCATTAATGGCACTTTCGTTTCTATCAAAGAACAGTTCTATTATTTTATTATCCTCCACAACATATCCTCCTCTCTTACCTATATACTAAGGTTTTTATAAAGAATATTACATATAACATCTTCTATTTTACTACAAAAGAAAGAAAAGTCCAACTATATAGTCGAACTTTAAATTCTAACTATCTTTTTGTAATGTAAAGAATAGTCTAGGCATTTTTAGGATCACTTTACCGTCCCTTTGAGTAGGAAATAAGTTCTTTAAACTTTCTTTTAATTCAGTCATAAAATCTTCTTTTTCTTCTTCATCTAATAATTCAAGGTAAGGTCTTAGACCACTGCCTTTGTACCATTCTATTACACCCTCCTGTGACTGTACAATGTGATAATATGTAGTCTGCCAAATTTGAAAGTCACAATCAAAAGTTGTAAACAAGTCGTAGTATTCATTAGGCATAAGGTAATGGAAATTATGGACAACTGCTAACTTACTCCACTTTTCATTTTCAATCAGCCTAAATAAAGTTTTGTAAAATGGAGCTTCTTGAGTTAATGGAATTTGTACTGCCAGTGTACCACCTTTGTTTAGCTTATTGAATATTTCAGATATAAGGTTCTGATGGTTAGGAATCCAATGGATACAAGCATTAGAAAAGATAAGGTCATAACTTTCTTCACCTAAATCATCAGGTACATTGCACTTTTCAAACTGCATATTAGGGTACTTTTCCCTTGCTTTTTTCAACATATTTTCAGAAGAATCAACACCCTTAATCTGAGCATTAGGGAAGTTCTCATACAAAGCAAATGTACTGTTACCGGGACCACATCCAATATCAAGAATAGTGCTTGGATCTAAATCTTTAATTCTGCTTATAAGGTCAAGGGATGGTTGTATTCTTTCTTTTCCAAACTTCATATATTGATTAGAATTCCAATCACTGTTTCCCATAAAAATATCTCCAATACCTATAAATTTACACCTATATAATACTCCCCAATAAACAAAAAACAAGTGACATAGCAATGCCACTTGTTTTAGACTCATATTTATTGTTACTTAAATTTTATTGTTTTCACTGTCCAACTACTATAATACTTCACATTTTTATATTTTGTAAAGGCTCTGATTCTAAAATAGGCGTTTCTCTTTATACCTTTATATAAGATTTTATTTTTATATAATACCTGGTCTATTCTCTCTCCCTCTTTAAAATTCTTTTTGTAAGAAAAGCTAATTTGACAACCTGAAACCTTTGCCGGTTTACTCCAACTAATCTGTGCTGACTTTTTACTGTCAGTTTTCACTGTGATTTTTGTTACCGGCTTTGGATTTATAGTAATATTGATTTTCTTTGTTGCCGGTTTATAAGCAGAATTTCCTTTTGCAGTAATAGTAATTGTAACCTTTCCTATTCCTTTAATTGTTACTTT
>CAKSNZ010000020.1 GCA_934476515.1 uncultured Ruminococcus sp. | reverse complement strand
GCATCCAAATTTAATATTTGGCTTTGCGAACTTATGCAGTGGCTGGTGGCTTTGCGTATGCAAAGACGGAAGGAGTGATTGGAATTGTAAATTTATTTACAATTCCATATTAGTTGAAACTATCAAATAGCACTACAAACCCTAATCTATCAAACTTACCTTTACCAACAAACAAAATTGAAAAACCAAAATTTATAAAACTCACATTTACCCACACTCAAATTAAAAAACAATTTATCAAACTTATATAATGTACAAACAAAGCTAAGCATAAAGTAAAAAAGAGCTACAAAAGGTAGCTCTTAAAATACAGTACAAAAATATAAATTACTGAAATACAAATTATTAATATAGATAGAAGATAAAATACTATTCAAACATTCTGCAACCCAATCTTACAAGGGCATTGGCTGATTTTTCTACGCTTGACCAGCTTGCCTTATGAACATCATCCATTGCATTTTCCACTAAGTCTGCAATAATTCTATGACCTTTTACAGATGGGTGAATATAGTCACTTTGTACCAGAGAAGTATTTCCTGTACTGTTGCTGTATGTTCTGAAAGTTTCTTCCACATCTGCTATTGCCATATTATTATCTGTTTTAACTTCATCATAGTAAATTTGAGTATAATCTTCCCTAAACATTTCTACTAACTGACAAAGCAACTCTGTAAATTTATCACTTTGGCCTAGGAATGGATTGTAAACAGTCTGCAAAACAATTTTTGCTTTAGGGTTAAGTTCTCTGATATTTTCGTGAATTGAACGTAGATTTTGCTTAACTGTTTTTAGCATATTCTTAATCATTGAACTATCTTTGCCTTTTTCAATTACCTCAAGAATTTCTGCAAGGTCAAGGTTATTTCTAAGTTGCAAAAAGTCATTACCACCAACAGAAATTACTACTGTTTCTGCTTGTTTAATATGAGTTTTTGCCTTGTCATTTTTCTCAACTAAATTAAGTACATCAGAAGTTGTGTAGCCGTTTACTGCATCATTGGTAAGAGTATAATCCCTTTCTTTTGCAACAATATTTCCATAAATATCATCTTTATTTTCAATACCCAACCCATAGGCAATAGAGTCACCAATAACTGCTAAGTAATCTTTTTTATTTTCTGCAAACATTGTCATAGTGGAAGTAACCACCATCAAAGCTGAAATTAATATACAAATTATCTTTTTCACTACACACATTCCTTTATTTTATTATGGCTAGAAAATATTATTTTAGTAATTCAACAGGTATTGCAAACCACTCTCTCACCCAATAAGTAATTACAACAGACTTAGGCGACTGAGAATTCACTGCACCAATCTTTCCTGAATTACCCTGTCTTTTAGCAATAATTCTTGCTCTTAGCTGATGGTAACCGTCTGTTGCAATAGCAATATTCTCTGATAAATTATTTTCATCAATTATTTTGTAAGAATTGATTAAGTTAGAATCAGTATTAGTGGATTTATCCTCAATAAACAATCTATCTTTGCTAATACCTTTCTTAACTAAAATATCGTACATACATTGTGCTTCACTCATAGGTTCATTGCTACCTTGACCACCTGACAAAACAGCCTTTGAATTTTCATTTTCAACAAGATATTCATAACAAGCCTGTACTCTACGATTTAAGCTACCACTAGGAGAACCATCAGGTCTAACCATAGCACCCAAAGTGATAATAGTAGAATTTGGTTCCGGTTTTTGCAATGTAAAATATGCCATAAGACCACTTATCACAACACCATACACAACAAAAAGTGCAATACAAACCTGTATTATTCTATATAGCACCATCTTAAAACCACCCATTAGCCACTTTTCTTTTAGCTTTTGAAAATACTTGTAAAATACACATCTGCAAAATACGAAAGCAGTAAACAGTACACCTACAACATTTCCAACACAAATTATTCTCTTAGCCATAGGTAACAAGAACCATAAGAAAATTCCTGCACTTATAATAGCTAATATAATTCTAATAATTGACTTAAACTTTTTCATTTTGATTACCCCTATTATATCAACATTTTTCTTATTTGTCACCATAATAAAAATCTTTCTATAAATAATACCTTTCAAATAAGGAAAATGTTGCAAAAACTTTAAAATTATATTAAATTCTTTTTATTAATGTCATTATAATATCAAAAATTTCTATTGTCATCAGAAAATCATAAAATTCTACATATTTAATAAATTTTAGCTATTGAAAATGGTATGAAATCATACTATAATCATTTGGTACGAAATCATACTTTGGAAGGAATGACATTATTGCAGAAACTTTTTGATAGTATTTGTAAAATAAATTGTTTAAACGAAGAAATTGAGTCATTGTATCATCAGGCATCAGTTAAATTAGGAATATCGGACAGTGTGTCATTTGTACTGTATATGACCTATATTAATAAAGGAAAATGTTTACTGTATGACATTTACAAATCATCCGGAATTAGCAAACAAACAATTAATTCAGCTATTCGTAAACTTGAAAATGAAGATATTGTTTATCTTGAAAAATACAATGGAAAGTCCAAAATAGTTTTCCTTACTGAAAAAGGCAAGGATTATGCAAACCAAACTGCTAAAAAGCTATATAAGGCTGAATTTGACACATTTAAAGATTGGGATGAGGAAAAAATGGGGCTTTACCTAAAACTTATGGAAAAGCATCGTAATTCCTTTAAAAAACAAATTGAGAAGTTATAATTTAAGGAGAAATAATGAAAAATCAAATACAATTATCGGATCATTTTAATTTTAAACGGTTAATACGTTTTACTTTACCATCAATACTAATGATGATATTAACATCGATTTACGGTGTTGTTGACGGATTCTTTGTATCAAACTTTGTTGGCAAAACTTCTTTTGCAGCAGTTAACTTTATAATGCCATTTCTTATGGTTGTTGGCGCAATGGGTTTTATGTTTGGTACAGGTGGCAGTGCATTAATTGCCAAAACTATGGGTGAAGGTAATGACAAAAAGGCAAATAAAATATTTTCACTACTAATATGCGCAACTGTAATTAGTGGTGTTGTGATTTCTGTTATCAGCAATATTTTCTTAAAACAGATTGCCTCTTTCCTAGGTGCTGAGGATACAATGCTTGAAAATTGTGTCAAATATGGCAGAGTGCTACTTATCTCTCTCCCATTTCTAATGTTGCAATATGCTTTTTCCAGCCTTGTAGTAACTGCTGAAAAGCCAAAGTTGGGACTTGCTATAACAATTTCTGCCGGTATTATGAATATGGTAGGTGATGCACTGTTTATTGCAGTATTTAAGTGGGGTATTGTGGGTGCAGCTTTGGCAACTGCTTTAGGTGAAGTATTAGGAGGTATTGTACCATTAATTTATTTTGCTAGGAAAAATTCCAGTAAATTAAAACTATGCAAACCCAGTTGGGAGTTTAAGTCACTAATTAGAATTTGCACAAATGGTTCTTCAGAACTTATGAGTAATATTTCCATGTCACTTGTTGGTATGTTATACAATGCTCAACTTATGAAATATGCCGGTGAAGATGGTATCTCTGCTTACGGTACAATTATGTATGTTAACTTTATTTTCTTAGCAGTATTTATTGGTTATTCAACAGGTATTGCACCTATTACAAGTTATCATTACGGAGCAGGTAACAAGAAAGAACTTAATAACATTTTAAAGAGGAGTTCAGTTATTATCGGTATTGTAGCGATAGCTATGTTTGGCATTTCTGAATTTTTAGCAAATCCACTTGCAAGTGCATTTGTTGGATACGACAAAGAACTTTTAACAATGACAACTCATGCATTTAGAATTTATGGTGTTGCTTTCTTATTCTCAGGAATTTCAATATTTGGTTCAGCTTTCTTCACTGCACTTAATGACGGCTTAACCTCAGCAACTATTGCATTCCTTAGAACATTACTTTTCCAATGTTCCTCTGTTTTAATTATGCCTATCTTCTTCGGTCTTAACGGCATATGGTTCTCTATTATTGTTGCAGAATCTATGTCAGTTATAGTTACAATAACTTTCCTTGCAGTGAAAAATAAAAAGTTCGGTTATTGGGGTAAGTTTTAAAATCTAATACTTATATAATAAAAGTAGGTTATTTCACTTATAGTGAAGTAGCCTACTTTTTGCCTTTGCTTTATTGTAAAAATATTAGTTTTTTTAATTTTATTTGTGCTAATCTATAAATCACTACTGCAAATTAGGGTTTGTCTAACTAATCTTAACCTAAAATAAAATCAAAAAAATTATCTTATAATAATAAAAACAAAAATTAAAAATCTGAGCCTATTTCATTATCTTTTACATAAGGATTTAAGTATCTTGATTTTTTATTTCTATTTTTATATTTAATAGCTTTTTCGGGGCATCTATGATAACATCCTAAACAAGAAACACAATTATCACCAAATTGAATTTTATTATTCACCATTGTAATATTATTAACAGGGCAAATATCTATACATTTTTTGCATTTAACACACTTATCACTGACTGAAAAGCTATTCCCTATTAAATGCCAATTTGACTTATTTTTATAATATGTATTTTCATATGTTTTTGAATTTTTAGGGATTGACACTTTGTCTTGTTTTAACTCTGCTATAATTTATTTATTTTCTTATGTGAGTTTTTAAGAACTAATTTACTGTATATGCTAGGTGGTGTAAAAGTTAAAGTATAATTTTCCGGCATTTTCAATTTATACACACCACAAATATTCTTATTATGTTCTGTAGCTAAATTATAAGTTAGAACATTAGCTCCACCGGCCATACCACCATAATTTAGCACAACATAGATTTTTGACTTTTCATTTATATTAAGCAAAAAATCATATGTATGCACAGGTAAACCAAAGGAATATACAGGAGATACTATTATAATCCTATCATATTCACTGCCATTGCCTTTATAATTAGGTATGTAGATTACATTTCCATTTAATTCACTTTGTATCTTCTTAGCTAAATACAGGCTATTTCCTGTTGATGAGAAATAAAAAATACCGTTCATAAAATACCTTCTTCCGGTTATACATAAGGGAGCACCTTTTGGTACTCCCTATTTTTATGGATATTAAATTCCATTAGATATTCAATTACATTACTTCAAGTTTAATCTTATTATCCTCAGCAGTAACTGCAATACCTGAAAGTGAAGTATTACCGGCATCAATAATTTCTTCTGCGATTTTATCTTCAACTTCCTTACGGATAATATTTCTTAAATCTCTAGCACCTGACTTGCCACCCTTAGCCTTTTCAGCTAATGCAGTACAAGCCTTATCATCATACTTAAATGTAATGCCCTTTTCCTTTAGAGTAGGCACATATTCATCAAGTAGTAGTGCTGAAATCTTCTTAAAGTCATTTTCGTCTAAATCTCTAAATACAAGAATTTCGTCAACTCTAGCTAAGAATTCAGGTCTTAAGAACTCTGAAAGTGCTTTCATTGCCTTTTCCTTATGAGCATCAGCCTGAGTTTTACCAAAGCCCAATGCATTTTCTCTCTTATCAGAACCGGCATTACTTGTCATAACGATAACTGTATTTTCAAAGTTAACTTCTCTACCGTGAGCATCTGTTACTTTACCTTCATCAAGAATCTGTAGAAGGATATTCATAACATCAGGATGAGCCTTTTCGATTTCATCAAACAGTAGTACAGAATATGGTCTTCTTCTAACCTTTTCTGTAACTTGTCCTGCTTCATCATAGCCAACATATCCCGGAGGTGAACCGATAATCTTTGACACACTGTGCTTTTCCATAAATTCAGACATATCAAGTCTAATTAGTGTTTCAGGTGAGTCAAACAGTTCCTTAGAAAGAACCTTTACAAGTTCGGTTTTACCAACACCTGTAGGTCCAACAAAAATAAATGATGCAGGTCTTCTACGAGGTGAAATCTGTAGTCTTGAACGCTTAATAGCAGAGGATAGAGCCTTTACAGCTTCTTCCTGACCGATAATCTTTTTGTTTAGCTTTTCTTCTAGGTCGTGAAGTTTTGCCAGTTCATTTTCTCTGATTCTTGATGATGGAATACCTGTCCATAGTTCAATAACCTTAGCTAGGTCTTCCTCTGTAACCTGAACATTAACTGCTTCAGGTTCAAGTTCTTTCATCTTTTCATCAATGTTAAGTAGCTGAGTTTTGATTTTTGCAATTTCTTCAAAGTTTACATCATCAGCAGAAGAAAGGTTATCTCTCTTAATTGCTAATTCTTTCTTTTCTACAGATAGCTTATCATACTCTTCCATAGCTTTACTTCTTAAAGCACAACAAGCACATGATTCATCAAGAAGGTCAATAGCCTTATCAGGTAAGAAACGGTCTGTAATATATCTTTCTGAGAAGATAACTGCCTTTCTTACTATATCGTCAGATACTGCTACTCTGTGGTGAATTTCATAATATGACTTAACACCAGTTAAAACATCAATAGTTTCTGCAATAGAAGGTTCACCAACCTTTACAGGCTGAAATCTTCTTTCTAAAGCAGAGTCCTTTTCAATATACTTTCTGTATTCGGTAAATGTTGTAGCACCGATAACTTGAATTTCTCCACGAGATAGAGCAGGTTTCAAGATGTTTGCTGCATTCATTGTACCTTCACTGTCACCTGTACCAACAAGGCTATGTACTTCATCAATAAATAGGATGATGTTACCGGCTTCTTTTACTTCCTTTATTAAGCCCTTAATACGGCTTTCAAACTGACCTCTAAACTGAGTACCGGCTACAAGAGAAGTTAAGTCTAGTAGGTGAATTTCCTTATTTCTAAGTCTTAGAGGAACATTACCCTCAACAATTCTACCTGCTAAACCTTCGGCAATAGCAGTTTTACCTACACCGGGTTCACCGATTAAGCAAGGGTTGTTCTTTGTTCTACGAGAAAGAATCTGAATAATTCTTTCAATTTCTTTATCTCTGCCGATAACTCTGTCAACAAGGCCATTCTTAGCTTTTTTAGTTAAGTCCTCACAATATAAGTTAATAAACTTTCTGTTTTTCTTGGACTTATCTTTCTTGTCCTTTTTCTTATTATCAGAATTATCACCGTTACTGTTAGGGTTATTACCACTAAACATACTGTTGAAAAATGCAGGGAATGTTGGAGCACCTCCCGGTGTAAAGTCCTTGTCCCCATCTTCGTCATCGTCATTGTTATCGTCATTTAGGTTTACAAGTTCACCTTGTAAAGCCTCAGGGTCGATACCCATAGACTCAACCATTGACTGTAAATCTCCATTTTCACCTAGGTTGTCCATTATAGATGTCATCTGATCCTGAACTGCCTCAAGGTCATCATCTGTAATGCCCATCTTATTTATTAAGTCCTCAACCGGCTTTATACCAAGTTCTTTGGCACAAGTAAGGCAATAGCCCTTTGACTGTCCATCAGCACTGTTTGATACAAAGACAACTGCAGGACGCTTATTACATTTAGAGCAAAGCATATTTTATTCTCCTTTCTTCTGGTTACTACCATTTGTTATTAAATCTAAAAATAATAGAAAATATTTAACCAAAGCAAATATCATTGTAGCAGCAGTAATACTTAGCAGAATTACTGAAAGGTAAGGTACTTCAATACCAAATACCTTTAATACAACAATAGCACATACAGAAATATAGAACAAAATTGTTCCAACCTTTCCGTACCATCTTGCTTGTGGAGGTTGAATATCATTTTTTATTAAAGCAATACCACCAATTAGCATAAGCAAATCTTTTATTATAAGGATAACCATAACAGTTATTACCTCCGGTGTCAAGATGCAAATTCCAATACCTACTGCTAAAAGTGTAAGTTTATCAGCTACAGGGTCAAGAATTTTGCCGAAATCAGACACTTGATTGAAGTGACGAGCAACAAACCCATCAACACAGTCAGTAAGGCCGGAAATAATAATCATTACTGTTGCCCAAACATACTGTCCGTTTAAGAATAATATCATAAATGGTGTAATAAGTAAAATTCTAAAAAATGAAAGTATATTAGGGATAGTTAAAATTTCATCAGATGAATCATTGTTTATCTCTTTCTTCTCTTCACTATTCATTTAAGCAATTCTCCTTAATTAAATACTGATAAAACTGATTTTAATGTATCAGCCAGGAAGTTGTGTTCATAAAAAATCTTAAAGATTTTGCTGCTTTCTACTGCTAAATTAAAATCTTCATAGGAGATTTTACCTCCGGAAAATAGTGGAATAGCATATGTTACGATACCACTTAAAAAGTAAATTAAGATTAGTGCATTAAAGATACCAACTACACCACCAACAATATGATTTACTGTTGAGATAACCGGTAAATTAAAGCCATGACAAATCATCTTTGAGATTTTGCCGGTTATAAATCTTAAAATAATAAATAACAAAAATACAAGTAAAAAAGCAATCAGTGCAGTAACAATAGGACCTACTACACTTTCAATACCATTTGCTACATTTTGACTTTGATTATGTACAGTAGAATCAATACCCTTATTAATATTACTACTGTTATATCCAAAGTAACCCAGAATTTTGTCAACAAACTCAGGTAAATCATTGGTAGCAGTTTCTACCTTTGAGGTTGTGGAAGAAACACTGCTTTCCATAGAGTTGCTTACATTAGAAACAATCTTATCCTTTATAGCATTGTCGTAAATCAGCTTGGATAACCAAGAACCGATAAAATAAGCACCTGCTAGGGAAATTACAGAACTTAAAAGTCCTAGGATTGTCTTTGCAAAACCTCTACGGTAACAAACAATTATTGTTAAGATAAAGAGGATTGATACCCCAATATCCAACCATACTGTTAAGTTCATATTTCACCTACTTGTCTATACTAATATCACGAATTTCACTAATACCTAAAACATAGGCATCGTTAGAACTGTAAAGCAACAAAGCCTTTGCATCATTACCGGCATCAGCCTTAGAGATAACCTTGCTTTGGTCATCTAGAATATATGCTGTACCTGATGAAAGAATACCTACATTGCCTTTATATGTGCTGATAGAGTCAACTCTATCAGTCCATTTCAGAGTTTTTTCAATTTCTCCTGTAGAACTAAAAATCAGAATGTCACAGTTTCTGCCATCACCACTCTTTGATAATACTACTGAAAGAACATTTGTATCTGCATTAAAATCATATGTTGTAAGGGTTCTTGAGTTATACTCAGTAACCTTTGGTTTATCACTTGTTAAGTCAAGTGTATATACTGCATTATTAGCTACTGCACAAACCTTGTTTGAAGAAATATATCTTGTATCGTAAACCATAGAGTCAGATAATGTATATTCTCTAACCGGTTTTTTCTCTGTAAAGTTTAGCTGATAAATCTTGGTTTCTTCCCCACCATCTTTTGAGGTGATACCTGTACAAACTGCACCGTCACCTGATGGATTAATAGAAACACAAGTGATGTAATAATCAGAAAAATAATATTCATATAACTTTTGATTTTCGTTATTATAAGCAGTTAACTGAGAAAGATAACCACTACCCTGAGTTACAACACAATAATAACCGTTATCGTTTACATCAGCAGTAAAGATACCTTCCTTAGTTGTGCCTTTATGCTTAGTTTCTTTAGCATCACTAACCATAAAGCCGTTACCACCGGCACCGTAAACAATAGAATAGTTACGTGTACCTCTTAAGATTGGGTCGCTGTAACTTAACTGACTGTTGATAATTCTACCGGCTGAGTCGCTAAGTTCAACATAAGAAGTATCACTGGCATAACTTACATGACCACCTATCATAGTAAAGTTACCTTTACTAACAGTAGTACCTAAAGTATCTACAGGGAAATCTTCGCCTTTATTTGAGCCAAGTACATTTACACTAACCCATGTTGAAAAGTTATCCCAAGTAAATTTACTTCTGTTGGCAATTAGAAATACACCGGCAAAAAGTACAATTATTATAACAAAAACTATAATAGTTTTCTTAAGAATTCTCTTGTTAAACTTTACAGTTTCCTCACTGTACTCCTCAATAGGTACATTCTCGTAACTGAGAATTTTTCTTTTCTTTCTCTTTTTATTTTGTTTTAGTTCTTTAGATTCGATTTTTTCAGCTTTTTCTGCCTTTTTCTTTGAATCTTCTTTTATAATATTTTGTTTATCACTAGAAGTGACTTTTTCTCCATGTTTTCCCATAACTAATTTCCTTAATAATTAACCTGTTGAAGATATAGTCCTTGTGGTGGAGCAGTTATTCCTTTATGGTTTCTGCTTTTTTGAGCAAATAAACCAGGTATTCCGTCAGCAGGAATTTTGCCTTGTTGAATTTTCAGCAAAGTGCCTACCATAATTCTAACCATATTATATAGGAAACCGTCAGCCTCAACTGTCATCAGCACCATATCTCCATCTCTTTTTACACTAAAATGAGTAATGGTTCTTTCCATATTGTCCATTTCACGACCATCATCTGTACAAAAAGAAGTAAAGTCGTGTTTACCGACAAAATCTTGAGCAGATTTGTTCAGTAATTCTTCATCAATTTTCCACCTATAATGAAGTGCATAGTCCCTTAAAAATGGGTTTCTGACAGGATTATTCCAGATTTTATACACATATCTTTTGCCTTTGCAATTATACCTTGCGTGAAAGTCAAGAGGTACTTCTTTACAATCGAGAACTGCTATCGACTGTGGCAAAAATCTATTTAATGCACCCTTTAATCTTTCAGGTGGAATCTTGTGGTCTGTTTTCATACTTAAGCAAAACATATTTGCATGAACACCACTGTCTGTTCTTGAACAAGCCTTTATGTCAGGTTTTTCGGAAATCACCTTAAAAAGTGCATCTTGAAAAACTTCTTGAACAGTTAAGGCATTCTTTTGAATTTGCCAACCGTGAAAACAACTTCCGTCATATGTAATTGTAATTAGAAAATTTCTCATCTTACTACACTACCTAAGAAAATATTGCACACTACAATTACACCGATTAAAAGTAAAAATGTAATGTAAGAAAAATAATCTCTCTTACTTAACTTCAATGTATTTAGCTTTGTTCTGCCATTGCCACCGTTGTAGCAACGACATTCCATAGCCATTGCAAGGTCAAATGCTCTTCTGAAAGCTGATACAAACAGTGGGATAAATACAGGAATAAGAGCCTTTGCCCTTTTGATAATATTACCCTCATCCATATTTGCACCTCTGGACTTTTGAGCAAGCATAATCTTGTCTGTTTCTTCAAGCAATGTTGGTACAAACCTTAAAGCTATTGACATCATCATAGCAATTTCATGAGTCTTTACATGAAGGACTTTTAGTGGTTTCATCAACATTTCAATACCGGCTGTTAAGTCAGTCGGTGAAGTTGTAAATGTAAGTGATGCTGAGGCAATAAGCAAACAAACAATTCTTGTAACAATGAATATAGAATTGTTTATACCACCTTCGGTAATAGAAAGTGGTCCAATAGTTAGGTAAGTTTTGCCTCCACCATAAAACAAGTTGAAAACCGAGGTGATAATAATAATCACAATCATCATTTTCATACTTTTTAAATACTGCTTAATAGGTACTCTTGAAAGTAGCATAAAGGCTATTGCTAAAGCTATTGTAACACCTAAAGCATAAAAATTAAATGTACAAAATATCAGTACTATATAGCATACCAATAAAATCAGCTTTGTTCTTGGGTCAAGTTTATGAACAATACTTTTGCCGGGAATATACTGACCGAATACTACATCTCTCATACTTTACCCTCCTTTTTAAGAAGAGTCATAATACTATTAAATGCTTCTTCTACAGTTAAAATACCATCCGGCAAGTCAATGCCTTTTTTCTGTAACAGTTGAGTTATCTTTGTAATTTGTGGAACTCTAAGTCCCATTTTTTCAAGTCTTTCACCTTGAGCAAAAACTTCTCTCTTTGGTGCAAGAATTTCAGCATTACCTTTGTTCATTACTAAAATTCTGTCTGCAACTCTTGCAATATCTTCCATTGAGTGAGATACAAGGATAACTGTGTTCTTTCTTTCCTTATGATAAGAGAGAATTTGATTAAGCAGTTTATCTCTGCCTTGAGGGTCAAGACCTGCTGTAGGTTCATCAAGAATCAGCACATCAGGGTCCATTGCAATTACACCTGCAATTGCTGCTCTACGCTTTTCACCACCTGATAAGTCAAATGGTGACTTATCAAGAAGTTTATCCTTTAGTCCTGTAAATCTTGCTGACTCTCTAACTCGCTTATCAAGTTCATCACCTGTCAGTCCCATATTTGTTGGGCCAAAAGCAATATCTCTATATACAGTTTCTTCAAAAAGTTGGTATTCAGGATACTGAAAAACCATTCCAACCTGAAAACGAACTTCCCTAAGTTTCTTTTTATTTTCGTTAATGTCTTTATCTCTCAATAGGACTTTACCGGTTGTTGGTGTAATAAGTCCGTTGAGCATTTGTACAAGTGTACTCTTGCCACTGCCTGTATGACCGATAATACCTAGGAATTCACCTTCCATAATTTCAATACTAAGGTCATTAACTGCAACCTTTTCAAATGGTGTATTAACACCATAAGTCATTGTTAAATGGTCTGTACGAATAATACTACTCATTTTAGCACCTCCATAAGAACATCAACACAAGACTCTTCATCAAGTGGCAATTCTTTTATATTAACACCGGCTTTTTGTAATTCATAACAAATTTCTGTTGCCTGAGGTACATCAAGTGAATGTTCTTTGATTAAATCAACTTGAGAGAAAACTTCCTTTGGTGTACCCTCTGTTAAGATTTTACCGTCATCCATTACAATTACTCTGTCAGCTTTTACTGCTTCATCCATATAGTGAGTAATAAGGACAATAGTAATACCTCTTTCACGATTTAGCTTAGTGATAGTATCCATAACCTCTTGCCTACCTCTTGGGTCAAGCATTGCAGTAGGTTCATCAAGTACAATACAACTAGGTTCCATTGCTATAATGCCGGCAATGGCTACTCTCTGCTTTTGACCACCACTAAGTTTATAAGGTGCATTCTTTCTATATTCATACATATCAACAGCTTTTAATGCATTGTCAACTCTTTCACGGATTTCCTTTGGTGGAACACCTAAGTTCTCAGGACCAAAGGCAACATCCTCTTCAACTACTGAGGCTACAAGTTGGTTGTCGGGGTTTTGCAGTACAAGACCAACATTGCTCCTAATATCAAAACACTTTTCTTCATCAGCAGTATCCATTTTGTCAACATACACTTTGCCACCACATGGCAAAAGTATTGCGTTAAAATGCTTTGCAAGTGTACTCTTTCCACTTCCGTTGTGACCAAGAACACATAGAAATTCTCCCTTTTTTACTTCCATATTTAGGTTCTTGATAACATCAACTTTGGTTAAATTATTTTCATCATTACTTTCATAATGATAGGACAAATTCTCCACTGAAATGAAATTCATCTCTTACCTCATTTCTCTTCTTCCTTTTGCTACTTCTCCCAAATAGCAGTTGAACCACATGGTAACACTAATCCTGAACCGGATGCTTTTAGTCCGATTTCATCAGAACTAACCTTGCCACCAAACTTAGGCTTTAGAATTGCTCCAAGCATATATTCCATAACACCGGCTGAAAGACCTGTGCTATAGGAATTTAAAATGAAGAATACAGGGTCATCAGAAAGAACCTTTTCGCATAATTCTATTAAAGAATAAAGGTTATCCTCTAACTTCCAAACTTCTCCATTAGGACCTCTGCCGTATGATGGTGGGTCCATAATAATACCGTCATAGTGATGACCTCTACGGATTTCTCTTTCAACAAACTTAATGCAATCATCAACAAGCCATCTTACCGGTTTATCGGCAATACCACTTGCTACTGCATTTTCCTTTGCCCAAAGTACCATACCCTTTGAGGCATCAACATGACATACCCTTGCACCCTCTTTCATACAAGAAAGAGTAGCACAACCTGTATATCCAAACAAATTAAGAATGTTTAGTTCTCTGTTTTCATTTTTGATTTTATTTCTGGCAAAGTCCCAGTTTGTGGCTTGTTCAGGGAAAATACCTGTATGCTTAAAGCCCATTGTCTTTACATTGAACTTTAGGTCATTATAGTTAACTGACCACTGCTTAGGTATCTTTCTGAAAAGCTGCCACTCACCACCACCCTTATTACTACGGATATATCTTGCATGAGCTTTTCTCCATAGTGGGTGAGTTCTCTTTGTATGCCAAATAATTTGTGGGTCGGGTCTGATAAGAATTACATCTCCCCAACGCTCTAATTTCTCTCCATCTGAACAATCAATCAGTTCATAATCTTTCCAATTATCTGCTATTCTCATTAACTTAATCTTTCCCTTACAACACTGGCTGCTTCTTCTGCAAGAACAGAAATTTCCTGATAATCTTCACCTTCAAGCATAACTCTTACAAGTGGTTCTGTGCCTGATACTCTAACAAGAATTCTGCCTCTGCTACCTAGAATATCTGTTACCTGCTTAACCTCTGCCTTAATAGCCTTGTCTGTATAGAACTTAGGCTTCATTTCATTTGAAATCTTAACATTGATAAGTACCTGAGGGTATCTCTTCATAACCTTTGCCATTTCTGACAGAGTTTCGTTTCTTCTCTTCATAATTGACATTAGCTGAACACCTGTTAGCTGACCATCACCTGTTGTAGCATAGTCACTAAAGATAATGTGACCACTCTGTTCGCCACCGATGTTGTAGCCACTTAACTGCATTTCTTCAAGAACATATCTGTCCCCAACTTTAGTAGCCTCAAATCTAAGTCCCTTTTCTTCACAGAACTTTTGGAATCCCATATTTGTCATAACTGTACCGACAACTGCATTGCCCTTTAGGACACCTCTTCTGTGCATATCATCAGCACAAATAGCAATTAGAAAGTCACCGTCAACCATATTGCCTTTTTCGTCAACTGCAAGACATCTGTCTGCATCACCGTCAAAAGCAAGACCTGCTTGTAGTCCATTCTTGCGAACATAATCCATAAGATTTTCCATATGAGTTGAACCACAATCTTGGTTGATATTTGTACCGTCAGGTTCTGCTGAAAGAATATGTACCTTTGCACCTAGGCTAGTAAATAGCTTTTCTGCAGTAACAGAAGAAGAACCGTTTGAACAGTCAATAGCAATTTCAAGACCTGAAAGGTCACCTTCAATTGTTGACTTAATATGTTCAATATACATATCGGTTGCATTCTTGTTATAGCTAACCTTACCAATATCGCCACCAAATGAAAGGTCAGGTGTGTGTTCTTTATCTAGGATAATATCTTCAATTTTTTCTTCAATTTCGTCAGGTAGCTTGAAACCTTCTTCATTAAATAGCTTAATGCCGTTAAATTCAAATGGGTTATGTGATGCTGAAATCATAATACCTGCATCAGCATTAAATTTTTTTACTAAGTAAGCAACTGCTGGTGTTGGAACTACTCCAAGAATAATTACATTTGCACCAACAGAAGTTAGACCTGCTACTAATGCGCCCTCCAGCATATCACCTGAAACTCTTGTATCTTTACCGATTAAGAATGTTGGATGCTTTACATCTTCATTTGTTAATACTACAGCTGCTGCTCTACCGATTGATAGTGCTAAGTCAACTGTTAATTCTTTGTTTGCAATACCTCTAGCACCATCTGTGCCGAAAATTCTTCCCATAAAATACTCCTTTTAATCTAATTAGTTTTATATTTTCTATATGTTGTTTGTTATTTATTTTACAGCGAACACTGTTCGCACCTAAATTGTTTTATCTGTCGGATTAGTTTTAGATAATCTATAGATTGTACCGTGACAATCCCTCCGATTACTTCGTAACCACCTTCCTTTACACAAGGGAGGCTGACAGGTTTGTTCTAAGTACAAGTTTATACATAAGACAAAGTGTCATATAAAATAAACTTTCCTTACGGGCGAACACTGTTCGCCCCTACAACTGTAAACTAAAATTTTGTGGTTGAATATGTTTGTTACCACATTGTTTTATCTATCGGATTAGTCTTTGATAATCTTAAGATTGTACCAAGACAATCCCTCCGATTACTTCGTAATCACCTCCCTTTACACAAGGGAGGCTGACAGGTTTGTTCTAATTTTTATAATCTATGAAAAGCAAATACCATCTAATCAATTTTCCCTCTTTCCGTCTTTGCTTTCGCAAAGCCACCTCCCTCGTCTGAGGGAGGCTTTGTTAGTTTGTACTTAATTTAAGTTTTACTAACAAAGGAAAGGTTGTAGTTACATATTTGTTTTCTTACGGGCGAACACTGTTCGCCCCTACAAGCTTAATCATAGTTTGATATAGAATTCGCTATAATTTATATCAATATTTTTCGATAGCGTATGTAGGGTCCAACATTGTTGGACCGAGGAAATTAACCTCTTAATCAATATATTGTCCTGTACATAAATTTTCTCCATAACCTTTACACAAGGGAGGCTGACAGGTTTGTTCTAAAAAATTTAATTACCAAACAAGGTTGGTTGGTTATTCGATTTGCCAAAGTCATAACCTAAATGTCTATAGCCCTCAGCAGTAACACATCTGCCTCTTGGGGTTCTCTGCAAGAAACCGATTTGCATTAAGTAAGGTTCATAAACATCTTCAATAGTAACTGCTTCTTCACCAATGGCAGCAGCCAAAGTTTCCAGACCTACAGGCCCACCATTGTAAAACTTAATCATTGATTCGAGCATTCTTCTATCGTTTTGGTCAAGACCAAGTTCATCAATTTCCATCTTATCAAGGGCTGTCCTAGCTATATCGCAAGTAACCTTACCGTTGTTTAACACCTGAGCAAAGTCACGAACACGCTTTAGCAGTCTGTTGGCAATACGAGGTGTACCTCTTGAACGAGATGCAAGTTCTAATGCACCGTCATGGTCAATATCCACATTAAGAATACCGGCTGACCTTGTAATGATAGTTGATAATTCTTCAGGAGAATAAAGTTCAAGTCTCAATGTAACACCGAATCTATCTCTAAGTGGAGCTGTAAGCTGACCGGCTCTTGTTGTTGCACCAACTAAAGTGAACCTTGGTAGTGGTAAATGGTAAGAGGCTGCCATCTGACCTTTACCTGTAATAATATCAATTGCAAAGTCCTCCATAGCCGGATAAAGGATTTCTTCAACACTTCTGTTTAGACGGTGAATTTCATCAATAAACAGTACATCACCTTCATTTAGGTTAGTTAAAAGTGCTGCTAAGTCACCGGGCTTTTCAATTGCAGGGCCTGATGTAATTCTAATATTAACACCAAGTTCATTTGCAATAATCTGAGAAAGTGTTGTTTTACCAAGTCCCGGTGGTCCATATAACAGTACATGGTCAAGGGATTCTCCCCTTTGCATTGCTGCATCAATATATATCTTTAAGTTTTCCTTAACCTTATCTTGTCCAATGTAATCACCTAAAGTTTTTGGTCTTAAAGGATTATCATTATCCATAGTAAGGTTATCTTCAGGAATTTCGTGAGTATCTACTATTCTATTTTCATAATCCATTTCAAAATCATTTTGAAAATCCATATTATCTTCCTAACTTCTTAAGTGTAGCACCAATCATCTGTTCAACAGAAAGTGATGGGTCTAGCTTTGTGAGTATTGGTGTAACTTCTGCTGAACTAAAGCCAAGTACTGCAAGTGCTTGAACTGCTGCCGGAATGTTACCGGTAGGTGCTTTTACTGCAATACCGTCACTTGTTTCAGCATTACCCTCAAATTCAATACTCTTGAACTTATCCTTTAGTTCAAGGACAATTCTCTGAGCCATCTTAGGTCCAATACCATTAGCTTGGGTAATAGTCTTAAAGTCGCCGGAAGAAACTGCAACTGCAACTTGTTCCGGTGAAAGAATAGACAAGATTGAAATACCTGCCTTTGGTCCTACACCATTTACATTTATCAGTAACTTATATGTGTTAAGTTCGCTGACTGTAGAAAAACCAAAAAGTTCTACTGCATCTTCCCTAACTGACATATAAGTATAAAGTTTAACTTCTGTGTTTAGTTTTAAATCTTTTAGAGTGTTTAAGGTTGTTCTGCAACCATAACCTACACCACCACATTCCACAACAGCTAAATTCTGTTCAGTATGTACCAGTGTACCCTTTAGAGAATAAATCACTTTTTATATTCCCCTTTTCATCATATATTGTCTAAGTCCTGAACCAGCTGACTGTGTATGAGTTATTGCAATAGCCAATGCATCGGCAGTATCATCCGGTTTTGGAGTTTCTTTTAGTCTAAGTAATCTTCTTGTCATTTCCATAACCTGAGGTTTCTTGGCTTTACCGTAACCGGTAACGGCAGTTTTCACTTGAAGTGGAGTGTATTCAAAGACAGGCACTCCCATCTTCTGTGCTGCTAAAAGAATAACACCTCTTGCCTCAGCAACCATAATTGCAGTCTTTGCATTAGTCTGGAAATACAGTCTTTCAATAGACATAGCGTCAGGCTTTGTACGCTTAATAACCTCAACCAAATCATCATAAATAATCTCTAGTCTTCGGTTAAAATCAGTATCAGCCTTAGTAATAATTGAACCGAAAGAAGTTGGTGTAAATGAGTTATTTTCGTAGTTTATTGCACCATAGCCAACAATAGCATATCCCGGGTCAATACCCAAAACAACCATAACAACATTCCTTTCTAGCGATAGTAACCCATATTTAGATTATTATATCATAGAGAGCGTTCTTACGCAACACGCAAGAACACTATTTTTCTAATTAATATAGGGATTATAGGGATTTTTTCATTTATTTTTATGTAGTTTTTTAAGTGTAATACTTTTGCTTTCATATGTGATTTTTACTGAGTCATTATTTATTTTGTACTTGAAAATATATTTTGACAAAGTTTCTTTATGATTTATGGTAAAATCATTTTCTGTCACTACCGTTACACCTGTGATTATATAACTTTTATTGTCCTTTTTATCTTGCAAAGTAAATTTACCTTTGTCATCAATAAACTGCAATTTACAGTTTAAATTATCATCATCCTTTTCTACCCACACATTAGCCTTTAATTCCTTAGCATTTGTATCAATAATTTCACTGCAAGAAGTTAAAAATAGCACTAAAAAAGCCAGTAAATAAACTATGGCAATCTTGATTTTCATAAGTAAACATCAGCCTCCATAGTACTACTTATGAGAGAAAAAAATAATTATAACTTTTGCACAATAAAATCTTGCAATACAAATTAATAATGTGTATAATAAAGCCAAGGAGGAGTATTTATGTACAAAGAATATTTAGATACAGTTAGTGTTTTCGAAACTAATGGAGAAGTGAAACCTTTTGGTTGGAGTAAAGAACCAATATTTTTCTACAACAAAATCAACTCCTCTGGTTCTGTTTTTAAAAGAAAAGAATCCGACACTTACTTCATTCACAACAACCATCTTATACTTACGGTTACACTTGCAAATTTAGGTGCTTATGGTTTTATTAGTGGCTTTCTGATTGACCTTGATGGTTTTAAAATGGGTAAAAAGGTTGTTAAGAAAATGCTACCATTTGTTAAGTTTAGAATGCCTGAAAGTTCTCATTCCGGTGATGTTGCTTATAATGACAATCAAATTGGTGTAAAATTCTCTAAAGCAGGTTCTAAGAGATTTTTAAAGTGTGATTTTTTGGATTTTTACGACAGTAAGAATCTTTACTTTAATATTGAAATTGATGAAAATAATGCAGAAAGTATGAATGTTGCTATTCCATTTGAAAGTAAAAAAACAAGCTTTTTCGTAAAGAGGTTTTTACCACAAATGAAAGCTACCGGTTTAGTTCGTTTTGGTGGTAGTGAATATGACCTTGATAATGAAAAAACTTCTGCAACACTTATTTGGGAAAGATCTTCTACACCTAATAAAGAAAACTACCATCAATTAGTTGCTGAAGGTTACTACAACAAAAAGCTAATTACATTACAGTTATGTGACGGTATTTCTGATGACTCAGCCGGTATTGAAAACTGCTTATTTATTGATGGTAAAATGAGAAAGCTAAGCAAAGTTAAAGGCAAAGGTAGATTTAGTGATGTTCATTCTACATGGATCTTTGAGGATGAAGAAAGAAACATTTATATTGAATTCTTACCATCTAACAAAAACGGTGGTGCTTTACACACAGAAATTGACAAAAGAAAAATTATTTACGGAAACTTTTACGGTCACATATTTGACGAAAAAGGTGATGTAATAAAAATTGATGGATTTGATGGATTACTGGTTAATTCAATCATATAAAGCTTCCTTATAAAATGCGAAATGGACGACCTAAACAGTCGTCCATTTTGTTATATAACATTAAATTTATCTATTTGAATATGCAGCTTTATTTTTAGCATCAACAATGTTTGAGAAGATACCCATTGATGAAAGGAATACTATTGGGAAGTAAAGAATAATTGAAAGTACAGAACCCCATCCTAAATGCATTTCTGTAAGTCCTATAATAAGGAAAACTGCAAGTACTGAGGAAAGGACACCATAGATATTTTTTATATTTCTTTTCTTATCAAAGCTAAAGAATAAAAAACCTAACATAGGAATTAATGCTACAATGATTGCTTGAATTGCAACTTGCACATTACCGGAACTTATTGAGTAAAAAATACCGGTAAAACAACTATAAAAATCAGTACCTTTACCTTCTACAGTAAATTGATAAAATCCACAAGTTAGGAAAAATATTTGTGCTACATATAAGCCACAAACAGTGAGCCTGATTTTGTTGGTTGTACTCTTTTTCTTCGCCATATAAATACTCCTTTATTCATAAAATAAATGTGGACGATATTTCGCCCACATTTTTAATTAGTTTGAACTACTTTTTGAACTAGACTTAGAACTACTTTTCTTAGAACTACTACCACTTGATAGATATTTTTTACCAGCTTTATTAAATACATAGTTAGCAAGTTCACTTCTTGTCTTGTCCCAATCAGTAATTTTAACAACTGATGATTCATAACCGTTGATAATAGGGTTATCATAAGTCCATAGCTTATTAGGGTCACTTTCTTCACCGATTGGAATATGGAACTGATACATAGGGTACTTTAGAAGTGTTAAGGCACTTGACATTAGAGAAGTAATATCGTTCTGCTTAAAGTTAGTCTGAATCATAGGACCGACTTCATTTACAACTGCAAGTAGTTCTGTAAATGTTGCATTCTTAAACTTCTTAACTACTGCGTTAATCAGCTTTCTCTGTCTTTCTGTTCTATCCCAGTCACTACCGACAAAAATTTCTGATGTACTGATTTCGTCACTACCTCTGTTACGAGCATACCAAAGTGCCTGTTGACCGTTCAGTTTAACTTTTCTGGTTTTTTCCACCTTATTGCCATTGTCATCATAAATATAGTCACCGTTTTTATCTGTCTTATACACTGATTTACAATACTTTTCCGGAATTTTCTTACACTTCTGATGGTTATAATCAATCTGAGCATTAATGTATCTTGCTTCAACACCTGTAATAGGAATTGTTACACCACCAAGTGCATTGATAACATCTTTAAATCCACTAAAGTCAACAATACCATAACGGTCAACCTTGATACCAAAGTTACTTTCAATAGTTTTAACTGCTAACTTAGCACCACCGAATGAATATGATGCATTAAGTTTGTTCCAGCCTTCGTTACTGTCACCGGAAGGAATATAAACATAAGTATCTCTTAAGAATGAAGTCATCTTAATCTGTTTATGTACAACATCAACAGACACAAGAATCATTGAGTCTGAACGACCATTGTCATCCTTTGACTCCTTACTATCTTGACCAAAAAGCATAACATTAAGAACATCTTTGTTGGCAAGTAGCTTGTTGTCAGAGATAACACCGTTACCTCTATCGTCTTTAACTGTATAGTTCTTTGTATTTTTAGTTAGTGTTCCTTCTTCATCACCAAGAGAATTCATAATTGATGAGGCATAGACTAAAGCACCACCTGAAACAACAAACAGAACTGCCATTACAATAGACACAATCTGAATAATTGTATTTCTTTTCTTATGAACTGCCTTTGTAGATTTTGAAGAAATATCTATAAAGTCGCTATTAGTAGCTTTACTTACTTTTTCTTTTTTAGGTTTTGGAGGTTCAACTCCACGAGTACCACGATATGCTGCCACTATATTGCCCCTTTCTAAATATATTTTTCAATATATTTTATCTAATAGATTATACAAGAGGTTCTTTAATATATAATTCTTTTAAAGAATTATAATGCGATTTTGGACAATATTCACATAGTTTTCACCTGATTTTTTAGTTGTATTGAAGAATACTGTAAAATACAGGTAAAATCGGCATTTTATCTAATTTAGTAGTATTTAATTAATATGTTAACTTACTCTTTTTGTCAGTTATTTTATTAAATACAAAGTTGGCAATTTTACTTCTTGTTTTCTCCCAATCGTTAATTTCTACAACATCGTACTCGTGTCCATTTGGATAGTATGTATTATAGAACCAAAGTTTGTTTGGGTCACTTTCTTCACCGATTGGCACATTAAACTGATACATTGGGTACTTCATAATTTTGAATGCACATGTAAACAGAGAAGTGATTTCGTTGGACTTAAAGTTAGTTTGAACCATAGGGCCGACTTTCTGTACTGCTGAAACTAAACTTGTAAAGGATGCACCCTTGAATTCATCAATTAGAGCTTTAATAACCTTTCTCTGTCTATCTGTTCTATCCCAGTCATTACCACTAAAGTTTTCTCCACCAAGTTCTGTACTACCTCTGTTACGAGCATACCATAGGGCTTGTTTACCGGTTAGCTTAACCTTTCTTGTGATTTCTACTTTATCACCGTTTCTGTCATAGCTATACTTACCGTTCTTATCTTTCTTGTAAACTGATTTACAATACTTCTTTGCTACCTTAGGGCATTTCTGATTATTATGTTCAATCTGTGCATTAATATATCTTGCTTCATTACCTGTAATAGGAATTGTTAAACCACCTAAGGCATCAATAATATCCTTAAATCCACTAAAATCAACAATAGCATATCTATCAATTTTAACACCAAAGTTACTTTCAATAGTCTTTACTGTTAGCTTTGCTCCACCATTAGAATATGACTCAGTAAGTTTATGCCAACCTTCAAAATCATCACCTGACGGAATATAAACATAAGTATCTCTTAAGAATGAGGTTAATTTAATTTGCTTATTTGTAACATCAATAGAAAGAAGAATCATTGTATCTGAACGACCTGCATCATACTTTGACTCCTTATTATCTTGACCAAACAACATAACATTTAACACATCTTTGTTGGCAAGAAGTTTGTTGTCAGAGATAACACCGTTACCTCTGTCATCCTTAACTGTATAATTCTTTGTGTCTTTATCTGCACTGTCATCAGTAATTGAACCGATAATTGATGAGGCATATACCAAAGCACCACCACAAGCAACAAAAATTACTGCCATTACTATTGCAACAACTTGGATAATTGTATTTCTCTTCTTATGAACTGCCTTTGTTGACTTAGAAGAAATATCAACTACATCATTATCCACTACGATAGACTGTTCATTGGTAGGTTGCTTAATAACTTTTTCTTTTTTCTTTTTCTCCGGAGTAATTGCTCTTTTTCCCTGATAAGCCATAATACTATTCCTTTCTGTAAAAATATCTTATCTTTCGTATTGTTCACCATTATACACCAAAAGTAAAAGATTTTTATTCTAATAAAGAAATATAATATTAGGTAGCTTTATATGTGAACTATATACACTTATTCTAACTTATCTAAGGTTAGCTGAAATGATGGGATAAATTCTTTTGTAAATTCATCAACTACAGGCATATTCATATTTTCTAATGACTTCTTAGTTGTTTCAAAGGCATCGGTAAATTCCCTATTTCCCACCTTGATTTCTTCCATACATTTTGTAAGTGCTGAAATCTTATCACCGGCTTTTACATATTTACGGAGAAGTTCATCTTTTTCATTATAATGTAAAATATCATCATAATAATGTCTTAGTGACTGTGGCAAAAGAGAAAGTAACCTTTCTTCTGCCAAATTTTCTACCTTTTTATATGCATCACAAATTTCAGGATTAAAGTACTTTATAGGTGTTGGCAAGTCACCTGTAATAATCTCACTGGAATCGTGATACATTCCAAGTACTGCACCTCTGTCTGCATTTAGATTTTCACCAAATTTATCATTGTGCATTAAAATCAGACAATGGGTAAACATTGCAACTTGCAATGAATGTTCACTGATATTTTCATTAAAAGTATTGTTCATTAAACCCCAACGGTTAATGTATTTCATTCTGCTAATCATAGCGAAAAAGTGGCTATTACTCATTTTTACTTCATCTCCAAAAAATTATAAATATATAATGCAAAAATCTTTATAATATGTTATACTGTTGTTATATTATATCCTATTTTAGATTTATAGTAAATAATTTTTAACAAATTAGGAGAATAATGGATAATTATGAATTTAAGAAAATCTTTATATAGAAAAGAAAAGAACTATGCACTAATGTCCTTTTTGCTGGGCATCTTATTTGCAAGTTTGTTTTTCATTCCAAATATGATAGCCGGTAATGGTTACTTTGTATTTTATGGTGACTTTAATGCTCAACAAATTCCATTTTATCAGATGGTTCACGATTCTATTTTGAATGGTGACACAATGTGGAGCAACACCACAGACCTTGGTGCTAACCTTGTAGGTAGTTATAGTTTCTATCTATTAGGCAGTCCTTTCTTTTGGATAACACTGTTGTTCCCTTCAGGTGCAGTACCTTACCTTATGGGGCCTTTGCTAATTTTAAAAATTGCTTGTGCCTCACTTACATCATATCTTTTCTTACAAAGATATGTAAAGAACAAATCTACTGCTGTATTTGGTGCTTTGCTATATGCATTTAGTGGATTTAGTGTTTACAATGTATTTTTCAATCACTTTCATGAGGCAATACTGATTTTCCCACTTTTACTGTATTCTATTGATGAATATATGTACAAGAAGAGAAAAGGCATTGTTGCTTTAAGTGTATTTTTAGCTTGTACAATGAACTACTATTTCTTTGTAGGTCAGGTTGTATTTGTTATTATTTATTGGGTACTTAGAATTTGTACAAAGACTTACCCTAAAATTAAATTTAAAGAATTACTGATATTAGCATTTGAAGTTATTATAGGTTTCTTTATGACTGCTGTAATTCTTCTGCCATCTATTCTGTCTGTTATTCAGAACAACAGACTGTCAGAATGGCCTAACGGTTGGAATGCAGTTGTATATGATACACCACAGAAGTATGTACACATTATTGAATCATTCTTCTTCCCACCTGATATTGCAGCAAGACCTAACTTTACACCTGACAGTGGTGGTAATTGGGCAAGTATTGCAGGTTGGTTACCTCTTGTTGGTATGACAGGTGTTATAGGTTTCTTACAAACTAAAGAAAAGCATTGGTTAAAGAAGTTAATTCCACTACTGATTGTAATTGCACTTGTACCAATCTTTAATGCAGCTTTCCAAGGCTTTAATATGTATTACTATGCAAGATGGTTCTATATGTTTGACCTTATCCTAGTTCTTGCAACAGTAATGTCTATAGAAAATACTGAGGTTGACTGGCTAAAGGCTACAAGAATTTCTGCCGGTGTAACTGTTGTAATTCTTCTGCTTGTTGGCTTAATGCCTACTACAAGTGAAGATGACAAGAAAACAACTTTAGGACTGGAGAATTATCCTGAATGGCTATGGATTTACGGTAGCATTGCACTTATTTCTATGTGTGGATTTGTATTTATCCTAAAAGCATTTGCTCACAATAGAAAAAAGATGATGAGAATGTTGACCTTAGCTTTAGCATTAGTAGTTGCAGTATATGGCAACTACTTAGTATATTTAGGTGTGCTACAATCTAACAAAGACTTTATCATTGACTACTCACTAAATGGTGGTAAAGACCTAAATATTGATGACATTAAGAATGTGAGAAGTGACTTTTATGAATGTACAGACAACCTGGGAATGTATTGGCAGATACCTAACATTCAAGCATTCCAAAGTATAGTACCCGGTTCAATTATGGACTTCTACCCTACCTTTGACAGTGCAAGAGATGTTGCGTCAAGACCTGATACAGAGCTTTACGGTTTAAGAGGTTTATTATCTGTTAAGTATTTATTTGACAATCCTAGTGATGATGAAAACTTTATTGATGAAGACGGCAACACTAAAATGCCGGGATTTAAATATCTGGACACCAGAAACGGTGTTAACATTTATGAAAATCAATATTATGTACCTATGGGCTTTATGTACAATGACTTTATTTCAAGTAAGGAATTTAAGGATATTCCTACAAATAACAGAGATAAAGCACTTATGAAAGCTATGGTACTTTCCGAAAAACAAATGAAGAAATATTCATCCATTACAGGTTATAAGGAAAGTAATGATGACTATTCTTACACAAGTAGCAAAGCTGACAGTTTTACTTATAATGAAAATTCATACAAGAAAGATTGTGAAAACAGAAAAAATCAAAGTTGTAAAAACTTTAAGTACATTAACAACGGTTTTACTGCTACAATAGATAATAAAGGCAAAGACAATTTAGTATTTTTCTCTGTACCATATGAAGATGGTTGGAGTGCTTATGTTAACGGTAAAGAAGTTAATATTGAAAAGGTAAATGTTAGCTTTATGGCTGTTAAAGTTGATGGAAATTCCACCAGTGAAATTAAGTTTACTTACAAAACTCCGGGGCTATCAGCCGGTTTTGCTATTACATTAATTTCCGGTGTTATTTACATAGGATATATAGGTTTCTTATATTATAGAAAGAGAAAAGTAAAAAAATAATTTGGAGGTAATAGTATGTATTTTGGTAAAAACATTTTAAAATATAAAGAGGACATTCTAAAGGACTTAAAGACTTTAATTTCTTTCCAATCTATTTCAGGTGAAAATCAGGGAGATTGTGAACAGGCACTTAACTTTATTCTTGATAAAGCTAAGGAATTTGGTCTTGACTTTAAGAATATTGAAAATATTGCAGGTCATGCACAGCTTGGCAACAGTGGTGACTTATGTGGTGTACTTACTCACCTTGATGTTGTACCTGCAGGTAACAACTGGGACTCACTGCCATTTGAATTAACAAGAAAAGACGGCAGACTATACGGCAGAGGTGTTGCTGATGATAAAGGTGCTGCACTTATTACCCTTTACTGCTTAAAGGCACTTAAAGATGCCGGTGTTGAAGGTAAAAACACTTTGAGAGCTATTTACGGTACTGATGAAGAAAAAGGTATGAAGGATATGGAAACATATTTTGAAAATGAGAAAATGCCTGAATATAGCTTTACACCTGACAGTGACTACGGTATTTGTCAATGTGAAAAAGGTATCTTACAACTTGAGATTACTGCTGAAACTAATGACGGTACAACACTTAATGAATTTCATGCCGGTAAGGCAGTAAACATTGTTCCTGATACTGCTTATGCTATGGTTGACTGTAGTGAATATGACGACCACAACCTAGTAAGATTTGCAGATGCTATGGACTGTGACTTTGACTTCCACTACACAATTGACGGTGTTATGATTATTTCTCACGGTAGAGCAAGTCATGCTTGTGTACCTAACAAAGGTAAAAATGCTGCTACTGCACTTGTGGAACTACTTGCATCTAACTTTAACTATGTTCAGCTAGGTTCACTATGTTCATTCATCAATTCATCAATCGGCCTTGAAACTAACGGTAATTCCCTCGGTATCAAAATGAGAGACAGCATATCCGGTGAATTAACAGTAAATGTTGGTTCAATTCAAATTGATGATAAATCAGCTAAAGCTAAGATTGATGTTCGTTATCCTGTTACAATGGATGGCAATGTTATTATGTATAGAATCAAGAAAATTGCAAGTAAAGACAATCTTCATGTTAAGGTACTTAGCCACCTAAAGCCACTAAATATGGATGAAAATGCTCCTATTATCTCACTTCTAAAGTCAGCTTACAGTGAAGTTATGGGTGAAGAACCTGAGCTATATTCTACAGGTGGTGGCACATATGCAAGAATGTTAGACAACAAGGGTGTTGCATTTGGTCCTGTATTTAAGGATGACACAAGCAATATGCACAATGCTAACGAAAGTCTTGATGAAGAAAAGTTCTTTAAACATGCAGAAATTTGCTTAGAGGCTATGTACAGACTTTATACAGGCAACTTTGACTGAGGAAATTATGAACATTGAACAAACAATTAAGAAACAGTCACTTGCCTTACTTGCTAAGGATAATTGGGGTAATGCTATGGGAGGTTTTCTGATAGCTGTCCTCCCTACTGTTCTGCTAATGATACTTGATGAAGTTATCTACAACATAATAAACTTATTTGTAAATACAAACACTCTGTTTTATCAAGGTGTATTCTCATTTATCTCACTTATTTTAGTGATTGTGTGGTTATTTTCCACACCTATATTTACAGGATATTTTAGGATGTGTTACCTAATTTCCAAAGATCAAGACTACTCATTAAAGGATATTTTTTACTACTTTAATAAAGAAAAGTATAACAAGTGTCTTAGCTTAAACCTAAATATTATGGTAAGAATTTTAGGTTATTTTATAGTTTTTACTGTTCCGGCCTTGATTTTTTCCGTATTTTTTGCTATAACAACTAGTGTTGCACTTTTAGCATTCTCTATTGTGCTAACTGTTATGGCAGTTGTTGCAACGGCTTTTGTGTGTATTAAATACACAATAGTACCTTGTGTTTATTTTGAAGATGAAAGCATAAGTAATGAAGAAATTATAAAACTGGGATTAAACTTTATTTCCGACAAAATAAATGATTGTAGAAAGATTTTACTTTCTTTTCTTCCATATATTTTACTTTGCTTTTTTATTGTACCATTGATTTTCGTTGTACCTTATATTACTGTTGCATTTATGAACAATGGAAAGTGGATTACAAGTTTGTATATTCAAGAATAAGGGTTTATTGAAAGGGTAGGATTATGACTGTATCAATTTGTATGATTGCACTTAACGAAGGTGCAGTTCTTAATGGTCTTTTTAGGGATATATCAAATCAAGATTATCCCCATAATCAAATTGAAGTTGTATTTGTTGATTCTTGTTCTAAGGACAACACACTTGAAATGATGAATGATTTTAAAAATTCTAACTACGGCTTTATGGATGTTAAGATTGTTCAGAACAATAGAGGCAATCAGGCTTCCAGCTGGAATGAGGCTTTAAAGGTAGCTACAGGAGATATTATTATCAGAGTAGATGCCCATGCAAGTATTCCTAGGAACTTTATTACTAAGAATGTTATGCACCTTGAAGAAGGTGAAAGTGTTACCGGTGGTGGCAGACCTAACATTGTACTTGGTGAGTCACCTTGGAAACAGACACTTCTTGCAGCAGAAGAATCACTTTTCGGTTCATCTATTGCGTCATACAGAAGGCGTCCTGTTCAGAAAGAATATGTTGACAGTATGTTTCATGCTGCTTATAAGAGAGAAGTTTTTGCTAAAGTCGGTGGTTTTAACGAGGACTTAGGCAGAACTGAAGATAACGAAATGCACTATCGCATTAGAAAAGCAGGTTACAAGTTATGTTGTTGTCCTGATATTATCTCTTATCAAATGACAAGAAACACTCTGCCTAATATGATTAAGCAAAAGTATGGTAACGGTTACTGGATTGGCTTAACACTTGGTGTATGCAAGGAGTGCTTAAGTTACTTCCACTTTGTACCATTTGTATTTGTTATGGCTTTGTTGGGAAGTATTATTTTCTCTTGCTTTGGAATTCATATTTTCCTAATACTTCTAGGTATAGCTTACGGTATGTTTGACCTTGTAAATACAGTTTCTTGCTGTGTTGTAAGAAAGTTTTATCCTCAGTTTGTACTTTTGCCACTTATTTTCCCATTACTTCACATAACCTACGGTATAGGTACAGTTGTAGGACTTATAAAACTTCCATTCTGGAAAAAAAGTTTAAATGACAGCTCTAAGAAACAGATTGAAGAAGTAAAAGAAAAGATTATTAGCAACACTAAAAGATGATAGGTGGATAAGGATATGTCACAGCCAATAAAACTTTCAAAGGAAACAATAAGGGAACTTCAACTAAAGGAACTTGAGTCCTTGAGAGTATTTAAAGAATTTTGTCAGAAAAACAACCTACTGTTTTATTTTTGTGGTGGTTGCTGTATTGGTACACTTAGACATCAGGGCTTTATTCCATGGGATGATGACGTTGATGTATTTATGCCAAGACAAGATTATGAAATTCTCCTAAAAGAATGGCCTAAGCAAGTTGGTAATACCGGTAGATACAGATTACTAAAAACAGATGTAAACTCAACATTTACAGGAAATATATTTGCAACATTTGTTGATACAAAATATACTTGTGTTAAGGAAAATCAAGAAAATATTGATGTACCACATGGTCTAGTAATGGATATTATGCCACTGGACGGTTGTCCTGACGGTAAGTTTAAAAGATATATGCAGTTGTTCCACTGCTTACTCTATTCCCTATTTATGAGTGAGGTTGTACCGGAAAAGCATGGTGGTGCAGTTGCATTCTTTAGTAAAATTCTTCTTGGTATCTTTAGAGGCAGAAAAATTCGCACAAAGATTTGGAAACATTGTGAGAAAAAGATGACTGCCTATCCTATTGAGGAATGTACATATATTACTGAGCTTTGTGCAGGTCCACATTATATGATGAATAAGTACCCTAAGGAATGTTTTGAAAGTGCAGTATTTGAACCATTTGAAGGTGAACTTTTCCCTATTCCTGTTGGATATGACACCTACTTAAAAATAGCTTTTGGTGACTATATGGAATTACCACCTGAGGACAAGCAAATCCCTCATCATGACCTAGTTGCACTGGATTTAAATAAATCTTGTCTAAATATTCCTAAATAATTGAAATATTTTATCGAATGTGTTATACTGTTGTAGTTAATAACACATTCGATTTTTTATTGAAAGAGGTTTTATTATGGTATTCGGAGCAATTCTCGCTGGTGGTAGTGGAACAAGAATGCATATTAGCAATATGCCAAAGCAGTTTTTGCCACTTGACGAAAAACCAATTATTATTCATACACTTGAAAAATTACTAATGTGTACTAAGATTGACGTAATATACATTGGTGTAAATCCGGCTTGGCTAGGATATATGTCTGACTTGCTTGAACAATACGAACTTGACTTTGAAGATAAAATCAAGCTGGTTCCCGGTGGTAAAAATAGAAACGATACTATTTTTAACATTATTAACGATATTGAAAAGACTTATGGTGAAAGTGAGGATAACATTATTGTTACTCATGATGCAGTAAGACCTTTCGTTACACTAAGAATTCTTGATGAAAATATTGAAAATGCTATGACTTACGGTGCTTGTGATACTGTTGTTCCTGCAGTTGACACTATTGTTGTTTCACAAGATGCTCAGCAGATTGACTCTATTCCGGATAGATCAATGATGTATCAAGGTCAAACACCACAGACCTTTAAGATTAACATTCTTAAAGAACTTTATAGTCAGCTTAAGCCATCTGAAAAGAACATTCTTACTGATGCTTGTAAGATTTGTGTCATGAAGGGTGCACCGGTTAAGCTAGTTAAGGGTAACTCATCTAACATTAAAATTACAACTATCAGCGACTACAAAATCGCTCAGTTCCTTGTTGGTGGCAATGTTATTGAGTTGGAGGAAAATGACAGGTGATTAACTATATTTACCAGCTTACTTCTCCACAGTTCTTTTCTGTAAAGTATGAAGATATTGACATAAACAAGAAAGTAATTATCCGACCTAGATATATGTCAATTTGTCGTGCAGACCAAAGATATTATCAAGGTAATCGTGATATTAAAGTATTAAACGAGAAGCTTCCTATGGCACTTATTCACGAATGTTGTGGTGAAGTTATTATTGATAAAACCGGTCACTTTAAACCCGGTCAGCAGGTTGTTATGATTCCAAATCAACCGGCTAATACTGACAATGCAGACAATTCCTTTATATACGAAAACTACAGACCGGACAGCAAGTTCCTAAGTTCAGGTGCTGACGGTTTTATGAGAGAATTTGTTGATATTGACCCTGACAGAGTTATACCTTTTAACAATATTCCACTTTCTACTGCTGCTATTACAGAATTTGTTTCTGTTGCTTGTCACGCAGTTGCCAGAATGAAAAGAGTGGCTCATGAAAGACAAGATGCCTTTGGTGTATGGGGTGACGGTGCTTTGTCCTATGTTATTGCAACTGTACTTAGAGCAGAATACCCTAGGGCTAAGATTTACGTTATTGGTAAAAACCAAAGAAAGTTAAGCAGATTTTCTTTCGTTACAAAAACATTTTTAACATACAATATTCCTAAAGACCTACACATTGACCATGCATTTGAATGTGTTGGTGGTGAAGGTGCTTTGGACGCTATTAATGATATGATTGACTACACTTCCCCTCAGGGTACACTGCTACTTATGGGTGTATCTGAAAATATGGTGGCAATCAACACCAGAATGGTTCTGGAAAAAGGCTTTACTATGGTTGGTTGTTCAAGAAGTGGTAGAGTAGATTTTGAAAAGGCTATTTCATTAATGGAAACTCAGAGAATTAAGAGAAGACTATCTTCTATTATTTATGAGGATGCACCTGTTAGAAATTTTGACGATATGCACAGAGCTTTTGCTGCTGACTTAAATACACCTTTTAAAACAGTTTTTGAATGGAAAGTATAATATAAAATTATGGACAGATTTATAATTGATAACTGGACACAAGAGGATTATAACAGCCTGATTCTTTATCTAAAGAGTCAGGCTGACTTAAAATACAGAGATTTCCACAGTAAGCTGATACCTAATTGTGACAAAGAGTATTTCATCGGTATAAGAGTACCTGTAATGAGAAAGCTGGGTAAAGCTATTTGTAAAGGCAACCCTAGAAGTTTTCTCAAGGTTTGTGGAAATAAATATTACGAGGAAAGTATGCTTTATGGCATTGTAACTTGCAGTATTAAAACAGAAAATTTCTCTGACTTTTCCTCATTGATGGAATCTTTTGTGAAAAGAATGAACAACTGGGCTTTATGTGACAGTTGTAAATTTACTGAATTAAAGAAATATAAAGAAGAATATTTTTCTTATATAGAAAAATACTTAAGCAGTAATAACCCTTGGGAAATTCGCTACGGCATTATTACAATGTTTGAATACAAGGAAGATAAGAAGTATTTAGATGATATTTTAGTTCGTTTAAAGAATATTAATTATGACCACTACTATGTGAAAATGGCTAAAGCATGGCTTACTGCTGAGCTTTTTGCTTTTCACAAAAATGAAGTATTTAATTTTCTTAGAAAGAATTATTATGACAAAGAAACCTTCTTAATGACTTGTTCCAAAATCAGAGATAGCAGAAGAGTATCTGATAAGGATAAAGAAGAAATTAAGGCATTTAAGAAAGTTAATCTTGACAAACTGTAACATAGTGCTATAATAAAGTTAAACAGAATAGTTGTCTTCGGGGCGGGGTGTAATTCCCCACCGGTGGTAAAGTCCACGAGCCATTATGGTTGAATTGGTGAAACTCCAATACCGACGGTTATAGTCCGGATGAAAGAGGATGAATTTTTTGCGTACCCTTGGTGCGTGTTGTTAATATGCTCTTTGCCCCACAATTTTTATTGTGGGGTTTTCTTATTATATGACGACTAACTGTAATATTATTTATTGGGAGGTCATTATATATGACAATCGTAAAACAAAAAAGTGGCATAAACCACACAACTTTCCTTGCTGTAACTTCTATGCTTGCAGCTTTGGCGGCAGGACTAATGTTTATTGAATTTCCACTGCCATTTATCGCACCATCTTTCTATGAATTTGACTTTTCAGAAGTACCTGTACTTGTTGGCACATACAGTATGGGACCTGTTGCCGGTGTAATTATTGAACTTGTAAAAATCCTAGTTAAATTCTTAATTAAGGGTACATCAACCGGTGGTGTTGGTGAACTGGCAAACTTCATTATTGGTTGCTCATTTATCCTACCTGCCGGTCTAATCTATAAACACAAAAAGTCAAGAAAAAGTGCTTTAATCGGTATGCTAACCGGTACTATTACAATGGCAGTTGTAGGTATTCTATTTAACACATTTGTACTGGTTCCTCTATACTCAAACTTTATGCCTATTGAAGCTATTATCAGCCTAGGTAAAGAGATTGTACCATTTATCACCGATACATTTACTTTCTGTATTTTCTGTGTTGGTCCATTTAACATTGTAAAGGGACTTATTATTTCATTGATTGTATTCTTCATTTACAAGCCACTTTCCAACTTAATTCGTAGCATTGATAAAATGTTTATGAAAAAATAAGTTGACAAACTTACTGAGAGTGATATAATAGTAAATGTTCACAGAGTAGAAACTGTTTCGTGAAGTGTTCTTTGAACGGGGAGTTGTCAAAGAAACGAAAGGATTACCTGCGGTTACAGTTTCGCATCCCGCTGTTACAGACGACAAACTATGGACGGGAACTTTTCTGAAGTTTCCGTCTTTTTATTTGCCACCTCTGTAACTTATAATAAGGAGGTTTAAATAATGGATAGTTTTGTGAATTTTTTTAAGAAGATACCAAATAAATTTGCTTCATCAGCAAAGGAACTTGGTAAAGTACAGGGAATTGCAATTATTGCAATGCTACTTGCACTAAGAGTTGTACTAGGTATGTTTGCAAACATTGGACTTGCATTCAACCCATATGTTAAGATTGGTTTCACTTTCTTACCTATGGCACTTGTTGCTTATTATTTTGGTCCTGTTTGCTCAATGATTACTGCTTGTTTAGGTGATGTACTTTCATATGTATTTGCACCTGCAGGAGCATCATTTACACCGGGTATTACTGCCGGTTACATTATTGAGGCTTGCCTACTGGGTATTATCCTTTACAAGGAAAAGATTTCTCTACCAAGAACAATTATCTGTGAAGTTCTTGGCACTTTAATCGGTAGCCTTGCAATTAACACATACTTCATTTATATGTTCTACGGTCTAACATATTTACAGCTACTTGGTCTAAGAGCTGCAACACTTATTCCATGGGCAATTATTGAAGGTATCCTAGTTGCCGTTGTTGTTAAGGCACTTAACAGAGTACCTGCAATCAGCAAGAACCTTTCAACTACTTGATTTTTTTACTTATCCCCTATTTTATATAGTAATATATAATTAAAATCAAATATTGAACCAATAGAGGCGTTAATTCGCCTCTATTTTCTTTTGTTATTTTAATTTTGTTTAAGCTAAGATGCATTAGTTATAAAAATTAGTTTTTTCAATTTTTGTTTGTGGGAGTAGGGATTTTTGTTCTAGAAATTAGGGTTTGTGGGGATGTTGCAAATTATATTAAAGTGTATACTATGTCCTTTCTCTCTTATATACCAAGTTATTGCACAATTAATAATACAACAATATTTTGTAGCATAAACAGTACCGATTTTTATATCATATTATGGCTTACAGGTGTAGGGGCGAACATCGTGTCAAGAGTAACATGGTATACAGGAGCGCAAGGACATGGTATACAATTCGCATATACTAAATTCTTGCTATTTTT
>CAKSNZ010000019.1 GCA_934476515.1 uncultured Ruminococcus sp. | reverse complement strand
CGATTGTAAATTGACGGAACGGCAATTTACCTTTTATAAATCGACTGAAGGAGGGAAAAACTATAAATTAGATGAATTAATCGGTTATTATCTAATTTATCTACATTACATAATCATCCCCACAAACCCTAATTTGTAGAAGTGATTTATAGGTTAGTACAAATAAAATTAAAAAACTGATTTATCTTAACCAACAATCAAATTGAATAAGCAAAAACGAATATTAATATGACAGTTTTTTTATTACTACAATATATTAAGAACACAATACTATTTTACAATTAAAACAACATTAAGAAAATGAAAGGAATTTCCATAATTTTTGTATGTGATGTAAAAAAGAAGTGACCTAATTCTTTAAATTTTGCTAAATTACCACTTTACAAGTTTAGCGAAATAAAGTAAAATAGGTAGGTAAGTTTGAAATGAATTTGTAAAGGAAGTATTATTATGAAAAAGTTATTTGCATTTTTAGTTTTAGGCTTAGGTACTTTGTTGGTAATTAATAATAGAAGATATAAGAAAATGGTTTCCAACAAGAAAAAATAAAAAAGTAAAAGAGGGTACAACAATGAAAAAAGTATTAGCATTAGTATTATGTGCAGTTATGGCTGTGCTTGTTACTGCTTGTGGCAGTTCAAGCTCTGACTATGAATACATCAAGGATAAGGGCGAATTGGTTGTAGGTATTACAGACTATGCACCAATGAACTATAAGGATGATAAGGGTAACTGGACAGGTTTTGATACAGAATTTGCTCAGGCTGTTGGTAAGAAAATGGGCGTTAAGGTTAAGTTCATTGAAATTGACTGGGATAATAAGTTTATGGAACTTAACACAAAGTCAATCGACTGTGCTTGGAACGGTATGACAATTACAAATGAAGTTAAGAAGAACACAAGTGTTACTGATGCTTATGCTAAGAATGAACAGGTTGTTGTTATGAAGAAAGCTGACCTTGATAAGTATAAGGATGTTAAGTCACTATCAAAGCTAAAGTTTGCAGTTGAATCAGGTTCTGCCGGTGAAGCTGCTGCTAAGGATAACAACCTAAAATATACTCCTGTATCAGCACAGAGTGATACACTTCTAGAAGTTAAGTCCGGTTCTGTTGATGCTTGTATTATTGACAGCACAATGGCTGACGCTATGACAGGTAAGGGTACTAGCTATGAAACACTAGGTCATAGCCTATCACTAACTAAGGAAGAATATGGCGTTGGTTTCCGTAAAAAATCTGATATGACAGAAAAGTTCAATCAGTACATTAAGGATTTAACAAAGGATGGCACACTAGAAAAGCTATCTAAGAAATACAATGTTGCACTTTGTAAGTAATACATAAGGAATGATAAGTAAATGAGCGATTTTCTATCTATCACTCTTGACCTATTAAACGGATTTTTATCAACATTACAGCTATTTGGTTTGACACTTTTATTTTCACTACCACTTGGCTTAGTAATTTGTTTTGGTTCAATGAGTAAGTTTAAACCACTAAGATGGTTGGTTCGTACCTTTGTATGGATTATTAGAGGTACACCACTACTACTTCAATTAATAATTGTATATTACGGTCCGGGACTTATCTTTAATATGGGACTGCTACCAAGATTTTCAGCAGCATTACTTGCATTTGTAATTAACTATTCTTGCTACTTCTCAGAAATTTACAGAGGTGGTATTGAGTCAATTTCAAAGGGTCAGTATGAGGCAGGTCAAGTTCTTGGTATGACAAAAACACAAATTTTCTTCAAGATTGTGTTGTTACAAGTTATCAAGAGAATTGTGCCACCAATGAGTAACGAAATCATTACTCTTGTAAAGGATACTTCTCTTGCAAGAATTATTGCAGTATATGAAATTATTTGGACTGCACAGGTATATATCAAGACTGATGGTCTAATTTGGCCACTATTCTATACAGGTGCTTTCTACTTGATTTTCTCAGGACTACTTACAATTCTCTTTAACTTTATTGAGAAAAAACTAAGTTACTTCAGGAGTTAATTAACTATGGCTATATTAGAAGTAAAAAATTTAAGAAAAAGTTTTGGTAAAACAGAAGTTCTAAAAGGTATTGATTTTTCACTTGAAAAGGGTGAGGTTCTCTCTATTATCGGTTCATCCGGAAGTGGTAAGACAACTTTATTAAGATGCCTTAACTTCCTTGAAACTGCTGAGAATGGCACAATTTCTGTAAATGGTAAAGAAATTTTTGACGGTTCAAAAAATAAGAAGTATAAGGAAGATGAAATCAGAAAGAACAGACTGCACTTTGGTCTTGTATTCCAAAACTTTAACCTATTTCCACAGTACAATGTTCTAAAGAATGTTACTCTTGCACCAACTTTAATGAAGATTGACACTCCGGAAAACATTGAAAAGCGTGGTAGAGAATTAATTGAAACAGTTGGACTAACAGATAGAATTGAGCATTATCCTTGTCAGCTCTCAGGTGGACAACAACAGAGAGTTGCAATTGCCAGAGCATTGGCAATGAATCCTGATATTCTTTGCTTTGATGAACCAACATCAGCACTAGACCCTGAACTTACCGGTGAAGTGCTAAAGGTTATTCAAGGCCTTAAGAGTACAGACAACACAATGATTGTTGTCACTCATGAAATGAGTTTTGCAAAGAATATTTCCGATAAGGTTATCTTTATGGCTGATGGCGTTATTGAGGAATTCGGTACACCTGAAGAAGTATTCGATAATCCTAAATCAGAGAAAACTAAAGCATTCCTTAATAAATCCCTTGAGGGTATTTAATTATTATTTCTTATTATATTAAAATCAAAAAGTAAAATTATTCGCCTATCATTAGTTTGGTAGGCGATTTTACATTTGTATTTTATTAGCAGAAATTTAAGAATAACAATTCATAATATACTCCTTATCAACATACATTTTACTATTTGAAAGAGGTGTTAAAATGTATGTGAAAAGGAGTTTTTCTATTTTACTTGGTGTTTTAATGATATTGTTTTCCTTGCCGATAGGGGCAAAGGCGCTTACCGATGAGGATGTGTCAGCACCTTCAGCAATATTGGTTGAGGCTGACAATTTTAATATTCTTTATGAGAAAAACAGTCACGAAAAAAGGTCAGTAGCCTCTATTACAAAAGTAATGACCGTTTTGCTTGTTATGGAGGATATTGAAAGTGGAAAAATCAGCCTGAAAGATACTGTAACTGCAAGTAAACACGCATCCTCAATGGGTGGTTCGGATATTTGGCTTGAAGAGGGAGAACAAATGTCCCTTGACGATATGCTAAAGGCAACATTAGTTGCTTCAGCTAATGATGCAGCAGTTGCTTTGGCAGAATATACCGAAGGCAGTGAAGATGCCTTTGTAAAGCGAATGAACTTAAAGGCAAAGGAACTTGGTATGAAAGATACTGTTTTCAAGAACTGCAACGGTCTTGATGAGGAAGGTCATTATTCAAGTGCATATGATGTGGCTTTAATGTCAGCAGAACTTATAAAACATACTAAAGTTTTTGATTATACTTCTATATGGCTTGATTTCTTGCGAGATGGCAAAACTCAAATTGTTAATACTAATAAACTTTTAAAGTCTTATAACGGCATTACAGGACTAAAAACAGGCACAACATCAGAGGCAGGGAGTTGTATTTCTGCAACAGCCAGAAGAGATGGAATGAATTTAATTGCAGTGTCCTTAGGTTGTAACAGTACCAATGAAAGATTCAAAAGTGCATCAACAATGCTTGACTATGGTTTCAATAATTTCGGAATAAAAGTACCTGAAAAAGTAAAGATTGATAAAATTAAAGTAAATAAAGGAATGAAAGAAGAACTTTCACTCATTGCAAATGAACCTAAGTCAATTTTAATTTCAAAAGGCAACAATGATAAAATAGATACAAAAGTAAACATTCCTGACTCAATAGATGCACCGGTAAAGCAAGACCGGGTGATTGGTGAAATTGAATATAATTTAAATGGAAAATTAGTAGAAAAAGTTAAAGTTAAGTCAAAAGAAGAAGTAGAGGAATGTTCATTTGCTAATTCTTTCCGATACTTGTGGGCTTTTTTAGTGTCTTTATAAAAAATTAAATTTTATTTAGTGAAAGTGTTACTTTTCTGTTGCAAAAATGTACAAAATATAGTATAATAGTGCCAATCCATAAAATAATATGTGTATAATTCTTTTATGGAATGATAAGGAGGCACAAAAAGAAATGGCTACTAAGTTAAGTGACAAATATTTAAAGGGATTTGTAAGTGAACATGAATATGAAGCAATGGCACCACAGGTGAAACTTGCTCATAATGCACTTCATACAGGTGATTGCCTAGGCAATGACTTTATCGGTTGGTTAACACTTCCAACAGATTATGATAAGGAAGAATTTGCTCGTATTAAGGCAGCTGCTGAAAAAGTTAAGAAGAATACTGATGTATTTATCGTTATCGGTATTGGTGGTTCTTACCTTGGTGCAAGAGCAGCTATTGAATTTTTAAAATCCCCTAACTATAATCTACTATGCAAAGATACTCCACAAATTTTCTTTACAGGTAACTCAATCAGCAGTAATGCTCTTTCTGAACTTGTAGAAATCTGTGAGGGTAAAGATGTTTCTATTAATATGATTTCAAAGTCAGGTACAACAACAGAACCTGCTATCGCTTTCAGAGTTCTTCGTGAAATGCTGGAAAAGAAGTACGGCAAGGAAGGTGCTAAGGAAAGAATCTTCTGTACTACTGATAAGGCAAAGGGTACTCTAAAGGAACTTGCTACTAAGGAAGGCTACGAAACATTCGTAGTACCTGATGATGTAGGTGGTAGATTCTCAGTACTAACAGCTGTCGGCCTACTTCCAATTGCAGTTGCAGGTTGTGACATTGATGCTCTTATGGCAGGTGCTAGAAAGGCTCAGAACGACTTTGATAACGATGACCTATTTACAAATGACTGTTATAAGTATGCTGCTCTTCGTAACATTCTTTACAGAAAGGGTTACCAGACAGAACTACTTGTTGCTTATGAACCAGCATTTACAATGATGAACGAATGGTTCAAGCAGTTGTTTGGTGAAAGTGAAGGTAAGGACAACAAGGGTATCTTCCCAGCATCTGTTGTATTCTCAACAGACCTACACTCAATGGGTCAGTACATTCAGGAAGGCAGAAGAACATTATTTGAAACTGTTGTACAGTTTGGTAAGGTTGCAAGAGAAATTACTCTTGATACAGACCCAGAAAATGTTGATGGTCTAAACTTCCTATCAGGCAAGACTATGGACTTTGTTAACAAGAAGGCTTTCCAGGGTACAGTTCTTGCTCATAATGACGGTGGCGTTCCTAATATGGTTCTTGATGTTGAAGAAATGACAGAAACAGAACTAGGCTACCTAATCTACTTCTTTGAAAAGGCTTGTGCAATCAGTGGTTACCTACTAGGTGTTAACCCATTCAACCAGCCTGGTGTAGAATCATACAAGAAGAATATGTTTGCTCTACTAGGCAAACCTGGTTATGAAGATCAGAAAGCTGAACTAGAAGCAAGACTTAACTAAAAAAAATATTAAAAATTTATCCTAAAAGGAGGACGACTAAATGGTAACTTTACTAACAGGTAAGAAAGGTTCAGGCAAAACTAAGAAATTAATCCAACTTGCTAATGAAGCTGTTGCTTCATCAAGTGGCAATGTTGTTGTAGTTGAGAAAGGTCAAAAGCTTACATATGATGTAACTCATAAGGCTAGACTTGTTGACACTGACCATTACGAAATTCAGGGCTATGATGCACTATTCGGTTTCCTAAGTGGTATCTGTGCAGGTAACTATGATGTTACAGACATTCTTGTTGATAGCACATTCAAGATTTGCCCAGAAGGTATTGACGGTTTAGAAGCATTCGTTAAGAAAGCATCTAACCTAGCTGACGCATCAGAAACAAAGATTACTTTCCTAATTTCTGCTGCTGAAGAAGACCTACCGGTAGGTATTAACGCAGTTTGCGAAAAGGTTTAATTTTAGATTAGTTTTCAAAATTAAATTAAAAACTCTTAAAAGGGCTGTTACTTAACAGTCCTTTTTTGACGGTTTAACCTTTAAAGTTACCATATTAATTGTCCGATTTTTCTTAATGAATATACTATAATTATTAATAAATTATTGTACTTAATTCTACCAAAGAAAATTACAAAAAATTCAGAAAAAATCTAATAAAATGGCTTTTTTCTATTGACAAAATGCTATTTGATGAGTATAATATTAGTCGTGTTTATTGGGAGAAGGTGTATTTATGATATTAAACCTTAAAGAAGTTTTCCTACAGGAAGGCAGTAAGAAGGCTTTTGAGTATTCCTTTTCAATGTCAGACATAGACATTAGTGGTGTTTATCCATTCGTTTCACCTATAATGGTAAAGGGTGAGGCTTTAAACCGTGCTGGTCTTGTTGATGTTAATTTTGATGTATCATTTACCTACAACCGTCCTTGTGACAGATGTTTTAAGGATGTTAGTAGAGAATTAAATTACCAGTTTAATCATCGTCTTGTGGTTTCACTTCAGGGTGATGACAATGATGACTACATTGAAGTTCCGGATTACACTCTTGATGTTGATAATTGTGTTCAGACAGATATTATTCTTAACTTACCTGTTAAGTTCCTGTGTAAAGAGGACTGCAAGGGTATTTGCCCTAAGTGTGGTAAGGACTTGAATGATGGAGAATGTGATTGTCAGGCAGAAGAAATTGACCCTCGTTTAGAGGTACTAAAGGAATTATTAAAATAACATATATTACAGGAGGAAATAAAAATGGCAGTACCAAAGAGAAAACATTCACACGCAAGAAAAATGAAGAGAAGATCCAATGTTTGGAAGTTAAACACTCCTGCACTTGCAGTTTGTCCAACATGTGGCGAATACAAAGCTCCACATAAGGTTTGCAAGAACTGTGGTCAGTACAATGGCAGACAGGTTATTGCAGTAGAAGCTGAATAATTTTAATTTATAAAAAACAGACGGATTTTATATCCGTCTTTTTTTATGTCAAATATTTCTTATATTATCTTTTATTTTGCCGTAAAATAGGGTATAATAAGAGTATGTTTAGCTTAAAATATAATGGATTATTGTGTTTAGTATTTGAGATAAATTATTTTATTGCTAAAAAGTTAAAAGAATTGAAAAATTAAAAATTTTGATTTATAGATAGGAGGGGTTTTATGTCCACACCAATCGTAGCTATTGTAGGCAGACCGAATGTTGGTAAATCAACATTGTTTAATAAACTTATAGGTGAGCGTCTTTCTATTGTAGATGATACTCCCGGTGTTACTCGTGATAGAATTTATGGTGAATGTGAGTGGAATAATCGCAAAATCCGTATTATTGATACAGGTGGTATTGAACCATATTCCGATGATGTTATCCTAAAACAAATGAGACGACAAGCAGAACTTGCTATTGATACTGCTGATGTTACTGTTCTTGTAACTGATGTTCGTGACGGTGTTGTTGCAACTGATGAAGAAGTTGCTCAAATGCTACAAAAGAGTGGTAAGCCGGTTGTGCTTTGTGTAAATAAATGTGACCAAATCGGTGAACCACCGGCACAGTTTTATGAATTTTATAACCTAGGTTTAGGTGAGCCAATTCAGGTTTCTTCTGTTCATGGTACAGGTACAGGTGACTTGCTTGAAGAAGTTTGTAAATTTTTACCACCTGAAGATGAAGATGAACTTGATGAAGATGTAATTTCTGTTGCAGTTATCGGTAAACCTAATGTTGGTAAGTCATCACTTATTAACTATATTACAGGTGAGAACCGTTGTATTGTTTCCGATATTGCCGGTACAACAAGAGATTCGATTGATACTATTGTTGAAAACGAATATGGTAAATTCAATTTTATTGATACAGCCGGTATGCGTAGAAAAGCCAGAGTTTATGACAACATTGAAAAGTACAGTATTATCAGAGCCAGAATGGCTATTGACAGATGTGATGTTTGTGTAATTATGATTGATGCTGAAGTTGGCTATACTGAACAGGACAGTAAGGTTGCCGGTATGGCACTTGAAGCCGGTAAAGGTTGCATTATTGCAGTTAATAAGTGGGATGCTATTGATAAAGATACTCACACAATGGGTGACTTTAGAAAGACTCTTGACAGAGAATTTGCATTTATGAGCTATACACCATATATTTTCATTTCTGCAAAAACAGGTCAGAGAGTTAACAACCTATTTGAACTTATCACAACTGTTGCAAACAATAACGCAATGCGTATTCGTACAGGTATGCTAAATGATTTATTAAATGTTGCAACTACAAGAGTTCAGCCACCTACAGATAAGGGTAAAAGACTTAAAATTTATTATTGTACTCAGGCATCGACTAAGCCTCCTACATTTGTATTCTTCTGTAATAATAAGGAGCTTTTCCACTTCTCATATCAAAGATATTTGGAAAATCGTATTCGTGAGTCATTTGGACTAGAGGGTACTCCAATCCGTATTATTGTTAGAGAGAGAGGAGAAAAGTACTAATGTATTTGATAATTGCTTTATCTTGCATTATTCCGGCAATATTAGCTTATTTGCTTGGTTCAATTAACACAGCCATCATTGTTACTAAGATTGTAACAAAAGGTGGCAATATTAAAGAAATGGGTAGTGGCAATGCCGGTTTTACCAATGTACTTCGTTGTGTTGGTAAAGTTCCGGCTATCATCACCATTGTGTGTGACTTCTTAAAGGCAGTTGTGGCAGTACTTTTATCCAATGTGTTTATGTGGGTAGGTGTTGCAGTATTTACATCTGTTTTCCACAGTAATGATGCACAGGTGTTCTTGGCTACTAACCAAAACTTACTTGTAGAAGGTACTTCAATATGTAACTATGTTGCAGGTTTCTGTTGTATCCTTGGTCATATGTTCCCAATTTATTTTCACTTTAAAGGTGGTAAGGGTGTTGTTGCTGCAATCGGTATGATTTTTGTATTGGATTGGAGAACATTCCTAATTATCCTAGGTATCTTCCTAATAATCTTCCTATGTAGCAAGATTATTTCCCTAGGTTCACTGATTTGTGCAGGACTTTACGGACCAATTACTTTCTTAGTTACATATTTCTTTGAATATAGAAACCAGACTACACAAATTCTATCTCTAACCTATGTATTTATAGTTTCTGCCATTGCGTTGCTAACAGGTGTTGTTGTTATAATCAAGCACCACGAGAATATCGGCAGACTGATTCGTGGGGAAGAGAAAAAAATAAAAGCAAAAAAGTAAGGAGTATTTGTTATGAGTGATTGTATTTTTTGTAAAATTGCCTCAGGTGAAATTCCATCAACAAAGGTTTATGAAGACGACCAGATTCTTTGTTTCAAGGACCTAAACCCTATGGCTCCGGTTCATGTTTTATTTATTCCAAAGGAACATATCTGTTGTGCTGATGAAATTACTAGTGAAAATTCTTCAGTAGTTGCTCACATTTTTGAAGTTATTCCTAAGGTTGCAAAGGAACTTGGACTTGAAAATGGCTACAGAGTAGTAACTAACTGCAAAGAAGAAGCAGGTCAGACAGTTTTTCACCTACATTTCCATCTACTTGGTGGTAAGAAACTTAACACAGAAATGGCATAAGGAGTAAATTATGAAATCATATAAAATGACTATTGCCGGTTGTGAGAGAGAACTTCCACTATGTAAAGTTGATGACAACCTAACTATCGCAGCATTTATTATGTTTGGTGATACAGAAATTACTGTTAAGTCAGCTACAGGACTACTAAAGAAAGTCAGTGACTTTGATGTTATCTTGACTGCTGAGGCAAAGGGTATTCCTTTAGCTTATGAAATATCAAGACAAAGTAACAAGCCTTATGTTGTTGCAAGAAAGTCAGTTAAACTTTATATGAACGATATTGTGTCTGTTAATGTAAAGTCTATCACAACACAAAAAGTACAAAAGCTATATCTTGACGGTGCAAAGGCAAAATTACTTAAGGACAAAAATGTTCTTATTGTTGATGATGTTATCAGTACAGGCGAAAGCCTAGAAGCACTAAAGGCTCTTTGTAAGTCAGCCGGTGGTCATACTGCTTGTTGTGCATCAGTTCTTGCTGAGGGTGATGCTGCTGAAAGAGATGACATTGTATTCCTAGAGAAACTACCACTATTTACATAATATGAGGTAAAACTATGAAGCGAATGGGTGCATTACTTGGAATAACTTCTTTAGTAGTGCTTTCATTCGCTTATTTTGTTGGTGTAAAGTTTTCACTAATTCTTTCTGCTATTGCATTTGTATTTTTTATACTTTCTTTTGTTATTAAGAAATATAGGAAGAATTACTATATAAAGTTGTTTTTATTTTCTGTAATATTTTCAGCGTTGTTTTTTGCTGTTTTTACGAATTTCTATTACAAACCCATTGTATATAATAATTCTGCAAAAGAAGTAAAAGCTACTGCCACTGTAATTGAGTCACCTTATGAAAACTATGGTCAGTATTATTACCTAGTAAAAACTACAACTATTGATAATGAAGAAAATTCAGCCAAAGTGGTTTTAATTTCTAAATTTGATTTAAAAGCTGATTTGGACGATACAGTTAATTTTGTTGGTACATTAAATGTTAATTCAACTGACTATTACAAAACTAAAGGTTATTATTTAAGGATAAAAGTAACTGACAATAAGAATTGTAAAGTGACAAAAGCAACTTCCCATTCTGTAAAATATTATCCATATAAATTAAGAGAAAAGTTAGTAACTGTTATAGATAGTTATATGGATAGTGACAATAGTGGAATATGTAGTGCAATAGGTTTTGGTGAAAGAAATTACCTTACAGACAATGTGAAAAATCACTTTAAAAAGGCCGGTATGTCACATTTGTTAGTGGTATCCGGTATGCATATGAGTGTTGTATCTATGATATTTCTATTCATATTCAGAAAGCTATTTAAGAAAAAGTTTATCTACTGTCCACTTACAATACTTTTAGTTTTGTTTTATATGATACTTACGGGACTTTCCTTTTCTGTGTTGAGAAGTAGCATAATGGTTATTATAATGTTACTTGGGATAATGATTAGTAGGCAGTCAGATTCCTTAAATAGCCTTGGCATTTCTGCCCTTGTAATTTTGCTTTTTAATCCTTATTCAGCAGGAGATGTAGGACTTTTACTTTCTTTCGGTTCAACAATGGGAATTATTCTATTGTCAAAGCCTATTAAAAATTATCTAGTTAGTAAAATAAAATTCTCTAATAGAATTATAATTTATGTTTTGGATTTAATTTCACTAACATTGTCTGCCTGTGCTTTTTCTACACCAATATTAATATTATTCTTTAAAAGAATTTCTATAGTGCAGATACTATCCAATTTATTAATATCACCTATTTTTGAATTGTTGTTAATTGTAGTTATTTTAGGTGGAATTTTAGGCTTAACAGGTGTTGCAGTATTGTATTCACCATTGTTGTTTTTTGCTGATAAGTTAGCATCATATATTAGTTTAGTAGCAACATTTACATCAAAATTACCTTTCAGTTATATTAGTACAAATAGAATGTTTGTATATGTATTTCTTGTTATGTGTCTTATGATGATTTGTATTGTAGTTCTTTTAAAGAATTATAAAAAGAATGTACCTATTGCAATATTTATGATGGTTATAGTTCTTGTAGTTGGTTCAGTTTCAAGTTATATTGTAAGTTATTTAACACCTAAACTTAATGTATATGATACCGGTGATGGTGTTACCTTAAGTGTTCACTACAAAGGAAAATCAGCAATTCTCAGTAGTGGTGGTGCTATTACCTATGACCCTGTTACAAGTTTAGGGGATAGTAGCAATAGTTATGATTTTTACAGCATTACCGATAAATATAGTAGAAGGTCACTTTTTAGTGAGGATATATTAAATGAATTTGACTTAGACAAAGTTTTACTATATGATAAAGTGGATATAGATACAGATGGCTATGATAATATTTCAAAATTTAAGAAAGATACAACTGTAGATTTAGGGGATATTAAGATAACTTATATTGTAAGGAAAAATAATGTTTTTATTTATGCTAAAGTTAATGATAAGTCAATTTTGATAATGCCATCATATGGAGATTGTAAGGACTTAGACAAACAATATCGTAACCCTAATATTACGGTTACAGATAAATCATACATAGCTAATAGCAGTTTAATAAATACAAACCTTCTTGTACTATGTTGTACAGAGGATAATTATAGAAAATCAATGGAAAGTACAGAAATAAAGTCAAATGAACTTTATACTACATATAACGGTGACTTTTCTTCAAATATAGAGGTGTGGTAAATGATACTAAATGAATCGGAATTTAAACGACAAGTTAAGAAAAAAGAATTTAGCAATGTTTATTTAATCTATGGAGAAGAAAAGTTTTTAGTAAAGACATATACAAAACAACTTGTAAAAGCAATTATGGGAGAAGAACCACCTGAATTTAACTTTCATAATTTTGACAATAATAGTGAGCTAAATGATATTGCAGTAGCCTGTGATGTTATGCCATTTATGAGTGAATACAACTGTGTTGTGGTTACTGACTTTAATATAGACTCACTTATTAAGTCGGATATGGAAAAGCTAAAGACTATTATCAAGAACCTTTCACCGTCAACAAAACTGGTTTTTACTTTTCCTACACTTTCTACAGGTGGTATGGAAGGTAGAAGAGATACAAGGAAAGCTCAGTTTAAGTCCATTGTTAAATTGGTTGATAAAAACGGTGTGGTAGTTGAGTATCCTAAGTATGATTCTCATGCTACATCAAAAGAGTTAGTCAGAGCAGCATCCAAGAGAGGTTGCCCATTAACCCTAGCTAATGCAGGTAAAATTGTTGACTATGTTGGTACAGATTTAACTGCTTTACAAAATGAAATTGATAAACTGTGTGCCTATGCTGACGGTAAAGAAATTACCATTGATATGATAAATGATTTAGTTCATATTAACCTAGAAACTAAGGTTTATTATATTTCAAACTATATTATCAAAAATGATTTGCAAAGAGCATATAAAGAACTTGATATTCTCTTTTATCAAAAGACAGAGCCTATTGTTATTGTTGCAAATATTGCAAATGCATATATGGATTTGTATAGAGCAAGAGTAGCCGGTGAAAGTGGAATACCAATTACTGTTGTAGCAAATGAATTTAACTATGGCAAAAGAAGTTTTGTGCTGACTAACTCAGCTAGAGATGGTAGGTATATTTCAACACCGGCAATAAGGAAAAGTATTGATGAAATTATTAATACAGACTTAAAGTTAAAAAGTACATCAGCTAACGGTAGAGTGTTGGTGGAAAAGCTAATTGCAAAACTTTCTTTAATTGCAAAGGAGATTAGCTATGCTAAGAATTAAAGAGGCTGTTGTTGTAGAGGGTAAGTATGATAAAATAAAGCTAAAGGGCATTATTGATGCACCTATTATTGAAACTAACGGCTTTAGAGTTTTTAAGGATAAAGAAAAGCAAAATTTAATTAGACAACTGGCAAATAAAAGAGGACTATTGATAATTACAGACAGTGACTCAGCAGGTTTTGTAATTAGAAATTTTTTAAAAGGAATTGTAAAGGACAGCACAATTAAACAGTGCTATATTCCTCAGCTAAAGGGTAAGGAAAAGAGAAAAGAAAAACCATCAAAAGAGGGTTACTTAGGTGTTGAGGGAATAAGCGATGAAGAAATTATAAATGCAATCAAAAGGTCAAGTGCCACTATTGAAGGGGAAAATGTTAAGAAAACAGAAGAAATTACAAAAAATGATTTTTTTGAACTTGGCTTAACAGGTAGAGATAACTCAAAGTCAAATAGGGAAAAGGTGCTAAAGTATCTTAACCTACCTACATACCTAACAACTAATGCAATGATTTCTGCTTTGAATGTACTTGTTACAAAAGATGAGATAAAAGAAATATTAGAGAAAAATTAATATGATAAATAAAATCACCACTTTAACTAATACTAAAAGTGGTGATTTTTTATGAGTATAAAATGGGATATGGTGGTGTTTCTGATAGGTGGAGTTACCTATGCAATGATTGAAATAATGTGGAGAGGTAACACCCATTGGACAATGGTACTACTTGGTGGATTGTGTTTCTTAACCTTATATAAACTTTTTGGATATATGAGTAATTATTCTTTAATAGAAAAATGCGCCCTAGGTGCAATTGTAATAACTGCATTAGAATTTATAGTTGGTTGTATAGTTAACCTAGTTTTCCATATGAATGTGTGGAATTACAGCAGAATGCCACTTAATCTGTCAGGTCAGATTTGTATTCTTTATAGCACATTGTGGGGGTTTCTCTGTATTCCAATTAACTTTATTGCAAATAAAATCAGAAAAGTTGCAGAGTCTTGAATTTCTTTATATATGTATAAATGTATTTTATTTTAAAATAATAAAAATCCACAAAAGAGAAATGCTGAGGCATAATGCCTCAGCATTCCATAGGAAGTAGGTATATGAATAAAAACTAAAACTTGTACTTTATTTTGTGACAGTATAATTAGCACCAAAGTTGTCGTCAACATAAGTTGTGCCATTTACTGTGTATTCAATTCTGTACTGTAGTGAATTATCGTTAACAGGAACAGAATAGTACCATACCTCTATTGAGTTTTCTACATATGGGCTAGATGTACATTCAAAAGAAGCATTTACGTTTTTTGTTGTTTTCCAGTTGTCAGTAGAGTAAACTACCTTTACATCTTTTTCATAGCCAAGATTTTTTAGCTGAACTGCACCTGTAAAATTATTGCTTAAATCTATAAAAGAATAGTAGTTTTTAACTCCACCACAACCAAAATCATAGAAAGATGGTGCGTGATAACCGGAATATACTTTGTAGTTATTACCGTTGTTGTTGTCCCAATATGTGTTGCCGTTTACTTCATACTTAATAGCAAACTGAACAGTTACAGGTAAGTCACCACCCGGTCTTGAAATACCCGGTGTTGTAAATGACCAAGCCTCATAGTTACCGTGAGTAGGCTTGTAGTACTGTGCTGAACAGTCATACCAGTCAATACCGTTATATGAGTAATGAACAGTAACATTCTTTTCATAAGCAATGTTCTCAACCTCAATGTAACCTGATGCACCAATACCATCTACTCCGTTAGGTGTTGCATAAATCAGTTTTACCGGTGTTGTTGATGTAGCCCCAGCAGATGGAATAGCAGAGAAAATAGAGAACAACATTACTAAAACAACTGCAAAAGGAATTAGTCTTTTTTTAGTCATAATTGACTCCTTTCCAAACCAATTATAAAATAGTACTATTATTTCACTCAAGAAAATACAATTGGTTAATCAAATAAAAATGTTAAATGTTTACCTAAACGTCTAGGTTAATTGTATTATATACCAATTTATAACATATGTCAACATATAAATTATTAAATTTACAAATTTTCTTTGTTAAATTATATTTTGCATTTGCTATTCTGCCTTAAATTATTTTATTATTGTTGTGATTATTGATTTATTATTATAAATTTTTATTGTGGGAAAGATAGTTCTATAAATTAGGGTTTTTCTATACTCAATTAAATTAGCCTTTACCACAATCAAAATTAAAAAGACAACCCAAATTTGTAGTGTAAGCCGATTGAATAATATAATTAAAAATTGAAAACAAAAGAAAAAAGACAGTAACCGAAGTTACTGTCTTAATGGAGCGGATGATGGGAATCGAACCCACACGATCAGCTTGGAAGGCTGAAGTTCTACCACTAAACTACATCCGCAAATCTTTATTGCAAGTAATATTATATCATAGGGAAGAAAATTTGTCAATGATAAATTTATTAACAACTATAATAATTATACTACTAAAAGTGAATAATTATTCTATATTAGAATATAAAAAATAAAATAAAAAAACTTGAAAAAAATTGAAAAAAAGTGTTGACAAATCTATAATGATTGGATATAATATAGAGGCTGAATGAACGAGGTAAAAACTTAAGATAGTTCATTCTAAATGATATGCGCCAGTAGCTCAGCTGGATAGAGCAACTGCCTTCTAAGCAGTAGGTCAGGGGTTCGAGTCCCTTCTGGCGCGCCATTCATTTATGGTGGGTATAGCTTAGTTGGTTAAAGCGCCAGTTTGTGGCACTGGAGACCGTCGGTTCGAATCCGACTATCCACCCCATTTGATCCATTAGCTCAGTTGGCAGAGCACTTGACTTTTAATCAAGGTGTCCGGAGTTCGAATCTCCGATGGGTCACCATATAAAAACCGTATTTGAATTACTAAATACGGTTTTTATTTTTTATAATGAGCTGTAGCCAAGCGGTAAGGCAACGGACTTTGACTCCGTCATCCCGTGGGTTCGAATCCCGCCAGCTCAGCCAAAATTGACCTAGGCAATAGCTTAGGTCTTTTTCTTTTTATAGAAAAATTAATAACACTTGTAGTTATAATCTGTATTAAAATTTAAGACTAATAAAAAGAATGTTAATGCTTATAATATGAGAATTGATGTGACTAAAGATGAATACGGCTTTTGGGATGATGTGGTATGTGCTAACATTGAATTAGATGATAGTGATGATAAAATACTTGAAGGCGATATTGTGACCATATGGGGTGAGTGTGATGGTCAATATGAGGAAAATGAATTGCATCATTCTTATGTTTATCCTGTGATTAATATTGAGTATTATAACATTGAAAAGTAATGTAATTTTACATAATAAAAGCACTAAGCCTTGATGGTTTAGTGCTTTTACTATGTATAATGTATAAATGAAATTTACCTCATTAAATTTCAGAACTTGTAAAATAACTGAGAATTATATTTATTTCTGTTGAATAATCACCCTATTTTTGTTATTATAATATGGTACGCAAATTTTAATGTAATAATTTAGAATTAGAAAATATATAAAGATTCTTATTTTTAAAATAGGGTGTTAAAAATGGGTAGGTTAAAATTTTTAAAGTCAAAGAGAAAGGTTCTTGCCGAGGGCTTTCGTGACGGTATTCCTATTGGTTTAGGTTACTTGGCAGTTTCTTTTTCCTTAGGTATAGCTGCTAAGAATGCCGGACTTACTGCTTTTCAAAGTTTCTTAGCAAGTTTATTTTGCAATGCTTCAGCCGGTGAGTATTCCGGCTTTACAGTTATTGCAGCCAATGCAACATATGTTGAAATGTTCATAGTTACCTTGGTAGCAAATGCAAGGTATCTGTTAATGAGTTGTGCTTTAAGTCAGAGAATGGCTGAGGGTACAAAGCTGATACATAGAATTGTTTTAGGGTTCTATATTACAGATGAACTTTTTGGTATAACAATTTCCAGAAAAGGGTTTGTTGACCCATATTATACTTATGGTGCAATTTTATTTGCAGGGCCATGTTGGGCAGTAGGTACTGCTCTTGGTACAATAGCCGGTAATCTGTTGCCTTTAAGGATAGTCAGTGCATTAAGTGTTGCACTTTATGGAATGTTCCTTGCAATTGTTGTACCACCATCAAGACAGAATAAAAAACTACTTGGCATTGTGGTGTGTAGCTTTGTTCTAAGCCTAGCTTGTGCTTATTTGCCACTTGTTTCAACTTTAACTGAGGGTACAAGAATTATCATTCTTACTGTTGTTATCTCAACAGTAGCAGCAATTCTTTTCCCAGTAAAGGATAAGGAGGTAGCAGAGGATGAGTCATAATGTTTATATTTACCTTATCATAATGGCTACAGTTACCTTAGCAATAAGAATTTTGCCACTAACACTAGTGCAAAAGCAGTTCAAAAGTCAGTTCGTAAAGTCATTCCTATATTATGTGCCATATGTAACACTTTCAGTAATGACTTTTCCGGCAATTTTCCAAGCAACACAAAGTCCTATTGTAGGTATAATAGCTTTCATAATCGGTATAATTGCAGCATGGTTTAATGCAGGGCTTTTTAAAGTTTCTGTAATCTGTTGCAGTGTTGTATTTATATTAGAATTATTTTTCTGTTGAGCATTGTAAAAGATAAGTATAAGAATTATTTGTATTTAGATGTAATGCCTGACCCAAAAAAGAATGTGCCATTCTAAATAAAACAAGGGTTCAATGTTATGGAAGATGGTACTGCAATGAATATTGTAAATGAGAATAATAAATATTAAAATTACAAAGAAAAACACCTATAAAATATAACTAATTTTGTAGGTGTATTTTTATATGTTTTTTGTAGAAAAATAGGTTTGACTATTTACATATCATAATATATAATTGTGCTTGGAAAAATCAAAAATTATAAAATTCTTTCAATATTAAGCAAATAATGTTTAAGGAGAGATGTTTATGAGTGGTACAAAAACAGTTGCAGTCAAATTAACTGAAGGCAATATTTTAAAGAAAATGTTTATTTTTGCAGTACCTATTATAATAGGTAACTTACTACAAGAACTATACTATATTTTTGATACGCTTATTGTTGGTCAAACTTTAGGTGATATAAAGTTGGCAGCAGTTGGAGCTACAAGTTCACTGGTATTTTTGGCTACAGGTTTTATTATCGGTATAACAAGTGGTTGTGCAGTTCTTACTTCTCAATTCTTTGGTGCCGGTGATGATAACAGAATGAAAAAGTCAGTAGCATCACATATTGTTATCGCTTTAATTTCAACTGTAGTTTTAACAGTGGGATTTGTACTTTTAGCAAAACCACTTTTAATTTTGCTAAATACAACAAGTGATACCTTTGCCTATTCAAAAACCTACCTAACAATTATATACGGTGGACTTCCTGCTACAATGCTTTACAATGTGACATCAGCACTTTTAAGGTCAGTAGGGGATAGCAAAACACCTTTAATGTTACTTTTGCTTTCATCAGTACTAAACATTGGTCTTGACCTGTTATTTATTTTAGTATTTGGTTGGGATGTTGCAGGTGCTGCAATTGCAACAGTAATTTCACAAGGTATCTCAGCTTTGCTTTGTGTTGTTTATATTAAGTTTAAAGTGCCTTTCATTATTCCTAACAAAGAAAGTTTCAAAGGGATAAAGTCAATGATTGGCGATGAATTTAAGATTGGTTTCCCTATGGGTTTCCAGTATTCTGTAATTTCAATTGGTATGATGGTACTACAGTTCTTTGTAAATGGTTTTGGTTCAAGTGCAGTTGCAGCTTATACAATAGGCAACAGAGTTCAACTATTCCTACAAAATCCACTAAGTTCAATGAGCATTGTAATGGCTACTTTTGCCGGACAAAATGCCGGTGCTAAAAGATATGACAGAATAAAGTCAGGTACAAAGAAAGGTCTTTTACTTTGCCTTGCATATTCAGTAGTTATCGGTGTATTAGCCTTTATATTTGCTGAATTTTTAACATCAATTTTCCTATCAAATTCCGACCCTATTACAATGAAGTATTCTATTGAATTTATCAGATGGAACTGTATTTTTGAATGGTCACTTGGTATGCTATTTATTTATCGTGGTGTAATTCAAGGACTAAAGGACGGTGTTGTGCCTATGATAGGTTCAGTACTTGAAGTTATGATGAGAGTTCTTTCACCATTAATTTTCAGTACAACATTAGGTTTTGCATCAGTTTCATTTGCAGGTCCTGCTGCTTGGAGTGCCAGTGCAATACTTATGATTATTGTGTATTTCCATAAGTTCAGAAAACTAAAAAGAACAGGAACTTTATAATAAAGAGATAATAAAAAGAAAGTCGCATTTCCGGTAAGAGATGCGACTTTTTGTTTTAATTCATTATTTTATATGTGGTGAGAATATTTTATTATTAATGATAGTGAGTAAATATATATTTTATTATATAAAAAACAGCTACCCAAATTAATGAGTAGCTGTAATTGTAAGTGCTATAGATTAGCCAAGTTTGTTAATAGTATGAGCAGCATATTTTTGGATCATTGTTGTATCCTTAATATTAATCATACCGTCTTTATTAACATCAGCAACTTTTGTGTTGATTGTTACTGCCATCTTAGATACATACTTCTGAATTAAAGTAGCATCCTTAACATCAACAACACCATCACCGTTTGCATCACCAAGAAGTTCTGTTGGTGTAGTAGCAGTAGTAGCTGTTGTTGGCTTTGTAGCTGTTGTTGCTGTTGTAGCTGTTGTTGGCTTTGTAGTTGTAGTAGCTGTTGTAGGAACTACATATGGGCTGCTTGACCACTTACCGTTTGAATATAGATAACCGTCACCAGGAATGCTTAGGTTACCTGTCTGTGAACCACCATTGTTGTTAAAGATACACATATCGTTATCCTTAGGGAATGAAGCACACCAAATGTTATCCTTATACTTTGTCATTGCAACGCCAGGCCACTGAACTGAAGAAGAGTCACTTGAATTGTTCCAGTAGTAAACGTAAGGTGTAGCATAATTATTTGTGTTTTCATAATATACTGTAACATTACTTGATGGGTCCGGAGTTGTTGGAATAGTAGCAGATGGCTTTTGACCTGTATATGCTTTCCACTGGTTACCTGTAGTAAAGATCATATCAGTTGAATTAATCTTTAGACCAGGCTGACTTGCATCTGGATATCTGTTTGAACCACCAGTGAAGATAACCTGTCCATCTCTTAATTCTTCAGAAACTTCAATTAAATATAGACCGGTTGAAGGATCAAGTGTCATCTTCTGACCAGGCCATTTTTCATTTTCAACTACTGATGAACCACTTTCATTATAAATGTAAGCGTAGATTGTTGAACCCCAATTTAGTGATGGGTCAAAGTATACTCTTGTAATTGCATCTGGGTCTTTCTTCTTAAATGAGAATGACTTAGATGCTGTTTCTTCTGAATTTGTAGCTGTCATTTTAACTTTAAATGTTGTGCCAACCGGAATATCTTCACCAATTGTGAACTTCTGACCGTCAACAACCTTGAATTCTTCACCACCGTTAATTGAAACCATAGCGTAGTCAGCACCCTTTAGAGATACTGTAACTTCTTCTGAACCATAGAATGATGAAGCACCCTTTAGTGACATATTGATTGTAGATGTAGGACCTTCAATTAGAATTGTACCATGCTCACCTGAGTTAAATGTAGCAGTACCATCTGTAACCATAGCCTTTGTACCATCATAAGCATTTGTTACTTCTGTACCGTCTGACCATAGTGAAGATACATCTACTGCAATGTCCTTGTTATTAGGAGCACCGATTGTTGCAATAATATTATCTGATACAGTGCCATCGTCATATGTTCTAGCAAATGTATAACCTGTTGAACCATTGTAAGCAGTAATTTGCTGATGTTGACCGGCACCGACTGCTACGTGGTTTTTACGGAAAGTACCAACCTTCTGCCAGTGAGCTAGTTCGTCCTGATCTATTGAATCCCAGTTCATATCACTTCTTAGTGAGTGACCACTGCCACCGTGACCGTCAAAGCTCATACCTGGAACAGTCTTACGGTTTGTTTCATCACCATAGAAAACTTGTACAGCACCAGGAAGTAGCATTAGAGCAGAACCCTGATATGCCATGTCTGATGTACGAGCAAGATTTGAGTCATGAGAAGAGATATATGTTAACTGATTAAACTTATCGTTTGAGTTGATAGAATCTGCATAGTGTTGGAACTTACCATTGATTGAACTTGCTGCAGGAAGTGGACTACCTGATGTATCAAAGTTAATCATTGAGTCAAATCCACCTTCTGTGAAGTATGAATCATATCCAGAACCGATGTTGTGATCCCAACATTCACCTGTCATCCAGAAGTCTTCATCCCAATCAGCACCGGCCTTAGTTGGGTTGTTCTCTCTCCAAGTCTTAAGAGCAGATACACATTTATCTTTTAGCTTTTTCCATGAAGCCATTTCAACGTGCTTAGCAGTATCGCAACGGAAACCGTCAACACCATACTTAGAAACCCATTCAGAAAGCCATGTTGTTAGGTAATCACTAACGCTACCTGAGTTGTCGCCGTATTTAGCAACCTTCTGGTCATATGTACCTTCATTAGTCCATTTTGTTTTTAAAATAGGAGGGATAGATACTGTCTTTGTCTGTTCTGTTCTGAAGTCAGGAAGACCTTCTAGGCTTCTTGTTAGGTCGCTACCGCCTTGACCACCGGTATAACCAGGAAGACCTGAACGAATCCAGTCATTGCCCCACCATTTGCCCCAGTCAGAAGCAGATGTTTCGTAGTCAATGTTACTGTTTACATCACTAACATCGTTTAGTTTATACTTGAAATCAGATGCACCTGGAAGAAGTGTACCAAAATGATATTCTTCCATATCGGCAACTGAATTGTAGCCTGAGTGGTTCATAACAATATCAAGTACAACACGGATACCATGCTTATGAGCTGTATCAACAAGTGTTTGGAATTCTTCTTTTGTACCAAAGTTAGCATCTGTTTCTGTGTAGTCAAGAACATAGTAACCGTGGTATGAATAGTGGGCAAAACCCTTACCTGAATCGACATAGCCGTGAATCTGTTCGTAAGGAGCAGAAATCCAAATTGCGTTTACACCTAAGTTATCAAAGTAACCATCTTCGATTTCCTGTGTAACACCGGCAAAGTCACCACCATGGAATGTACCAGGAGCTGTATCCCAGCCTGATAGTGGAGAGCCATCTTTGTCTGTTGCACGACCATATGAGTGGTCATTACTTGTGTTACCGTTTTTAAAACGGTCAGTTAGTAGAAAATAGACATTTGCATTGTCCCAAGTGAAGTCATTTGCACTTGTGATTTTTGAAACGCCAGTTTTTTTGTCTGTTGTACTTGCTTTTGTTTCATTCTTATTGACTGTAGCTGCGTTAACTGTTAGGTTAATTGCAAAGATAGACAATAACATTGATAAGCATAGAACAACAGATAAGATCTGTTTTTTCATAATTTCTTACCTTTCTGTATTTTATATTTGTAAGGAAATCACTACATATTTCCTTACATTAATATACGTCTATATTATATCAAAAATCAAGTCATTTTACTATTATCATTTTTAACAATTTATAGTGCAAGTTTATAGTTAATAAACACAATATATGTGAATATAATATTAACAATTTTTAATAATTTGTATTATATTTTTTTAAAAGAAAAAAGCCTTGTTACTTCTATTTAGCAACAAGACTTTTATAAAAATTATGCATTTTGAAGAATATTAGCCGATAATTCCGTTACCAAATAATGGAGCAAATACAAGGCTAACAATTGTCATAAGTTTAATAAGAATATTAATTGATGGACCTGATGTATCCTTAAATGGGTCACCAACAGTATCACCGACTACAGCAGCCTTGTGGCTAGGTGAACCTTTGCCACCATGATGACCACCCTCAATGTATTTCTTAGCATTATCCCAAGCACCACCGGAGTTACTCATAAAGATTGCTAGTAATACACCGGTTGTTAAAGAACCACCAAGCATACCACCAAGAGCCTCAGCACCAAGTAATACACCTATGATAATAGGGGATACAATAGCCAAAATACCAGGTAGAATCATCTGTCTTAGTGCTGCGTGAGTAGAGATAGCAACACAGTTTTTGTAGTCAGGTTTTCCTTTACCTTCAAGAATACCCGGAATTGTTCTAAACTGTCTTCTGACTTCTTCAATCATACTTTGTGCAGCTTTACTTACACTGTCCATTGTAAGTGAAGAAAATAGGAAAGGTAGCATACCACCAACCAATAAACCGATAACTACCTTGTAGTTCATAATGTCAATAGTAGCTAGGTTAACCTTTTGTGCAAATGTAAAGAATAGTGCAAGTGCAGTTAAAGCAGCAGAACCGATAGCAAAGCCTTTACCGATAGCAGCAGTTGTGTTACCTACAGAGTCAAGAGAATCAGTAATTTCTCGAACTTCATTTGGTAGGTCGCTCATTTCTGCAATGCCACCGGCATTGTCGGCAATAGGACCATAAGCATCAACTGCAACTGTAATACCTGTTGTAGAAAGCATACCTACAGCAGCAAGTGCTATACCATAAATACCGGAAGTACCCTCAGCACCTGTACCGTTAGTTACAAAGTAAGCAACAAAAATGCCAACACCAATAAGAATAATAGGGATAAGTGTACTTTGCATACCTACTGCAATACCACTGATAATTGTTGTAGCAGAACCTGTTTCACTTTGCTTTGCAATTTTCTTAACAAATGGGAATTTATCAGAGGTGTACATTTCTGTAATTGTGCCGATTAGCAGTCCAACCAATAAACCGGCAATAATTGCAATAGCAAATCTAAATGTGCCTAGCATAAAGTAGCTTAGTAAAACTGAAGAAATTACTACTAAAGCAGATGCCACATAAGTACCGGTGTTAAGAGCCTTTTGAGGATTTTTGCCGTCTTTACCTCGTACAAACAGTGTACCGATAATAGAAGAAATAAGTCCGATAGCAGAAAGCAAGCAAGGAAAAACTGCATATTTCCAAGATAAACTACCACTAAATGCAAGTACACCAAGTGAAATGGCAGAGATAAGAGAACCGGCATAACTTTCAAATAAGTCAGCACCCATACCTGCAACATCACCAACATTGTCACCAACATTATCAGCAATAGTTGCCGGATTTCTTGGGTCATCTTCCGGAATACCGGCTTCAACCTTACCTACAAGGTCAGCACCAACATCGGCAGCTTTAGTATAGATACCACCACCAACTCTTGCAAATAAAGCAATAGATGATGCACCTAGTGAAAAGCCAAATAGAATGTTGTCGTCCCCTGTAATTGCATAAATTAGGCAAACACCAAGTAGTCCAAGACCACTAACGCACATACCCATAACTGCACCACCACTAAAAGCAACAGATAAGGCTTTGTTCATACCTTTTTCTTTGGCAGCATTAGCAGTTCTGACATTTGCTTTAGTGGCAACACTCATACCACAGTAGCCGGCTAAAGTTGAAAGTATTGCACCGATTAAGAATGCAAGAGCAGTTCTGTAATTTAGAACATCACTTTTTGTAATAATTCCACAAACAGATATAACAACAAATACTGTTGCTACGAAAATTACTAGAATTTTGTATTCAGAAAATAAGAATGCCTTTGCACCTTCATTGATAGATTGTGCAATTTCCTTCATTCTCTTAGTTCCGGAGTCCATTTTGTTGATTCTTACAGCCAGTATAATTGCATATATAAGTGCAACTATGCCCCCAATAGCTGATAAATAGGTTAAAATAGTTAGAGTATTCATAATAACCTCCTTATTAATATTTTATTCATATAGTTTAGCATACATAATAATAAATTTCAAGCATTTATAAAATTTATGGTAAATATATACAAATTTAATTACCTAGATTTGGAAGTATAATCTAATTGTAAATTTTTTTATTTTTCTCGTAATATTATTGCATATAAATAAGAAAAAATGATATAATGAGTTGTAATATATAGGAGGTAACGCTATGAGCAAAAAATTAATTTCAATTTTACTTTCTTTAGCTATGGTGGCCGGTGCTTCTGCTACTATTTCTGTTAGTGCAGATGAAAATGACACTGCAACCAATCCAAAAACACAGGAAACATCTACTTTAGATGTAAACAAATTCGGTGATGCTGATGGTAACAGTAAAATTAATGTTAAGGATACAACTGCTATTCAAAAGTATCTTAACAAGAGTATTGATACTATTGACCAAACTTATGCCGATGTTAACGGTGATGGTACAGTTGACATTAAAGATGCAACTATCATTCAAAAGTACATAACTAAGAAGATTAGCACTTTCCCTGCAAAGTCAGACAATGACTGGAGAACTTCTTCTGTTGGTTACGAAATTTTCATTCGTTCATTTTATGATAGCAACGGTGACGGTTGTGGTGACTTTAGAGGCGTAGCAGAAAAGGTTGATTACCTAAAGTCACTTGGTGTAAATGTTGTTTGGCTAATGCCATTTAACAAGACAGATTCATATCATGGTTATGATATTAAAGATTATAACGATGTTTGTGAAGATTACGGTACAATGGATGATTTTAATTATATGTTGGAAACTCTTCACAACAACGGTATCAAGGTTCTTATGGATCTTGTTGTAAACCATACTTCAAAGAATCATCAGTGGTTTAAGAATTCAGAACAACAGAAAGATAAGTATAAAGATTACTATATTTGGTATGATGGTGTTTCTCCATTATCCGGTATATGGCAGTATTCATTCAGCAGAAAAAATAGATATTATTCTTGCTTTAATGCAGGTATGCCTGACCTAAACTATCATAATAAAGATGTATGGAGTGATGTTGACTCTATTGCAGACTTTTGGTTAGGTAAGGGCATTGATGGCTTTAGATTAGATGCTGCTTTACATATTGATGATACCATCAATTCACATGGTATTCATGTTGATGAAAAAGAAGGTACAGTTACACATGAATGGTGGCAACATTTTGAAAGCCATGTAAAAGAAAAGAACCCAAATGCTTTCTGCGTTGGTGAAATATGGACTGAGGATTCAATGCAAGAAACACAGGAAAGATTTTTCTCTGACCTTGATTCTGACTTTGACTTTTATAATATGAGCGAAGTTAAGAAGATGCTTAACGGTACAAAGACAAATCTAGGTAGGATTATTTCTCAGTATGATACTGAAATTCAGAATGCTTCAAATAAAACTTCTGATATATCAAAAACTACTATTAACTCTGTAATGCTAAGTAATCACGATGTTAACAGAATCGGTTATGAAATTTATGATAAAAATTCCGATAATCAAGTTGCTTTAGCAAAATTAAAGTTAGCAGTTAATATTGAAATGACAATGAAGGGTATGCCTTGGGTTTACTACGGTGACGAAATCGGTCAATCCGGTGGTGGCACAAGTGGTTCATCCGACCCTAACAGAAGAGAAGCAATGGATTGGTACACCGCTCGTGATGGCGTAGGTGCAACAAAGATGAACGCAGTTCGTTCTTGGGGCACATCAGAAAAGTTTACTAAGGCTAATGACGGTATCTCTGTTGAAGAACAAGAAAATGTTGACGGTAGCCTACTAGAACATTATAAAAAGCTAATTAGCATTAGAAATAAGTATAAGATTTTCTATACAGGCACTTATGCTACATCAATTATTAAAGATGGTGTTTATAGCTATACTGTAAAAGATGAAAATAGAGATTACTCAATGTTTGTTGTACATAATAACTTAAATAACGATGTTACTTATACAGCAACTTGCGACTTTACAGATGAAATTTCCGGTGATAGTTATAAGGCAGGGGATACAGTAACTCTAAAATCATTGTCTTCAATGATTGTTAAATATACTACAGATACTGTTCCACTTTCAAAATAATAATTGAAAACAATATAAAGAAAACTCCTTAACCGTTTGGTTAGGGAGTTTTGTCATTTGTTAGTTTGATTTAATATACATTATATAATATATATTATTCTGAACCGTATTTAATTTTTAGTTGTTCTTCGTAAATGTTTTTGAAAATTACTTTTCTTGTTACAATACCAACAAAAACATCTCTATCGTCAGTAACAGGAACAAAGTTTTGGTCAAGACATTTAATAAGGAGTTTATCTATACTGGCAGTGATTTTTACTGCCTCATAAAAATCCTCTCTAAGTATATTTCTAACCTTAACTTTCTTTAGGTCTGCATCCGGATTGTCCATTATGTAATATAAGAAGTCACCTTCTGTAATTGTACCTCGGTAAATGCCATCAGAATTGATAACAGGTACAGCAGAGTAGGAGTTTCTTCTAAATATATCTAGTGCAAATTCAATAGAGTCTTTTGTTCTAAGATATTCAACGTTAGCTTTTGGTATTAACAGTGATGGAATGTTCATAGCAACCTCCTTCATTCGTACATATTATACCATATACATATTCCAAAATAAATAGATTTTAGTAATTTATTTCCAAATTCTGCTCTTTCATTATTCTGTCATTGATTTTAAGTATTTAAGGTGATATAATTGTGAAGATGGGGTGAATTTTACTTAAAATCTATTTTAGTAAAGTTTATTTGGGCAAATGTTTTTAGTTTAACTATTTTTTAGGAGAAAGTTATGGTAAAATTATATTTAGCAGTTCCTTGCTATAATGAAGAAGAAGTACTTTATGATACAACAGAAAAATTAACTAAGAAATATGACCAGATGATTAATGATGGTCTTATTACAAGTGACAGTAAGATTTATTACATTGATGATGGTAGTAAGGACAAGACTTGGACTATTATTGATGAATTACATAACAAGAATAAATATGTAAACGGTATTAAAATGAGCAGAAACAGAGGTCATCAAAATGCACTTTTAGGTGGTCTTATGACAATTAAAGATGATTGTGACTGTGTAATTTCTATTGATGCTGACTTACAGGACGATATTAACACATTTGATGAAATGATTAAGGACTATGAAAACGGTTCTGAAATTGTTTATGGTGTTCGTAGCAAGAGAGCAACAGACACAGCTTTCAAGAGAATGACTGCACAAGGTTTCTATAAAGTTCTTTCAATGCTAGGTGCTGAAGTAGTTTATAACCATGCTGACTTTAGATTAATGAGCAAGAGAGCATTAAATGCTTTAGCAGAATTTAAGGAAGTTAACCTATTTCTAAGAGGTCTTGTACCACTTGTTGGCTTTAAGTCAAGTGTTGTTGAGTATGAGAGAAGTGAAAGACTTGCCGGTGAAAGTAAGTACCCACTTAAGAAAATGTTAGGTCTTGCATGGGATGGTGTTACCAGTCTATCAATGAAACCTATCAGAATGATTACTTCTTTAGGTGCTATTGTATTTTGCATTAGCTTAATTATGTTAATCTATAGTTTTATTATGTGGATTATCGGCAATACTGTTTCAGGTTGGTCATCACTTATTGTTTCAATTTGGGCATTGGGTGGTCTTCAGCTACTTGCAATCGGTGTTGTTGGTGAGTACATAGGAAAAATTTATATGGAAAGTAAGCACAGACCAAGATTTATAGTTGAAGAACAATTAAAATAGTGTTATAATAATATATATTGATAGTTATTTTAAATAATTATTCAGTAAAAGAAAAATAAATACCATTCAAACCGATGATGTGGGAGTAAAACGGCAAAAGACCTTTAGCGAGTAGAAGATGGTGAAAGTTCTACGGAAACTATGCTGACAAATGGGCCACAGAGGGAAAGGTGAAATTTTAGTAGCCAATACGTAAGTCTGCGTTAAAGATTAGAGTGATAGTTCTTTTATGGAATTATCAGAACTTGGGTGGTACCACGATAATTCGTCCCATACGCTTTATGCGTATGGGATTTTTTGTTAGGTGATATTATGGAAAATTATAGTATAAACTTGCCTTCATATTCTGTTGGAGATAATGTTTATGAAAAAATTGAAAAAATCTGTAGTCCATATGGTAGCAAAGCAGTTGTTATCGGTGGACACAAAGCAATTAATTCTGCAAAAGAATTATTAATCTCAGCCACAAAAGATACTAAAGTAAGTATCATTGACTTTGTGTGGTATGGTGGAGAGTCTTGTTTTGAAAATGTAGATGCACTTGCTAATAATGAAAGTGTAAAGAAAGCCGATTATCTTTTTGCAGTTGGTGGTGGTAAAGCACTTGATACTACAAAGTGTCTTGCAGTAAAGATAAATAAGCCTGTTTTTACTTTTCCTACAATAGCAAGTAACTGTTCACCGGTAACTTGTGTTTCAATTATGTATACTAAGGAAGGTGTTTTCAAACAACCATTCTTCTTTGAAAAGCCACCTAAACATGCATTTATAAATACAAGCTTGTTGTGTAAGTCACCATCAAAATATTTATGGGCAGGTATGGGCGACACATATGCAAAGTATTTTGAAAGTTCTGTTTCTTCAAGAGGAGAAGATACTTTAGTTCATTATCACAGACTTGGTGTTGTAATCAGTCAAATGTGCCTTGAACCAATTTTGAAGTATGGTAAGAAGGCTTTGGAAGATAATAAGAATAAGGTTAATTCCTATGAGTTTGAACAAACTGTACTTTCAATAGCTATTACAACAGGTATTGCATCAATTCTCTTAACAGCAGAACATATTATAGATTACAATACAGGTCTTGCACATGGTATTTTCTATGGACTGACTTCATTTCCACATATTGAAGAAAATCATATTCACGGTGAAGTTGTCGGTTTTGGTGTACTGATTCTTTTATTAGTAGATAAACAGTATGATATGTTTAAGAAAATGTATGATTTTAATGAGAGTGTGGGACTTCCAACTTCTATTGCTGATGTAGAAATTGAAGAAAAAGATTTACCGGCAGTAATCAAGAAAACTCTTGAAATGCCTGATGCTGACCACAATCCATATGCAGTAACAGAAGAAATGTTAGTTGATGCTTTTGACAAGTTGTCAAATTATAATAAAACAAAAACTTTATTGGAGGGTTAAACAATGAAAAAAATTTTTGCAGTAATCTTAACTGTAGTAATGATGGCTACACTATTTGTTGGTTGTAACGGTAGTGACGGTTCATCAAGCAAAACAAAGAAAGTTGCTATTATTCAGCAAGTAGAAAACGGTGCTTTTAATGATATGCGTGCAGGTATCATTAAAGGTCTAAAGGCTAAGGGATATATCTCTAGTGACAAGGATGTTGATTATCAATGTGCCGATGGTGACGAAACAAACCTAAACACAATTACTCAGTCAGTAGCTAACGGTGACTATGATGCAGTATTTACTGTTGCAACACCTGCAACTCAGAGTATGGTAAACCAAGAATCCGACATTCCTGTATTTTTCTGTGCAGTTTCTGCTCCTGTAGCAGCCGGTGTTATTAAGGATATGGATAAGCCTGATATGAATGCAACAGGTACATCAAATGCAATTCCTGTTGATGAAATCTTTGGCCTTGCAAAACAGATGACACCAAAAGCAAAGAACTTTGGATTACTATATTCTTCAAAAACAGATGCAGCCGTTAACACAGTTGAACAGGCAAAGAATTACCTAGAAAGTAAGAATATTAAATATACAGAAGGTTCAGTTGTAGAAGATAGCGAAATCGCTACAACAGTTGAAAGCCTATGTAAAAAGTGTGACGCAATCTTTATTCCTAATGATGCAGTTATGCAAGGTGCTATGAGTACAATTACAGAAATTGCCAGAGAAAACAAAGTTGCAGTTTACGGTTCATCAGCAACAATGGTTGATTCAGGTTGTCTAGGTACAAAGGCTATTGACGATATTGGTATCGGTGAAAAGACTGCCGATTTAGCAGCAAAGTATTTTGAAGGTGAAAAGGTAGAAAATATTCCATCAATCGTTGTACCTTATGACTACATTACAGTTAATAAGGATGACGCAAAGGTTATCGGTATTAACCTAGATAGTATCGACTTTGGTAAAGATACAGTTAAGCAGGTTAATGACGCAAAGAACTAATTTTTAAATTTTATAGCCTCCCTTGTGTAAAGGGAGGTGTCACCAAAGGTGACGGAGGGATTGTCTTGGTACAATCTTTAGTTTATCTAAGATTAATCCGATAGATAAAACAATGTAGGGGCAACTACAAAAGTTCACATTAGCAAATCAAACTTCGCCTATGGCTCGTTTTCTTTGATGTTCACTTAATTGTTCGCCCGTAAGAAAACAGACTATTAATTTATTACAATCTTTCATTTGTTAGCGAAACTTAAATTAAGTACAAACTAACAAAGCCTCCCTCAGACGAGGGAGGTGGGAAATTAGTTCCATCTAAATGAAACTAATTTGTCGGAAGGAGGGAAAATAGGATAAATTTAAACTTTTTCCTATGTGGATTCCTAAGATTAGAACAAACTTACCAGTCTCCCTTGTGTAAAGGGAGGTGTCACCAAAGGTGACGGAGGGATTGTTTTGGTACAATCTTTAGTTTATCTAAGATTAATCCGATAGATAAAACAATGTAGGGGCGAAATTTATATTCGTCCTAAAAATAAAAACACAAAAGAAATTTAGAAGTACAAGGGGTTATTTATGAGCCTTAATGTTATTTTGGGAGGACTTGAGCTGGGTTTCATTTACGGAATTATGGCTCTTGGACTTTACATATCATTTAGAATAATGAATGTTCCTGACCTTACAACAGAGGGTAGCTTTACCTTAGGTTTAGCAGTATCAGCAGTTGTAGCAAATGAGAACCACTCTTGGCTAGGCATTTTACTTGCTTTCTTAGCCGGTTGTTGTGCAGGTTTTGTAACAGGATTTTTACAGACAAAGATGAGAATACACCCTATCTTAGCCGGTATTATTTCAATGTGTGGACTATATAGCGTAAACCTTATGATACTTGGTTCACCAAATGTAAATATTCCAAAGGACTCAAGAGTATTCACATCAGTTGATAATTTATTTGATAATATTGGTCTTGATATTTTTGGCAGACATAATGCAAAGATGATTCTTTCATTTGTTGCAGTAGTTGTTTGTGTACTTGTTATGATTTGGTTCTTTAGAACACACTTTGGTCTATGCCTAAGAGCAACAGGTAATAATGAAGATATGGTTAGAGCATCTTCTATTAATGTTGATGTTAGCAAGATTGTTGCACTAATGTTAGCTAACGGACTAATCGCACTTAGTGGTAGTTTTATTGCTCAGTATCAAGGTTATGCAGATATTTCTTCCGGTAACGGTATCCTTGTTGTTGGTTTGGCATCAGTAATTATCGGTGAAGCTATTATGGGTAAGCGTGGCGTTACTCTTGGTCTTATCTCTGCAATTGTAGGTTCAGTTATCTACAGATTTATCATTACTTGGGTAATTAATTCCGGTATCTTTACTGCCCAGGTTATCAGACTAATTACTGCTATTATTGTTGCAGTAGCACTTTCTATTCCGGCATTTAAGTATTATATTGCCAGATTTAAGATTAAACACGGAGGTGGAAGAAATGCTTGATGTAAATAATGTTACTAAAGTTTTTTCTAAGGGTACAGTAAATGAACATACTGCCCTTAACAACCTTTCACTTCATTTAGATAAGGGTGACTTTGTTACAATCGTAGGTAGTAACGGTGCAGGTAAAAGTACACTTTTTAATGCTGTTTGTGGTTCTTTCCTATGTGACAGTGGCAAGATTATTCTTGACAATGAAGATATTACTTATAAGAAAGAACATAAGAGAGCAAGAGTAATCGGCAGAGTGTTTCAGGATACTATGAAGGGTACTGCACCTGATATGACTATTGAAGAAAACCTAGCTCTTGCATATAGCAAAGGCAGAAGAAGAATTTTTCAGTCAGCAGTAAATGACAAAATGAGAAAATTCTTTAAAGAACAACTTGCAAGATACAATATGGGTCTTGAAGATAGACTAAAGAATAAAGTAGGACTTCTTTCAGGTGGTCAAAGACAAGTTGTAACACTACTAATGTGTACACTTGCAGTTCCAAAACTTCTGTTACTTGATGAACATACTGCTGCCTTAGATCCGGCAACTGCTGAGAAAGTTATGGAAATCACTAAGCAAATTGTTGCAGAAAATAATATTACTACAATGATGATTACCCATAACCTAAATCAAGCACTTACCACAGGTAATCGTACAATTATGATGGACAGTGGTGAGATTATTCTTGATATTCCATATAACGAAAGAAAGAATATGAATAGGGATGACCTTCTTCAAATGTATAGTATGAAGAAAAGAGAAGCCCTTGATAATGATAGAATTCTATTCTCATAATTTTTAATTTTTAATAAAATAACAAAAAGCTCTGTCTAACTTTAATAGTTAGTACAGAGCTTTTTTACTGTGATAAATATAATAAACTTTGATTTATGAATAGGTAATAACAATCAAAATTTAAACATCCTCAACATTAACCTTATTTGCCTCTTTAAGAAACAACTTAATACCGGGATTACGCATAGCTTTATTCCAAGTCATAATGTAGGAAATTGAAGTGTCAATACCCTTAATTCTATGAATTTCAAATTGACTGTTGAACATTGCTCTACATAGTGAAGTAGGCAAAATAGAAATACCGATTCCGGCTGATACTGCAGTAACTACTGAACGAGCATCATCATATCTGTTTACTATGTTAGGAATAATGTTGTAGGTTCTGAATAAGTCCAAAATTTCCATATAAAGAATAGGACTGATGACCTCGGAAAGCAAAACAATATTTTGTTGATGAAGTTGGTCAAAGTCAATTCCACCACCGGCTAGTAATCCTTTTTTGCTAATAACAGAAAGTGTGTCATCATAAGCATCAAGATGGTCAATATCCGGAGAATCAGGCATCATATCTCTAAGCATAAATACAATGTCATATTCATTGTTATCAAGTGCCAAAATTTCCTCACTAACCTGAATTTTCTTAATGTCAACTGTAATGTCAGGATACTTAGAAACAAAACCTTGTAGGTATTTACTAATATAAGGTCCACTTGTTTCGTCATAACCTACAGTAAGTTTACCGTCAATACCCTTCTGTAGCTTATCTATTATAAATGTTGCAGAGTTAAGGTTTTCAATAATTTCCATTGCATAGGGGAGAAGTGCTTTTCCCTCAGGAGTCAGTACAACATTTCTCTTTGTTCGAGAAAATAGAGATGCACCAAGTTCCTTTTCCATTTCTTTGATACCTCTTGAAACTGTACTTTGAGAAACAAAGTTCTGCCTTGCAGTCTCTGAGAAATTTAAATTCTGTGCAACAGAAACAAAATATTTAATTAAATTTATATCCATAAAGCTCACCACCTATTATTTATTAAAGAATATCATTAGAAAAGTATATTATAATTCTTAATAAGAAATATAATTATTTTTTATGCAATATATGCATAAACTAATGTTGATTATAGATATTCAGCATTATATAGCTTATTGCTAAATTTTTCTTACTTTGATATAATTCTTATTGTAAGTTAAAAGAACATTAATGGTTTTATTTATTCTTGCTTTAGTGTGGACGCACACTAAAATATATACGCGTATTGAAAGGACTTTCACAAAATGAAGAAAATTGTAATTACAGGTATGGGTGCAGTTACACCAATAGGCATTGGTGTAGATGAATATTGGAAAAATCTGCTAGATGGCAAAAGTGGTATTGATAGAATCACTTCTTTTGACCCATCAGAACTAGCAGTTCAGTTTGCCGGAGAAATCAAGAATCTTAATCCAGCAGATTATATTCCTAAGCAAATTCTAAGACAAACAGACCCATTTATGCAGTATGCTTATATTGCAGCAGAAGAAGCTCTAAAAATGAGTGAAGTAAAGATTGACCCAACAAGAACAGGTATCGTTATGGGTACTGCTCTAAACGGTATTGCAACAACTGCTTATACTCAAGAAGCACTGACAGGTGCTTCTCATAAAAAGGTCGGTCCTAGATTTATTCCGAAAATTCTAGGTAATGTTGCTGCTACACATATTGCAATTATGCACAATATTCAAGGCCCATCATTTACTATTAATACTGCTTGTTCATCAGGCGGTGATGCAATTTATACTGCTGCAATGTTAATGCAAGCCGGTAAGGCTGATACAATGATAGCAGTAGGTGCAGAAAGTGCACTATGTCCAATCGTTATCTACTCATTAGCTAACGCAAAGGCACTTTCTAAGAATAACGAAAATCCACAAACTGCTTCTCGTCCATTTGATGTTACCAGAGATGGTTTCGTAATTGGCGAAGGTGGTGGTGCACTTGTGCTGGAAACAGAAGAACATGCTCTTGCTCGTGGTGCAAATATTATCTGCGAACTAAAAGGCTGTGGCAACACAAGTGACGCTTATCATATTACTGCTCCTCATCCGGAAGGTGACGGTGCAATTAGAGCAATGAAACTGGCTATTGAAGAAGCCGGTATTAATTCTGACCAAATTGGTTACATTAACGCTCATGGTACTGCAACACACAAAGGTGATGTTGTTGAAGGTATAGCAATCAACTCAGTATTCGGTGACTATAAGCCTTATGTTTCTTCAACAAAGGGTGCAACAGGTCATATGATGGGTGCAGGTGGTATTACTGAATGTATCACTTGTATCAAGGCAGTGACTGATGGTGTTATTCCTCATACTCTTAACCTACATGAAGTTGATGAAGAAATCGACCTTAACCTTGTTAAGGATGAACCACTAAAGAAAGATATTGATTTTGCAATGAGCAACTCTCTTGGTTTTGGTGGTCAGAATAGTAGTGTAATTGTTGGTAAATATAATAAATAAAGTGGACTAACCCTAAAGGTTTGTTCCATAATAAAAAGATAGAGGTTATTTTATGAGTTATACTTATGATATTACAATGTTTAAGGACACATTTGAACATGAATTTACATGGCTAAATGGCTTTATGCGAAATGTTCGCCGATTTGGTTACAAAACTGCAATGGTAGATCCTCAAAAGGAACAAACCTGGTCTTATGAAGAACTTAACAAAGATGCAAACCGTTTTGCAAATGCACTAAAAGCAAGTGGTGTGAAGAAGAACGATACTATACTTTATCTACTTCCAAATTCACCACAGTTTGCACTTTCATATATTGCACCACAGAAGATTGGTGCTATTAACTGTCCTGCTAACTTTAACTTAGCAGCAGGTGAAACTTCATTGCTTATTAATCACAATAAGCCTAAGGTGTTTATTTATGATTATGAGTATATGCACGAAATGAAACAAGCATTGGCACTTTGCGTTGAAAAGCCTGAAATTGTGCTAATGGTTGACTATGATAATAAGTGCGAAACTTTACCAAAGGGACATATCCGTTTTGAAGACTTTATGAAGGATGCACCTGATACTGACCCTGAAGTTGACTTTCAGCCTCATATTTATGATGAAGTTACAAGACTGTTTACTTCCGGTACAACTTCACTGCCAAAGGGTGTACCACTAAATAACATTAACGAAGTACTTTCTGCTCATGATGTTATTATGCATTTCCCACTAAATCCAACAGATGTTACTATGAATATGACACCTTGGTTCCATAGAGGTGGATTACATTCAGGTGGACTTACACCAACATTTTATGCCGGTGGTTCAGTTGTAATTTTGCGTAATTATAACCCTAGAGTTTGTCTAACTTATGCTGAAAAGTATGGTGTAACTTTCCTTATTGGTGTACCGGCAGTTCTAACTTCTCTTGCAACTCGTCAAGAAAAGCACCCTGTAGATTTATCAAAAATCAAGGGTATTGTTACAATGGGCTCACCACTTGAAAAGGCTCAGTGTATCCGTTTCCAAGAAACTTTAACACCAAATATTTTCAACGGTTACGGTACAACAGAAACATTCTGGAATACATTCCTTAGACCATATGATTTACCTGAAATGTCAGGTTCAGCAGGTCGTTCATGTACTGATGATGATGTTAGAGTTGTTAAGGCTTATGAAGACAAAAAAGCTGAACCTAATGACTTTGTAGCTAAAGACGGTAAAGAGGTTGGTGAAGTTATCATCAAGTCACCATCAAAGTCAACTATGTGCTACTTTGATAACCCTAAAGTTACAAAAGAAAAGTACTATAAGGGATATCTATATACAGGTGACCTTGCTACTTGGGATGACAAAGAATTTGTAACTATTGCAGGTCGTAAGGATGATATGATTATCTGTAGTGGTGAAAATATTTATCCACCACAGATTGAAGAAGTACTAAATATGCACCCTAAGGTTCAGGAAAGTATTGTTACTTCTGTACCTGACAAAACAAGAGGCGAAGTGCTTGTTGCTTATATTATCCCTGAGGATAAGTCAATTACAGTCAAGGAAATGATTGATTATTGTGATAAACACCCAAATCTATCAAAGTACAAATGTCCAAGATATTATCGCTTTGTTGATGAACTACCACATACTGCTACAGGTAAGAAACAACATTATAAGGTTAAAGAACAAGCTAAGAAAGACTTTGAAGCAGGATTATTATTAAGGAAGTGATTTTGTGAAATTTAAACCATATATTCGCAAAGTTAATTATTATGAAACTGACAGAATGTCTATTGTCCATCATTCTAATTATATTCGCTATTTTGAAGAAGCCAGAATATATGCAATGGAGCAACTCGGTTGTGACTTAATTGAAATGGAACGACAAAATATGATTATTCCTGTTGTTGATGTTTATGCTAAGTACCATAAGTCACTGGGTTGTTCAGATGAATTTGCAGTTTATATTAAGATGACTTATTTTAATGGTGTAAAGCAGAAGTTTGATTATGAAATTCGTTTTACTTCAGACAATTCATTGGCTTGTACAGGTCACTCAACCCATTGTGTTGTAAATGAAAATCATAAACCGATTTCTATTAAGAGAATTAGCCCGGAAATTTATAACAAATTTATGAGTGCAGTTGAAGAATAATAATTCATTTCTTTAAATAAAATTTCATATGAATATATAAAAGGAAGATATTTACTAAAGTGTTTACAAATATCTTCCTTTATTGTATTATAGAGAGCAGAGTTCAAAGAAAAGAGAATTATTATGAGTTTAGTTGAAGTTATCTTATTGGCAGTAGGGCTTTCAATGGACGCATTTGCAGTTTCTGTATGTAAGGGCTTGGCAATTCCTAAGATTAATTTTAAGACAATGGCAGTATGTGGTCTGTGGTTTGGGGGCTTTCAGTTTTTGATGCCTATGATTGGTTACCTTTTAGGTGCCGGTTTTACAGGCTACATTACAAGTATCACACCTTGGATAGCGTTTGTTTTGCTTTCTTTAATCGGTGGTAATATGATTAAGGAGTCACTTTCTAAGGAAGAAGAAAAGGCTAACGATAGCTTAGGTGTAAAGATTATGTTTACAATGGCTATTGCTACCAGCATTGATGCTTTAGCAGTAGGAGTTACCTTTGCTTGCGTTGATGTTAATATTTCTTCAATGCTTGGAGATTTCTTAAATACAACTATAGCATCAATTATTATTGGTATTACAACATTTATAATTTCATGTATTGGCGTGAAGATTGGCAATATCTTCGGTCTAAAGTATAAGAACAAAGCAGAACTCGCCGGTGGTATTATCCTTATTTGTCTTGGTATCAAGATTTTACTAGAACATTTTAATATTATTTAAAAGAATTAAAATAAGCCTTTCATAGGGCTTATTTTTCTTTTGCGGAAATATATTGATTACAAAATTCTATATAATTTTATGGCTCACAGTCGTAGGGGCGAACAGTGTTCGCCCGTTAAAAAGTGTGATATCTATGAGATTTTGTTTTGTTTATAAATTTGTAAAATAATTATTTTAATATGTGTTGTAATTGTCGTTTATATAGATATAATACTTTACAAAATAAACTGCAAAAATGCCCATAATTCTCTTATGTAAAATTAAAAGAAACAGTATGTAAAATAATAGGAAAAATAGGGAGCATAATATCTAACTTTAGACTTTTAAAAACAATTTCTATTGTGTAAAATAGGGAAAATAAAATATAGTATTTACAACCGACAAAATATTTGTTAAAATTTTAACAGAACTTAAAAAAGGAGTTATAATCTATGGCTAACAATATTGTAGATTCAGTAGAAGCACTAGAAGCAAAACTAGCACAGGTTAGAGAAGCACAGAAGAAATTCTCAACAT
>CAKSNZ010000018.1 GCA_934476515.1 uncultured Ruminococcus sp. | reverse complement strand
CTTTAGACGAAGCTAGTAACATAGCCTTTAAGGCGTTAAAAGAAAAGCCACCGGCTAAGCCGGTGGATCTTTACTGTTTATTGTGAATCTGTTTTGGACACAATATAATGAATATACAAAATAAATTTAGGGAGGTCTATTATGTATTACTCTTCAGGAAATTATGAATCATTTGCTCATCCGGAAAAGCCAAAGGATGTAGATAAAAAATCTGCATATATTATCGGTACAGGCCTTGCGGGATTATCAGCAGCATTTTACCTTGTTCGTGACGGTAAAATGAAAGGTGAACATATTCACCTATTAGAAAAGCTAGACCTAGCCGGTGGTAGTTGTGACGGTAGAAAAGATATAACAAAAGGTTTCTATATGCGTGGTGGTAGAGAGATGGACAACCACTTTGAAGTTATGTGGGATATGTTCAGAGATGTACCATCAATAGAAAATCCTGATGTATCTGTACTTGATGAATATTATTGGCTAAATAAGCATGACCCAAACTATTCTCTATGTCGTGCAACAGTAAATAGAGGTGAAGATGCCCACACAGATAAGAAGTTTAACCTTGACAGAGAGTCAGCACTTGCTTTATCTCAACTATTTATCACATCTGAAAAGGAGCTAGAGGGTAAGAAAATCTCTGATGTATTGCCTGAGTCATTTTGGAAAACAAACTTCTGGCTTTACTGGCAGACAATGTTCGCTTTTCAAAAGTGGTCAAGTGCATTGGAAATGAAAAGGTATCTATGCCGATATGTTCACCATATTGATGGTTTACCTGACTTTAGTGCATTAAGATTTACAAAGTATAATCAGTACGAAAGTATGATTCTACCACTGGTTAAGTACCTTGAAAATCATGGTGTTAAGATTGAGTATGGTATGGATGTTAAGAATGTTATTATTGAAAACCATGGTCATAAAAAGGTAGCAAAACAGATTGTATATATTAAGGACGATATGGAACAAACTATTGACCTTATTGAAGATGACCTTGTATTTATTACAAATGGTTGTTGTACAGATACTTCTTGTTATGGTGATCAAAATACTGCACCTGACCTTTCAAAAATTAAGAACGGTTACGGTGAGTCATGGGATATGTGGAAGAATATTGCACAACAAGCTATTCACGGTGAGTTCGGCAATCCGGATGCTTTTTGTAGTGATATTGAGGCAACAAACTGGATGAGTGCAACAGTTGAAACTTCTAATGAAGAAATCATAAGACATATTATTCATGTTTGTAAGCGTGACCCAAGAAAGGGTAAAGTAACTACAGGTGGCATTGTTACAGTAAAGGACAGTACAGACAATTGGTATTTGTCTTGGACAATTAACCGTCAACCACAGTTTAAGTCACAGAACAAGGATACTGTACTTGTTTGGCTATATTCACTTAACACAAACACAGAAGGTAACTATGTAAAGAAACCTATGAGAGAATGTACAGGTGTTGAGGTTTGTGCCGAGTGGCTATATCACATTGGTATTGATGAAGACAAAATCTATGACTTAGCAGTAAAATCATGCAACACAACAACTTGCTTTATGCCATATATTAATGCATTCTTCCAGCCAAGAAAGTATGAGGACAGACCAAAGGTTGTACCTGACGGTGCAGTGAACTTTGCATTCTTAGGTCAGTTTGCAGAAACTCCAAGGGATACAATTTTCACTACAGAATATTCAATAAGAACAGGTATGGAAAGTGTATATACACTTCTTGATATTGACAGAGGTGTACCGGAAGTATGGGGCAGTAAGTATGATGTAAGAGAGTTACTTCGTGCATGTTACTACGCAATTGATAAGAAACCACTTAAAGAAATAGATTTGTCATTAAAAGAAAGATTGATGCTAAGTACAGTTCTAAAGAAGATTGAGGGTACAGACCTTGAAATTCTTTTAAAAGAAAGTGGATTGATTGAATAGTATAGTATTTTCAATTATGTGTTGAGATGAAAATTAAATAAGATGTAAAATAATATTTGAAACACTCCAAAGAGTTAATAGCTTTTTGGAGTGTTTTTTATGTAAGTAATATTATCAGTTGCTAGATAAAAATTATAAATTGTGTTGTAGTAAAAATTATTTAGATATGTATAGTTAAGAGTCTTTAACTGTGTCAAATTTGACAATAAAGTTGCTAAGTTTTGCAAAAGTTAAACAAAATAATTATTTTGATATATAATTGTAATATAAAAATGATACAAAGATTGTATCACAACATAAAAAATTTAAAAAATATTTAAAAAATATTAGACTTTTTTGGTCTTTTAATCGTCTATATAATGTAAAAATAAAAAATAAGGAGATTTTATAACATTATTATGAAATAATTATCAAGGATTAAAGTATTACAATTAAAAGTAAGGAAAAATTAGAAAAAGTGAGGAAAAGTAATATGAAAAATTTAAAGGGAAAAGCAACTATTATATTGATGACAATGATAGTTCTAGTAACAAGTGTTGTGTTTAGTGGATGTAATGTAAAGAAAATACCTATCCAAAATAAGGATAACACCACCACTACAACAGAACAAAAAACAGTGTCAACAACAGAGCCAACTACTACAAATGTAGTAGAAACAACTACCCAAAAGCCAAAACCGGATTATAGCAAAGCGTATAAAGCATACAAAACAGTGCTGAAACAAAATGCTTTTGAAATTAAAGATTATGATTATCAAAACAAAGAGGATGAGTCAAGGCAAATTGCTTTTGCTGATATTTTAGGAGATGACACACCGGAGTTGATTTTTACAAGGTCAGAAATTTATAACGAGGCTGCCGGTATTGCTTCTGATAATAATTCCGATAAAGACACCAAAGTAACACTTAACATTTATACATATTCAAATGGTCAGTGTAAGAAGGTGTCATATAAAGGTCAAGATGAGTATGAATTGCAAACTTCTACTCAAAATGGATATTTCCCTTATATGATTTATCAACAAAAAAACGATAAAAATCTTTACATTTTCACACAACATAATTTTGTAGGTAATGTTTGTAAAATTTATAAACTTACTACTGAAGATTGTAAAGATAATCAAGTTTTTGTAAAAGAATTAATGAATCAAACTAAGTATAGTGAACCTAATCAATATCAACAAAACGAAGGTACAATAAATGGTAAAGATGTTGGTTATGATAAGTGTGAAAAGTACAAATATGATAACCTTAACAATATGAAAACTTTATTGCTCTATAGTGATAAACAGGATGATAATTACGGTGACTATTATAGTCCGAAAAAGTGCAAGGGTATGTCATATGAAGAAGCAATGAATTTCCTAAATAAGTATGATAATACAGATAATGATGTAGATTATTCTGTAATTGCAGGTGTATATAATTTACGAAAAAACGGTTATGAAAGTGTAAAATTAGAAATTGCAACTGATGGCACATTTAAGAGCTTAAGTGGTAATTTTACAAATACTCCATTTGATGAATCTATATGCCATGGTGTAATTAAGAATCTAACAAAAGTAAGTGAAAATAAATACACATTTAATTGTGGTGATACAGTCCTTAATAATGAACCGGGTACAACCGAAGATAGATTTTATAATGGTATGGACAGCACAGTTGAGTATATTGACAATCCATTCAACACAGATGAACAGTTAGTTTTATATACAGAGGGTACACCTTTATCTGAAATGGACAAAGCAGATTATGACTCACATGTATCATGGCCATCAGACGGTAACGAAAAGACTTTAGATAATAAAATAATTTTTATTGAAAATGCTTCAACTGATGATGTAAGCTCTAAGTATAATTCAATTTATGATTACAGATCATCAACAGAATATTAAAATAATAGAGAGTGGATATATGTAGTTCGTACTACAATTTAAGATGTTTAGTAATATTTAGTTTGCCGGTATTCTCTGCTTTTGCTGCAACATAAAATTTTCAAAAAATACAAACTTTTTTGCATTTTAAATCGTCTATATAATGAAGATAACATAAAGGAGAATTTTTATGTATAACGATTTAAAAAAAGTTATCAATATGAAGATTGATGTTGTAAATACAATACTGCTAAATTGGAAAGACTCTATTGAAATATCAGAAGAGAACAAGGAAAAATTGTTACAGTGCATTTTTATTATGTTGGATATTGAGAATAAAGATAAAAAGGTGCTGAAACTGCCTACAACAGAGCTTGTTAATAAAGCAACAAAGAAAGATTACAACAGTATTTACACATTGTATATTAAAACTTGTGATGAAGTTTTTAAGTTTATTTCCATGTTGTTGAATGAGGACAGAACAGTTGTTGCACTTTCATTTGTAGAAACCTATGTATATGGGTTTATTAAATTAAATACCTATGACTTTTCTGAACCCTTAGAAAAGTGGTTGAAAGGAATAGCACTGGTTGTAGTGGAGAATATCAAAAAAGATGGTTAATAAGATAATTTAGTTGTAAGTGACAAGAAATAAAAATACTGATATAATTGTAATATAAAAATGTATATACTTTTATTATCAGTATATGTAATATAAATAAAAAGAAAGGAAAAATTATTATGAAAGCAAGAAAATTTCTGGCAATGTTTATTGCCGTCTTAATGATTGGTACAGCAGTTAACTTTGTACCGGCAATTACTGTCAGTGCAAAGGAAACTAATCAGCAAACCGTTTCAGCATCCGATGATTCAAATGATGAAGATTATGATTCAGATGATGATTATGAGTATTCCGGTGATGATGAGGATGATGATTACGACTACGACGATGATTATGATGATGGAGAAGATGAGTATTCAGATTCTAAAAGTGAGAAAGACTTTACATATGAAGTTAATTTAAGGGATGATACAGCTAAAATTACCGGGTATAATGGTGAAAATGAAACCTTAACTATACCGGCTACTTTAGGAGGACATAAGGTAACAAAAATAGAAAGTCTTTCTAATGAGGACGTAGGATATGGTGAGCTTGAAACTATTACTATAGGAAACAATGTTAATGAGATTATGGATGAGGCTTGTAGTGAATTTTATAATCTAAAAACTGTTAATATTAAGAAAAGTGTAAAGTTAATTGGTGAAGATTCATTTAGTGAATGTGAAGAGCTATCAAAAGTAACTATAGAAGATGGGGTTAGGGCAATTAAAGATTCAGCTTTTTTGGATTGTCCAAAACTAAAGTCAGTTTCCCTACCAAATTCAATTAGTAGAATTGGTACCTACTCATTTGGCTATAAATTCAATGATGATTATAAAATGGTAAGGGTGTCCGGTTTTACAATTACAGGCTATAAAGGTTCTAATGTTGAGAAATACACCGGTGACTGTGGATTTACTTTTAAGTCTGCCGGTCAGTACAAGAAAACATCAGGAGTGGGTGATTATTTTTATAAAATTAATGACAATAACAATGTAACAATTTTGTACTATTTCGGTGAGGGTGGAAATGTTGTAATTCCTGAAAAAATAAATAATAAAAATGTCGATACTGTTGCAATGGATGCAATTAATGATTATGATTATTCATATTATGATGATGAAAACGACAAATATAAATTTTACAAAAATTTTGATTATATTACTTCATTATCCTTACCTAAAACTTTAAATAAATATAGTGGTGCTGATAATTTTCCTAAATTAACTACATTAACAGTTAATAACCCATTGTATTCTATTGAAGAGTATAATTGGGGTTATTTTGATGGTGACTCTATAAATAACTTTACTATTAAAGGATTAACAAATTCTACTGCTGAGGAATATGCAAAAGATAATGAGTTTAAGTTTGTTTCAATAGGTGAATATACTCCTATAGTAAACGACACTGATTTTTCATATAGTGATAATGGTGATGGTACAGCTATGATAACTGGATATAGAGGCGAGGACAAGGATGTTACCATACCTGCAACTATAAATGGATTTAAAATAACAAAAATTTATAGCTTTTGCATGAGATTGCAAGGAAATAATACTCTAGAATCAGTTACAATAGGCAACAATGTTAAAGAAATCAGAAGATGGGCATTTAAAAAATGTTCTAAATTAAAAACCGTCAATATTGGAAAAAGTGTTAGAATAATAGAAGATTATGCCTTTTATCAATGTCCTGAAATATCAAATGTAAATTTCGATGAAGGTGTTAAGGCAATAGAAAAAAATGCCTTTGATAATTGTACTAAACTAAAGTCAGTTTCTTTGCCTAATTCTGTAAATAGAATTGGTGAAGAGTCTTTTGGCTATGGAAGAGATGATGATTATAATTCTTATAAAATACAAGGCTTTACTATTACCGGATATAGTGGCTCAAGTGTAGAAAAGTATGCTAATGATTTTGGATTTACATTTAAGTCAAAAGGTAAGTATCAAAATGTAGATGATAGAGAAGATTTTCTCTATAGAGTAACTAATAGTAATGAGGCTGTTATTACAAGCTATTTAGGAAAAGGTGGCAATGTTGTAATTCCTGATGAAATTGATGGCCACAATGTAATATCTATTGATAGTGGTTCACTATCTGACAGTTTATATATTTCCGATGACTCTGAATATAAAAACTTTAATTATATTACAGAACTAACTCTATCAAAAAATATTACTTATATCAGTAGTATGTATAGACCGTCATTGCCTAAACTAAAGACTATAACAATTAGAAACCCTGAATATAAGTTCCAAGAAAAAGAATGGGGTTATAATAAATCAAATGATGATGAGAAAATAGATGGTTTTACAATTAAAGGTTATTCCGGTTCTACAGCAGAAAAGTATGCAAAGGATAACGGCTTTAATTTTGTTTCATTAGATAACCAGGATGAAACAAAAACAACAGTAACAGAAACAACTACTACAGAAACAACTACATTAAATACAACTGTACAGCCAACTACCACAACTTCTACAACAATGCCAACAAGAAATGTAGAGTATCCAACAGAAACTGCTATGGAAGAACCAACATATACTGTTCCAACAGTAGCAGATACAAATGTATATACTGAGAGTATCAAACTAAGCAAAACTAAGGTAACTTTACTTTCCGGTAAATCAACAAAATTAACTGTAAAGCTAACACCAAGTAATGCTAATAAAATTATTTGGCAATCCTCAAACCCTAGAATTGCAACAGTAGAAAATGGTGTTGTAAAAGCTAACAAAAAAGGTCAAGCAACAATTACAGTGAAAACTACTGACGGTACAAATCTATCAGCAAAATGTACTGTAACAGTAAAGCAATCAGTGGCTTCAATTAAGTTAAACAAGACTTTGATTACTAACAAAAAGGGTAGCAAAGTAAAACTTAAAGCAACTGTTAAACCATCAAAGGCAGATAATAGAATTATTAAGTGGCAAACTTCTAACAAGAAAGTTGCTACAGTTAATAAGAAAGGTAATGTAAAAATTACAGGCAAGGGTTATGCAATTATCACTTGCAAATCAGCTGATGGCAGTGGAGTGAATGGAAGATGTGTTGTAAATAATTCTTCTAAAGCAAAATCAATAAAACTTAACAAAACAAAGCTTAATGTAAAAGCAAACAAGACTGCTAAACTAAAAGCTACTGTAAAGGGTAAGTGTAAAGCAGTATCATTTGTCAGTAAAAATAATAAGATTGCAACAGTTAATGACAGTGGTGTTGTGACAGGTATTGAAAAGGGCAAAACCACTATTATTGCAAAAACAATGGACGGTAGCAAGAAGTCTGTAAAATGTACAGTAACAGTAACAGGCCATAATTTTGATAGTTGGAAAATTACTAAAAATTCAACTTGTGTTACAGAAGGTACAGAACAGAGAACTTGTAAATCTTGTAAGAAAACAGAAACAAGAAAAATCAAGAAAACTTCTCACACATGGGAAAGCGAATACATAGTAACTAAAGAACCTACTTGTACAGATAGTGGACTTGCAGTTATTAAGTGTGAATATTGTGATGAAGAGAGAAACCCATATGTAATACCACCACTGGGTCATTGTTATAATGAATCCGTAGTTAATAAAGAGGCTAATTGTACAGAAGATGGTCTGGTTACAAGAGTATGTAAAAATTGTGGCAATGTAGAGGAGAGAGAAGTAAATAGTCTAGGTCATTTATGGTCAAGTGAAAAACAGGTTATCAAAGAACCAACTTGTCAAGAAACCGGCCTAAAGGCATATACTTGTCTATATTGTAAAGCAGTTTCAGAAGAAGAAATAATTCCAAAGTCAGATCATAATTTTAGTATCTTAGTAAAAGACGAATGTGTAGAGCCTACTTGTGATTCACAAGGTCTTTATGTTTATAAATGTGCTGATTGTGATGCAAAAACAACTAAAGTAATTGCATCATTAGGTCATGATTGGAATACTGAACCTACTGTAGATATAGTAGCTACTTGCCAAAGTGAAGGTAAGTCATCAATTCATTGTAAGCGTTGTGATAAAACAAAGGATGAAAAGACAATTCCAAAAACAGCACATAATTTTGCAAATGAAAAAGTTATTAAACAAGCTACATTATCACAAGACGGTACAAAGTCATTAACATGTAAAAATTGTGGATTTGTACAGAACAAGGCTATTCCTAAAATTGCAACAGCAAAGTTAAGTGCAACTTCTTACACATATGATGGAAAGGCAAAGAAACCTACTATCACAGTGGCAGATAGTAATGGTACAAAGTTAGCAGAAAATATTTCCTACACTGTTACCGGCTCAAAGCAAGGAACTAAAGTTAATGAATACACAGTAACACTGACTTTCAAAGGTAGCTACAGTGGTACAAAGGACTTAATCTATAAGATTGTTCCTAAGGGCAATGCTATTACAAGTCTTACATCAACTGCTAAAAATCAAATTACTGTTAAGTGGTCAAAACAAGCCACAGAAACAACAGGATATGTTTTGTATTATGCTACAAAAGAGGACCTTAGCGATAGAAAATATGTTGTAATTAAAAATACATCAACATTGTCACAAACTGTTACAGGATTAACTTCTAACAAAAAATATTATGTAGCAGTTAGAACAATTAAAGATATTACTTCTAACGGAAAAACCACTAGAATTTATTCTACAGTTTCTCCTAGAAAAACAATAACCGTTAAGTAGATTTAACTTGATAGAGTTATTATGATTTATAATTTAGCTTTCTACAATTTATACTAAATCCTTAGATATACCCTCACTATTGTGTAGTGGGGGTATATTGCTATTAATTTGTAATTACTGTTTAATTTTGTGTGTTATAATATAAAAGCAACCAGATAATATGTAAACTGACGGTTGCAACTACAGTTGCAACTCAAAGTTGCTTGTAATAATAAACTTTTTACTTTAAAATATAAGCAAGATAATAAAACTCGTTAAACAAAAAGGAGGAAAAATTTATGAAAAAGAGTAAGATTATCATTGGTGTATTATCTGTACTGGTAGTTGCATTGGCAATTTGTATAGGTGTGTTGGTTTACAATAATAAACCAACCAAAGATAACAACACCCAAAAGACATCAACATCCGACAAGGTTAAAGGTGTTTATTTCCGTAAACTGTATGGTTCTATTGGTGTACTTAAAAGTGAAAATACAACCAATGACCAATCTACATTTAGAACAGAAGTATATGCTTTTAACAGTAACACAAAGTTTTTAGATGATATTAGCAAACTAAGTTTTGATAATGATAATGTACTTGTTAAAGATGTTATTGTTGCTGACCATCCGGAAAAAGATAATGATTTAACAAAGTATGTAGTGTCATTTAAAGTTGGATTTTCCACTGAGGGTAAATATACTATTACAAATTTAGTGTATAAAAATGGTGGAAAAACTGTTAAGTATCCTATTGGTAAAGTATCATTTAATTATGTAAATGGTCAGTCTGTAGATATTAAGCAAGGTATCAGTGCTGAGATTACCAATAATGAAGCTTGTTATTCTTTTCTTGAAGCTAACAAAAAAACTTTTACAGTAAAGGGCTTAGTTTCCGGTGATAATGACCAATTTAAATATACTTACAAAAAGAATGTAAAGTTCACACCGGGTAAACAGCTTGATTATTACATTAAAATTAATAGTAATGCAAGTAGTGCAGACAGTATGGTATTTAGCCCTATATTTGAAATAAAAATGGATAACTCAAATAAGGTTAAGTATCTGGTTCCGTTTACTCAAATTTATGGTGGAGATAATAACCTAAACTATGACCAAATCGAGGAGTATGTTCAAAATCCATAATCAAAAAGTTAAATTGTAGTTTGATTTTTGTCCCATAATATTTGTTGTGTAATCCCTTTCTATAATGTTTGTAATTATTACATAACAATATAGAATTATTAAAAATTATTCCTTTATAACAACCAAATTTATTCCCTGAAAGCCTACTTAACTTTTTGTTGAGTAGGTTTTTTCTTGTAGAAAAATATTTGTTTTTATAGTATAATATCCTTATTGTGTAGTAAAATATTATGTTCAAATCTAATTGCATCTGAAAGGAAAATATAATGAAAAAGATTATGTTTGTGTGCCATGGTAATATTTGCAGGTCACCAATGGCAGAGTTTATATTTAAAGATATGATAAAGAAGAAAGGTCTTGAAAGTGACTTTGTAGTTACTTCCTCAGCTACCAGCACAGAAGAAATATGGAATGGCGTTGGCAATCCTGTATATCCACCGGCAAAGGAAATTCTAAATTTACACAACATTGATTGTAATGGAAAGAGAGCAGTACAGATTAAAAAATCTGACTATGAAAAATATGATTTGCTGATTCCTATGGATAGTAACAATGTACGAAATATGAGTAGAATTTTAAATGGTGATCCGGATAATAAAATTCACAAGCTAATGAGTTATGCAGGTAGTGACAGAGATGTATCTGATCCCTGGTACACAGGAGATTTTGAAAAATGCTACAATGATATTTATAACGGTTGTAAAGCATTGCTAGAATATTTAACTAAATAATAAAATAAAGCTAGGTTAATTCTAAATTAGCCTAGCTTTTGTGATGTACGGGTTCAAGTCCCATTACTCAGTAAAAAATTAGGAGCAACTTTAGCAGTTGCTCCTTTTTATATGGATAAATAAAAAATTAAATTTCTTTACCAAGTGCTTTTAGTTCTTCAATAGCACTTTCATTTTTTAGTAAATCATCTTTTTCACTTGCAAAGAAAGATTTGTGAAATTTAATATCCCAATCTAAGTAATTGCCAATACATTGAAATTGCTTTTCAATTAGTTCATACTGAACATTAGTTGTAGGTGAACCACCGATTGCAATAACTCCAACTTTCTTATTCTTTAGCAAAGCACCTTTGCAGTAGCATTTGTCAATTACTAACTTTATCTGTGCAGTAATTCCCCACCAATATACAGGTGTGGCAAATATTATCATATCAGCATTTACTAATTTATCAACAGTAGGGTTACTGTCATCTTTTGCTACACAACCCTTGTAACATTCACAAGTACCACAAGCTACACAAGGACTAATCTTTAACTTGTATGAGTCAATAATTTCAATGTCATTATTTCCTTTTGCACCTTCAACAAATGCATTAATAGCTGAGTAGGTGTTGCCTTTTCTTGGACTACCGTTTACAATTACAATTTTCATTTCTTTTCTCCTTAAATGAATATTATTTCTTTTTCTTGTTAAAATTTTTAACTCTTTCAGATAGAGCAGTAAGTTCTTCTTTTGATAATTCAGGTAGTCTTTCTAGGTCATCAAGAAACTTTGCACTACTTTCTTTTTCCCTTAATTTTGTGCTTTCTATGTAGTAACTGGTGATAATACCCGGTACTACTGCAATAATCAGTATTGAACATATTGAAAGGAAAATTGAGAGAATTCTACCTATTAAAGTAACTGCAGTTATGTCGCCAAAGCCAATAGTTGTTGCTACACTAAATGAATACCATAGACTGTCGATAAGTCTGTTTATGTTAGGTTCAACAATCATGATGCCAATGCTTACTGCAACAAAAACTACAATATATGTACATAGTAGTTTGAATGCCCCTGTCCTTTTCAAAACAATTTTTAGTAACCTAGTTTTCTTCATAAAACCACCTTTATAAATTCTTGTTTTTATTAAGTTTGAAAATTTTTGTAGGAACTACACTACCTATAAATGCAGAAAGTAGTACCCAAGGGATAACATTAACATCAAAGCAAAGTAACAGTAGCATTGTTACAGCTAAAGGCTTTTTCATTGTTACACCCAGTAATCCGGCAGTAACAATAGCAGAACAAAATGCAACATCAAGTCCACTGAGCATACCAATACCAAAGCCAATACTAACACCACAGAAAATCACAGGGAAGAAGTGACCACCTTTCCAACCTGACTTTATACAAATGTTAGTTAAAAATAATTTTAACAGTCCACTGCCAATAAGTACCCAAGGTGCAAATTTTATATATCCCTCACTAAGTACATTGATACTTTCTTCACCGGAAAACATAGATAAAGGGAAATATGTACCAACAACACCTAGGATAATACCACCAAGAGTTGTGCTGACTATAATGCCACACTTACCTTGAATTACTTTGAATATTTTTTCACTGAACTTTTCAGCCATTACAAATATAAAGCCACAAATTACCCCAATGATAGAGAGAGGTATTGCAAGTAAATATTCAGCAGTAGAGATGCTTTCACCACCAAGTCTAGGTAATCCCATACCACCACCAAATATTGAGTTTAGCACTAGCAAAGTACCACCGGCAAAAAGCACTGCAACAATATTTGAAATGATTTTTGTTGAACGTACAAGGTCAGGCTTGTCTTTGCTGTCAAGTCTTTCTTCGCTTACAGATGCAAGACCAAACAAAGGTGCATAAAATACTGCACTAAGAGTAGCACTGATTCCAACTTCCATAAGTTCGGGAATTTTGCTTTTTGCATCTTTCATATGACTACCTGCCCAGTAGCAAAGACCTACAATTACACCGGTAAGACCGGCTTCAGGACCGATACTGCCACCAAATACTAAAGGCAACAAGGCAGAAACACATAGGAAAAGAACTCTGTTGTAAGGATAGAATTTGTCTTTCTTAACTTTCTTCATAACTTCATCAAGTTCATCAGGTATAGCGTTAGTAGCCTTTTGCCATATTCCAAGAACAAGACCACCTACTGTACAAACAATAAGTGTGTAAAACTTAAAGTCAATATTACTAGGTACAACATTCCATAGTAAATGAATACCATAGTTCATTAGCCGTAAAAATAACCACACTATAAGTGATACCACTGCACCACTAAATCCACAAAATAAATAGTATAAAAAGTTATTAGCTATTGTATGCTTTTTCATTCCATCTCCTCCAAACTAACTGTAAAATAATTATACTATAAAACAATATATAAAATCAATATTTTTGTGCAAAAAGTATATAACTTTATTTATTTAAAAAATTAATTGATAAGAATGATATGTCCCATTTTTGGTACAGTGAATGTGGTATTATATTAATATGAATTTATATAGATTAGAAAGAGTGAATTGCTATGATTGGTTCGGATAAAAATTTTTGTCATGTTATTATAGTTTGTATGGAACGATATACAGAAGAATTAATGTGTGAACTAGCAGATGGTTTGTTATCTTCTGAAAAAAGAATAAATGAAATATTAGATTTAGTTAATCAAAATCTAGATGAAAAAGAAATGATGAAAGCATTAAAAGAAATAAGATACAGAGATAATATACCTTATGAACATTAATAATTTTAATATAATTTATAAAAAGTCTTGCAAATCACAACATTTTTACTTTTATCAATGCTATAATGAAAATACAGTAACAAGTTAAGGAGAAATTCTATGAAAATAATGCACCTAAGTGACTTACATATTGGCAAAAGGGTAAATGAATACTCAATGCTACAGGACCAAGATTATATTCTAAAAGAAATTTTAAATATAATAGATAATGAGAAAGTAGAAACTGTCATAATTGCCGGTGATGTGTATGACAAGTCTGTACCATCAGCAGAGGCAGTAGAACTTTTTGATGAATTTTTGTACGACCTTTCAAGCAGAAATCTAAATGTACTGATTATCAGTGGTAACCACGATAGTCCTGAGCGTATTGCTTTTGGTGGTAGGTTAATCAGCAAAAGCAAAATTTATCTTTCACCTGTTTATAACGGAAAGGTAAAGCCTATTACACTAAATGATGATTATGGCAAAGTTAATTTTTATCTGTTGCCGTTTATTAAACCTGCAAATGTCAGAAGATTTTTTCCGGAAGAAAGTATTGAAAATTATACCGATGCAGTAAAAGTTGCAATAGACAATATGAATGTAGATTTTAGTGAAAGAAATATCCTTGTTACTCATCAGTTTGTTACAGGTGCAGAACTTTCTGAGTCTGAGGACATTTCAGTAGGTGGTACTGATAATGTTAGTAGGGAAGTGTTTGATGGTTTTGATTATGTGGCACTTGGTCATATTCACAGAGAACAAACTGTAGGTACAGATAATATCAGATATTGTGGTACACCACTAAAGTATTCTTTTTCTGAGGCTAATCATATTAAGTCGGTAACTATTCTTGATTTTAATGATAAGGGTAATATTCAATATAAAAAAGTAGAACTAAAGCCATTTAGAGATATGAGAGAAATTCGTGGTACTTACGATGAACTTACCCTAAAAAGTAATTATGAAAATACTTGTACTGATGATTATTTACATATTACATTAACTGATGAAGATGATATTCCAAATGTTATAAGCAAACTAAGGGTGATTTATCCAAACATAATGAAACTTGATTATGATAACTTAAGAACCAGAAGTGTAGGTACAGTGGATGTTACCGATGATATTGAAAGAAAAAGTCCCATTGAGCTTTTTGCTGAATTGTACAAGAAACAGAATAATCAAGATATGAACGAAGAACAAGAAGAAATTATGAAAACTCTAGTTGAAGAAATTTGGGAGGAAATCTAATGCGACCATTATGTATTACAATGTCAGCCTTTGGACCATATGCAGACAAAGTAACTATTGATATGGAGAAACTAGGCAAAAGTGGACTTTACTTAATTACAGGTGATACCGGTGCAGGTAAAACCACAATTTTTGATGCCATTACTTTTGCTCTTTACGGTGAAGCCAGTGGTGAAATTCGTGATAGTAAAATGCTTAGGTCAAAATATGCTTCTCCTGAAACTAAAACAGAAGTTGAACTAAAGTTTCAGTATGGTGGCAAGGTGTATAACATTAAGAGAAATCCGGAATATTTGCGACCAAAGAAAAGTGGCAACGGTTTTACTAAGGAATCACCTAATGCAGAACTAACTTATCCTAATGGCAAGGTAACAACATCAATTAAAGATGTTAATAGAGAAATAATTGAGATAATGGGTATAGACAAAAACCAATTTTCTCAAATTGTAATGATTGCTCAAGGTGATTTCAAAAAGTTACTTTTAGCATCATCAAATGAAAGGAAATTAATTTTTCAAAAAATCTTTAATACCCAGAACTATAGCAAGTTACAGAGAAAACTTGCTGATATGAAGTCTGCCTCTTATAGAGAAACTGCCAAATTAACCGAAAGTGTAAAGCAGTATATTAATGGTATTGTGTGTGGAGAGAATTCTCAGCTTTTCACTGATATTGAAAATGCAAAATTAGGTAATATCCCAACAGAAGAAGTAGTTGATATTCTTTCAAAATTAATTGAAAGTGATAGCATTACACTTAAAGTAAAGGATGAAGAACTTACTTTATCACAAGAAAAGTTGCAGAAAATTAAGGTTGTAATTGATAGTTATAATTCTTTTGTAGAAAAAACAAATGACTTAAAAATAGCTGTTGTAAAGAAAAATAGTTTGAAAAAGTTACTTGTTAATTCTCAAAAAGAATTAAATGAAAGCAACAAAGAGGATAGATGGAATATTTTGCAAAAGGAAATCGGCAAAATAGAACCTACACTTCCTAAGTATCAAAAACTTGATGAAACAAAGAACTTAATCTCTATTAAAGAAAGAGAAAAAGCTAATAATGAAAGCAATCAGAAGATTTTATCCGATAAAGTTACTTTACTAAGTAAGAGCCTTAATAATGATAAGGAAGAAGTTAAACTGATTGGTAATGTTGAAACTGATATTATCAACATAAAAAACACCCTTGAGAAAATAAAAGAAGAGGGTCAAAAACTTAGAAATCTTCAAAAAGAAATATTTGAACTTTCTAAGGCAGAAAAAGTATTTGTTAATGCACAACAAGAATATTTACAGTCCGGTAAAATAGCAGTTGAATATCAAAACAGATACAATGAACTTAACAGACTCTATTTAAATAACCAAGCCGGTATATTGGCAAGAGACTTAAAGGATAATGAGCCTTGTCCTGTTTGTGGTTCAACTTCACATCCTCATTTAGCAGTAATTTCAGATAATGCACCAACTAAAGAAGACGTTGAAAATGCAAAGGCTAAGTATGACCAACAACAGAGATTAGCTGAAAATCAAAGCCAAAAGTCAGGTATGGCCAAAGGTAACTATGAAACTAAGAAAAGCACTGTTGAAAATTCTATAAAAGAATTATTGGGCGATTGCACAGTAGAAAATGCAACTTCAATTATTGATGAAAAAATCAATAATCTGTTAGGTCAGTATGATGTGGAAGATAAATCTTTAAAAGAGTTAGAGAAGAAGCAAGAAAGAAAAAGTAAGTTAGAGGACAGTATTCCTAAAACTGAAAAGGATATTGAAAATCTCACAATCGATAAAAATAATTGTGAGAAGAGTATTGCCACTTGTACAGTGCAATTAAAGTCCCTTAATGAAACAGTAAATTCTTTAAAAGAAGAATTGGAGTTTCCTAGTGAAAATGATGCCAAGGCTAAAATTAATGAAATTAAGGAAATTATCATTGCTGAAAAGGATTTGTATAATTCTATATTGGAAAAATGCAAGAAAATAGAAAATGATATTTCAACTGTAAAGGGTACTATTGATGAATTGAATAATCAGCTTGAAAGTATGGCAAAGGTTGAAAATATTGATGATGTAAAGGTTGAGAAAGTAAAGTTGGATAATTCTATTAAAGAATTATTTGATTTGATTAAGGTGATTAATGCCAGAGTAACAGCAAACAAAACTACTCTAAATAATATTAATTCAAAGTCAAAGGACTTAGTAACTGCTGAGAATAAGTACAAGCTAATTTCTTCTCTTGCTAATACTGCAAACGGTACAGTAAATGGCAAGGACAAGGTGGAACTGGAAACATTTATCCAAATGACTTATTTTGATAGAATTATCTCTAAGGCAAATGTCAGACTTTTAAAAATGACAGATGGTCAGTACGAGTTAAAACGTCAAACTGAAGCAGATAACAAGTCAGCAAAAACAGGACTTGACCTAAATGTTATTGACCATTACAACGCAACAGAAAGAAGTGTAAAAACTCTTTCTGGTGGTGAATCTTTTAAGGCATCCTTAGCTTTAGCACTTGGTCTTTCTGATGAAATTCAGTCCTCAGCCGGTGGAATTAAGATTGACACAATGTTTGTTGATGAAGGCTTTGGTTCTCTTGATGATGAGTCATTAAAACAAGCTATGAATGTTCTGATTGGCCTTTCAGGTAGTAATAGACTTGTTGGCATTATCTCTCATGTTGCAGAACTAAAGGATAAAATTGATAAACAAATCATTGTTACCAAAGACCACGAAAATGGCAGTAAAATTGAAATTGTTTGTTAAATTACTGCAAATTATATATATTAGTTGACTTTTTAATGTGCATACGGTAATATTTAGATGAAATATATATTATTCTTATCGGTTCTTAAAATAATATATTAAATATGCTAAATATTGAGGAGCCAAAGCTATGAAAAAATTATGTTCATTGTTTCTTGTTGTGTTACTTGCTTTCGGTATGCAATCAGCAGTATTTGCAACAGAAACAGAAAATCAATCAAAGCCATATACACAAAGTCAAGAATTTTGTGATGCTATTAATAATTACATAATCAATCTTGGCATTGGTGCTGATTATGGTTTTACTTTGGACAGAGATTTCAAGTATGTAAACCTATTTACTGTTGATTACATTAACAGGTAAAGTTGCAAATATAAACAATAAGTATTACAACACTAAGGTTGCAAAGATTGTTTCAAAGGCTAACACAACTTCAATCAAGGTTAAAGCACTAAAGAAAGGCACAACTACTCTAAAGATTAGAGTTAACGGTGTAAATGTGCTAAGACTAAAAGTTAAAGTAAAGTAAAATTTTAAGTGATTTATAGAAACATACCTTAATTAGTATTAGGGTATGTTTCTTTATTTTACAGTTGACAAAATTCTACATTTAGTAGTATATTAATAGATAGGGAGTTTGCAAATTAGCAATCTGAGAGGAAGTTGACAACTTCGACCTAGTACCTGATTTGGATAATGCCAGCGTAGGGAAATAATTGACTTATTTGACGGGTATGCCTTTGGTATGCCCGTTTTTGTATGTAAAGTATTTTAATTTATATGTTTGGAGGTAACAATTATGTTAGGTAATTGCCTTGATAATGTTAGAAAAAGTGTTCCACTGGTACACAACATTACTAACTATGTAACAGTAAATGATGTTGCAAATGTACTTCTTGCTTGTGGTGGCAGTCCAATTATGTCTGATGAACCTGATGATGTAGCAGATATTACATCAATCTGTGGTGGTCTAAATATTAATATCGGCACACTTAATAAGCGTTCTATTGAGGCTATGTTTATTGCCGGTAAAAAGGCAAATGAACTTAACCACAAGGTTCTTCTTGATCCGGTAGGTGCCGGTGCATCTGCACTTCGTACAAATACTGCAGTTAAGCTAATGAAAGAAATTAAGTTTGATGTTGTTCGTGGTAACATTTCAGAAATCAAAACTTTAGCTTTAGGTAGTGGCACAACTAAGGGTGTTGATGCTGATGTGGCAGATACTGTTACAGAAGATAACCTTGATTCATCAGTAAAGTTTGTAAAGAATTTTGCAAAGAGCATCAACTCAGTAGTAGCAATTACAGGTGCTATTGACCTTGTAAGTGACGGTGAAAAGTGCTATGTAATCCGTAACGGTGAAGCTGATATGAGCAAAATCACAGGTACAGGCTGTCAGCTTTCAGGTATGACAACTGCATTTATTGTAGCTAATCCTGACAATGTACTTGAAGCAGTAGCATCAGCAGTTTGTACAATGGGTCTTGCAGGTGAAATTGCAAAAACAAGAATGGTTGAGGGTGACGGTAACTCAACATACCGTAACAGAATTATTGATGCTATCTATAATATGGATGGTGAAACATTAAATAAGGGAGCAAAGTATGAATTGCGATAAGAAAGATTTACTTCTATATGCAGTAACCGATAGACATTGGTTAAATGGTGAAACTCTTTATAGTCAAGTAGAAAAGGCTCTTAAAGGTGGAGCAACATTTATTCAGCTAAGAGAAAAGAATCTTGATGAATTTTCTTTCCTAGAAGAAGCAAAGGAAATTCAGAAACTTTGTAAGGAATACAATGTACCATTTGTAATTAATGACAATGTAGAAATTGCAAAGAAAATTAATGCTGATGGTGTTCATGTTGGTCAAAGTGATATGGAAGCACAGAATGTAAGAGAAATTCTGGGTGATGACAAAATCATCGGTGTATCAGCTCAAACAGTAGAACAAGCACTACTTGCTGAAAAGCATGGTGCTGACTACCTAGGTGTTGGTGCAGTTTTCAAAACAGGTTCAAAGGATGACGCTGAGGAAGTTTCTCATGATGAACTGGAAAGAATTTGTAAAGCAGTTTCAATTCCTGTAATTGCAATCGGTGGCATTACTCATGACAATGTAAAAGAGCTTTCCGGTAGAGGCATAGTGGGTATTGCAGTTATAAGTGCAATTTTTGGCCAAAAAGATATAGAAAATGCTACAAAAGAATTAAAAGCAGAGACCTTAAAAACAGTAAACAATGATTAAGGGAGCAATATTTGATGTAGATGGCACTATACTGAATTCTATGGGTATATGGAATGATGTAGGTACAATCTATCTTAGAAAAAAGAACAAGATTCCAAAGGAAGGTTTAGGGGAGATACTTTACTCTATGAGTTTAACTGAGGGAGCAAAGTATATGATAGACAATTACTACCTTGATAATTCTGTAGAAGAAATAATTGAAGGTGTGCTTTCTATAATAAATGACTTTTATCTTCATGAAGTACAAACTAAGAATGGAGTAGTTAATTTACTTAAATTTCTTAGAAAGAATAATATCAAAATGATTGTTGCCACTTCAAGTGACTATAACCAGATTGATAAAGCCTTTAAAAGGCTAAAGATTCGTAATTTCTTCATAGATATTCTAACTTGTGAAACAGTAGGCAAGAGTAAGTCTTATCCTGATATTTACCTAAATTGTGCAGAAATTTTAGGTACAAAACCGGAAGAAACTTTGGTATTTGAAGATGCATTATTTGCCATCAAAACAGCAGAAAAAGCAAACTTCAAAGTAGTAGGAGTATATGACCCTGCTGAAATGAAAAATAAAAATAGCATACAAAGCCTTGTAAAATATTACATACAAGACTTTAGTAAAGTGGCAGATTGGGGGCACCACCTTCTGTCACTATAAATAATTAATGCGAAAAAGGAGATTATTATGAGAACAGCATTAACAATCGCCGGTAGTGACTCCGGTGGAGGCGCCGGTATCCAAGCAGATATTAAAACAATGATTACAAATGGAGTTTTTGCCACTTGTGCAATCACTGCTTTAACTGCACAGAATACTTTAGGCGTAACAGGTATTATGGATGTGGATGATGAATTTTTGGGTAAAGAACTTGACGCAGTCTTTACAGACATTTATCCGGATGCACTAAAGATAGGTATGGTTTCTTCATCAGCACTTATTAAGAAAATTGCCGAAAAGCTAACTTTCTACAAAGCCAAGAACATTGTTGTTGACCCGGTAATGGTGGCAACAAGTGGTTCAAAGCTAATTAGTGATGATGCTATTGAAACTCTAAAGAACAATTTGTTTTCTTTAGCTACTGTACTTACTCCAAATATCCCTGAGGCAGAGGTTATCTCTGATATGAAAATCACTAATGAGGATGAGATGATTGAGGCTTCTAAAATTATTAGCGAAAAGTACAACTGTGCTGTCCTACTAAAAGGTGGACACAAAGTAAATGATGCAAATGACTTGCTATATAGAAATGGCAGTTACAAGTGGTTCTACGGTAAAAGAATTGATAACCCTAATACTCACGGTACAGGTTGCACACTTTCAAGTGCTATTGCCTCAAACCTAGCTAAGGGTTACGACCTTGACACATCAGTTTCTCGTTCAAAGGAATATATTTCAGGTGCATTAGGTGCAATGCTTGACCTTGGAAAGGGTAGTGGACCTATGAACCATGGATTTGATATTTCAAGTGATTATGTTTTAGAGAAGGAGAATAAAGATGAATAAAAAAGGTACAAGTTTATTTGAAAATGGGTTAATCTGGTTTGGTGCAGGTGTTTCATTGGCAGAAATTCTAACAGGAACATATTTTGCACCACTGGGTTTTCAAAAAGGCATTTGGGCAATCATTATCGGACATATCATTGGATGTTTAATGTTGTTCTTTGCAGGTTTAATCGGTGGTAAAGTAAGAAAAAGCTCAATGGAAACAGTTAAGCAGAGCTTTGGCTCAAAGGGTGGTTTACTTTTCTCAGTACTAAATGTTCTTCAGCTTGTTGGTTGGACAGCTATTATGATTTATGACGGAGCAATTTCTGCTACAAGTATTTTCAATACAGGCAGATGGGTATGGTGCTTAGTTATCGGTGCATTAATTGTGCTATGGATTTTAATTGGTATCAAGAATTTAGGTAAGGTAAATACAGTTGCTATGTCAGCACTGTTTATCCTAACAATTATTCTTTGCTTTGTTATTTTTAATGATGGTACATTTACTTCAACAATTAGTGACGAAATGACATTTGGTGCAGCAGTTGAACTTTCTGTTGCAATGCCACTATCTTGGTTACCACTAATCTCTGACTATACAAGAGAAGCTGAAAAGCCTGTTAAGGCTACAGCAGTAAGTGCTATTACATATGGTATCATCAGTTGTTGGATGTATGTAATCGGTATGAGTGCAGCTATCTTTACAGGTGAAAGTGATATTGCTCAGATTATGATTAAAGCAGGTCTTGGTATTGCAGGCCTACTAATCATTATCTTCTCAACAGTTACAACTACTTTCCTAGACGCTTATTCTGCCGGTATTTCAGCTGAGTCAATTTTCTCAAAGCTAAAGGGTAAGTATATGGCAGTTGCAGTTACCGTTATAGGTACAATCGGTGCAATTATTTTCCCAATGGACGATATTACAGATTTCCTATATTTAATCGGTTCTGTATTTGCACCTATGATTGCAATTCAAATTGCCGATTTCTTTATCTTAAAAGAAGATAGAAGTAATAAACAAGTTTCTATAGTTAACCTACTTGTATGGGTAGTTGGTTTTGTAGTTTATAGACTACTAATGCAGGTTGATATTATTGTTGGTAATACTTTACCGGATATGCTTATTACACTAATCCTATGTGTAGTGGTTAACCTAATCGTAAAAGCAGTTAAGAAGAAAAATTGATTTAATTAGTGCTTTTTTAACTTAATAAGCTGATAATTTATCCCCTAGAATTCTAGGGGATTTACTTTTATATGATTATTTCAAAAAAAATTTTTAAGATATAGTGTTGTTTTCACACAGAAATTTATCACATTTTACATAATTAATATTGAAAATTTAATAAAGTAATAATATAATAAAGGTATGCAGAAAGGATGGTCAATATGGAAAAGATAAGATTTCTACAATGTTTGTCAAAGCAATATCCCACAATAGATAGTGCAGCAACAGAAATTATAAACTTGCAGTCTATACTTAACTTGCCTAAAGGTACAGAGCATTTTTTGTCTGATATTCATGGTGAATACAGAGCTTTTTCTCATGTACTTCGCAACGGCTCAGGTGCAGTTATGAAGAAGATTGATGATGTATTTGGAGATACTCTATTTGAAGACCAAAAAGAAGATTTAGCATCTTTAATATATTACCCATCCGAAAAGCTAGATTATGTTAAGTCACAAGGAAAAGCTGATGACAGTTGGTATCGTACAACTTTATACAGATTGGTTTCTGTATGTCAGATAGTTTCTTCCAAATATACTCGTTCAAAGGTTAGAAAGGCTATGCCTGATAACTTTAGATATGTTATTGAGGAACTTATTACAGAGAAAAAGGAAGTCCTAAACAAAAAGGCTTACTATGACGAAATCATCAATACAATTATAGAAATTGGTTGTGCTGATGAATTTATCATTGAAATGTCAAACCTAATTCAGCAACTTGTAATTGACCATTTACATATTATCGGTGATATTTATGACAGAGGTTACGGTTCTCATTTTGTAATGGATAGTTTGCTTAACTACCATAGTCTTGATATTCAGTGGGGTAATCACGATGTATTGTGGATGGGTGCATCTGCAGGACAAACTGCTTGTATTGCAAATATTGTTCGTACAAGTATTTTGTATGATAACCTATCTGTACTTGAAAATGGTTACGGTATCAGTATGATGCCTCTTGTACTTTTTGCTATGGAGCAATATGCCGATGACCCTTGTGAGCAGTTTGCCATTAGATTTAGACACAATCAAGGTATGACTACCCAAACAAAGCTTGCAATGAAAATGCAAAAAGCCATTACTGTTATTCAGTTTAAGCTTGAGGGACAGCTAATTGCAAAACACCCTGAATACAAAATGGATAACAGAAGATTACTTGATAAGATTGATATTAAAAAGGGTACTGTTTTGTTATATGGTAAGGAATATGAAATTCTGGACAAAAATTTCCCTACTATTAATTTTGACAATCCTTATGAGCTGACTAAGGAAGAACAATCTGTTATTGCGAAACTTAGAAATTCATTTATAAATTGTGGTAAACTAAAGAAACATATTAAGCTACTACTTAATAAAGGTGGACTTTATCGAGTTTATAACAACAACATTCTTTTCCATGGTTGTGTGCCAATGAATGAGGACGGTACATTTAGAAAGATAAATCTTTTTGGTGAGGATTTGTGTGGTAAGGCTCTTTATGATGAGATTGAGCGTTGTGCCAGAAAAGCATTTTTCTCAGTAAATGAAGATGAGAGAAGAACCGGTAGGGATATTCTATGGTACTTATGGAATGGTCCTGATTCTCCACTTTATGGTCGTGACAAAATGACCACATTTGAAAGATACTTTATTGAAGATGAATCAACCCATAAAGAAAAGAAAGATGTTTATTATAAACTAATTAATGATGATGAAATGGTTGACAGAATTTTTGCTGAATTTGGAGCAAAAGGTGAAAATGCCCATATTATCAACGGTCATGTTCCTATTCATCATACTGAGGGTGAAAGTCCTGTTAAGTGTAACGGTAAGGTTATTTTGATTGACGGGGGATTTAGTCAGCCTTATCATAAGGTAACAGGTATTGCCGGTTACACATTAATTTATAATTCCTATGGTTTAATGCTAACTGCCCATGAACCTTTTAAGTCTGTAGATGCTACAATTAGAAGTGGCAGAGATATGCAGACAAATCAAGTAGCTAAGGAAGTTAGCCAAAAGAGAATTCTCGTAGGTGATACTGATAACGGTAAAAGGCTAAGAGAAAATATCAAGGACCTAAAGGAACTTATCAAAGCATATAGAGATGGTACAATTCGCCAAAACCAAAAGAACTAATGAAAGGTAGATTTTATGACCTTACAACAACTTAAATATGTTGTAGCAGTAGCAGATAAAGGCACAATCAGCAAAGCGTCAAAGGAACTTTTTGTTTCTCAACCTAGCCTTACAAATGCTATTAGAGAACTGGAAAAGGAAATGAATATTTCTATTTTTAATAGAACAAATAAAGGCACTGTTGTTTCGCAAGAAGGTGAGAAGTTCTTGCGTTATGCTCGTCAAGTTCTGGAACAAGCAAGCCTACTTGAAAGTGCCTTTAAAGATAATGTAAAGCAGAAGAAAAGGTTTTGTGTGTCAACTCAGCACTATTCTTTTGCAGTCAATGCATTTGTTGATTTAATTAAAAAGTATGGGGAAGATGAGTATGATTTTTCTATGAGAGAAACAGAAACTTATGAAGTTATTGATGATGTTGCCAAGATGAAAAGTGAACTGGGGATTGTATATCTTAATTCTTTTAACGAAAAAGCATTGGGAAAAATCTTTAAAAGTAATAACCTAAAGTTTACAGAATTATTTACTGCCAATCCTCATATTTTTGTCAGCACAAGTAATCCATTAGCAAATAAAAAGTCTGTAAAAATGAAAGACTTAGCACCATATCCATATTTGTCATACGAACAAGGTGAGCATAATTCTTTCTACTATTCAGAAGAAATTTTCAGCACAGAAGAACGACTAAAGAATATTAGAGTAACTGATAGAGCAACTCTGTTTAACCTATTAATCGGTCTTAACGGCTATACAGTTTGCAGTGGTGTTATTGACAGTTCATTAAATGGTGAGAATATTGTTAGTATTCCTCTTGATAAAGAGGGTGTTATGCGTGTAGGTATCTTAACTCATAATGATATTATCCAAAGCGAAATGGCTCAGTATTATATTAATTCCCTAAGCAAATATATTAATGTAGAATAAAGATATGAAATAACGGTTAGCTATAGCTTGAAACTATAGCTAATCGTTATTTTTATGTATTTTACAACAATTATTTTACCTTGTATAATTGAAGCATAAAATGAAATGCGAGGTAATTTAAATGAGTAATTTACATATTCCTTTTAGATATGATGTTGTAGGCAGTTTTCTAAGACCTGCAAAATTAAAAGAAGCAAGAGCAGATTTTGAACAAGGCAACATTACTGCTGATGAACTAAAAGCAGTAGAAGATAAGGCTATTATCGACCTAGTAGAAAAGCAGAAGAAAGCCGGACTAAAGGTTATCACAGATGGTGAATTCCGTAGAGCAACTTGGCATTTGGATTTTATGTGGGGATTTAATGGAGTTGAACACAAGAAAACTGAAAAGGGTGTTCAGTTCCATGGTGAACCGGCACTAATTGACGATACATGGCTAAGTGATAAAATCACAGTAGACAACCACCCATTTGTAGAACACTACAAATTTGTTAAGGCTTTAGAAGATGAAAATACTGTTGCAAAACAGACAATCCCAGCACCGGCACAGTTCTTCCAGCAGATGATTATTCCGGCAAATCTTGAAACAACAAGAAAGTTCTATCAAACAGATGAAGAACTAATTGAAGATATTGCAAAGGGTTACAGAAAGGTTATTAAGGACCTATATGATGCCGGTTGTAGAAATGTTCAGTTTGATGACTGTACATGGGGTGTATTAGTAGCAGAGGGCAGTGTTGCTCGTTACGGTGAAGGTGCTGACTTTAAGGAAATCAGCGAAAAGCTACTAAAAGTGAACAACCTTGCTATTGAAGGTAAACCTGAAGATATGGTTATTGCTACTCATGTTTGTAGAGGTAACTACCACTCAGCTTACTTTAGCAGTGGTGCTTATGATCCTGTAGCAGAACCACTATTCGGTAGAGAAAATGTGTCTGCTTATTATCTTGAATTTGATGATGAACGCTCAGGTTCATTTGAACCATTAAAGTATGTTTCAGGTGACAAGAAAGTTGTTCTTGGTCTTATTACTTCTAAATCACCTAAGTTGGAAGACAAGAAGGTAGTAATTGACAGAATTAAGGAAGCATCAAAGTATGTTCCACTTGACAGATTATACCTAAGTCCTCAGTGTGGTTTTGCATCATGTGAAATCGGTAACAAACTTACTGAAGAAGAACAGTGGGCAAAGATTGCTCTTGTTAAGGAAATTGCAGAAGAAGTTTGGGGCTAATCTAAATATAAAACAAAGGTTCAGCAGAATGTGCTGAACCTTTTTGTATATATAAAGAATAATTATACATAAATTACGGTTTTGTCTGTTAAAAAAAGTAAAAAGAATGTTAATACTTTCACAAGATTGTTAAAATTTCGTCAATATGCACAAGGTATTGTTAAAATATTATCAAAAATTGTATTCTTTTAAAGAATAATATTTGTTAACTTTGCATAATTATAATATATATGTTTTGTGCAAACCTAAACAAACTTCAAATTTTCGTTGTGTTATTATACAAAAATATTTTTTAATCTTCTGTTATTATTACACTATACGCACAAAAAATAAAGTTGTATAATATAACCAAAGCAAAAGAGCTTTAGGTGTTAAAATCAAATTTGAAAGGATGAATTTTATGAAATTTGAGAAAGTTTTAGCTGAAAGAAAAGACAAAGTTATTTACAAAGACGGCGACAAGTGTATCAAAGTTTTTGATGAAAGTTATAAAAAATCAGATATTCTGAATGAAGCTCTTAATCAGGCTCGTGTGGAAGAAACCGGTCTTAACATACCAAAGATTCACGAAGTTACAAAGATTGACGGCAAGTGGGCAATCGTAACTGACTTTATTGAGGGCAAGACTCTTGCTCAGTTAATGGAAGAAAATCCTGACAAGGAAGATGAATATCTAAATCAGTTTGTTGATATTCAACTTGAGATTCTTGGCAAGAAAGCTCCTCTACTAACAAAGTTATGGGACAAAATGTCCAGAAAAATTGACGAAACTACCCTTGACGCAACAACAAGATTTGAACTTCAAGCCAGAGTTTCCGGTATGAAACGTCATCACAAGGTTTGTCATGGTGACTTTAACCCAAGTAACATTATTATCACACCTGATGGTGTTCCATATGTACTTGACTGGTCACACGCTACTCAGGGTAATGCATCTGCTGATGCAGCAAGAACATACCTAATCTTCACATTAGCAGGTAACGAAGAACTTGCTAAGAAGTATCTAAAGCTATTTAGCAAGAAAGCTGATATTCCAATTCAGCTTGTACAAGAATGGATGCCTGTTGTTGCAGCATCTCAGTCAGTTAAGGGCAACCCTGAGGAGAGAGAACTACTTCTGTCTTGGGCAGATGTTGCTTCTTACGAATAATTAATAATAGTTAATAATCTATTTCCTTTTTATAAAATCTAACCTAAGTAAAGGGACTACCATTGGTAGTCCCTTTATGTTGCAATTATATGTATTTTCTAAATTAGAATTATAAATCAATATCAAGTTCAACAGGACAATGGTCACTACCCATAATATCTGTGTGAATTTTACTATCAATTATTTTGTCTTTGATAGAGTCTGATGTGATAAAGTAGTCAATACGCCATCCGGCATTGTTCTTTCTGGCATTAAAGCGATAACTCCACCAACTGTAAATTCCCTCTTTATCAGGATATAAATAACGGAAAGAATCGGTAAATCCTGAATTAAGTAATATGGTCATTTTTTCTCTTTCTTCATCAGAGAAACCTGCATTCTTTCTGTTTGTTTTAGGGTTCTTTAGGTCAATTTCGTTGTGTGCAACATTAAGGTCACCACAGAGAATAACAGGCTTTTTCTTGTTAAGTCTCAGTAAATATTCCCTAAAATCATCCTCCCATTTCATTCGGTAATCAAGTCTTTTTAACTCATTTTGTGAGTTAGGAGTGTAACAAGTAACAAAGAAAAAGTCCTCAAATTCAAGGGTAATTACTCTGCCCTCAGTGTTATGCTCATCAATTCCTATGCCATTAGTAACTGCTAATGGTTCTTTTTTTGTGAAAATTGCAGTGCCTGAGTAACCCTTTTTCTCAGCATAATTCCAGTATTGATAGTATCCCTCAAGTGGTAAATCAATCTGTCCTTCTTGTAATTTTGTTTCTTGTAAGCAGAAAATATCTGCATCAAGCTTATTAAAAATATCAACAAAGCCTTTAGTAACACAGGCTCTTAGTCCATTAACATTCCATGAAACCATTTTCATAACAATCATTCCTTTCTATATAGAAAAAACTTTGGTAAATAAAAACCAAAGTTTTTTATTTTATTAAGTTATTAGTACCTTTCTTTTTGCTTTTTGGTTTGTCAAAGAGAGGATTAACCTTTTTAATTCTAACCTGTAAAGACCTATCAATACTTGTTGATACACTAGGAAGTTGCACCTTATTTTTATCACTTCTAACAACAAGATTTTTGTCAATACTAGGGAAAATTTTGATGATATGTGGCTTTTTAATTTTCTTAGTTTTTTTCTTTTCTTCCTTAGGTGGCAGTTCCTCTGTAGTATCATTAGATTTAGTTTCTTCAACTTGATTAATATTTTTAGAAATTTCTTTAGAAAGAATAGGTAGCTTAATCTTTACACCACAAGTGTATTTTTCTAAATTAGAAAAATACCATTTAGGTTGCAATGTACTGTCAATACTTCTTTTAATGTTACCAATCTGTAAAATCGGTTCAACACTTCTTTTAATTTCTCTAAAAGAAAAAATATTGTGCTTTTTATGAAAAGTATTTTCTTTATGAGAATTAACATCATTTTCAATTTGTGAAATATCTTTGATTTTAATGTTGTGCTGAATAGCAATTTTTTCCGGAATACGAACATAAACTTCCGGTGGTACATCATATTCAGTAATAACCGGCTTAGGAGTTGCAACAGTTAGGTAGTATTTTTCATAGTCCTTTATAGCACTTGTATTATTCTTTAAAGGAATTTCAGCCACTTCATCAACAGTAAAACCGGCATGGTCCAGTAAAAATTCTTCACTGCAACTTTTTTTGTTACCACATTTGCTCAGGGTAATAACTTTTCCATCAGTAGCAACAAGCCTTTTAATTTCAGAAAGAATGTGAGTTCTCTTTTTGCCACTTTCCATTGTGTATAGTGGACCCAGTAGCAGAATTACATCAGCTTTATTCTTTGTAGGAATTTTCCTACTGTCGTTTATAAAGTTGTTGTAAGCCACAAATGGATTTTCGTGGTCAATATGTTCCAAATCTTTAGGGGATAGAGGAACAATTTTTCCTAAGTTATTCTCCTTAATCCATTTAGAAAAGTAGTCATAACCACACCTTAAATCCATAACCCTTGTATCTTTTGATAGATATTGGGATATTATATTTTGAATGTGACAATACTCGTTTTTGTCCATAAGTAAATATCCCCTTTCATCAAAATATACAATATCATTATAACAAAAGTATTGTGTATTAGCAAGAAAAATAAACATATATGCTTGTTTTATTTGTAAAATTGTTGTTAATGATTACTTATTTAATAATATTAAAGTAGATTTTTGATTGTGAGTGTTAATGATGTAAAATTTTTATCTTATAGTGGTATGAGTAACCTATTTATAATTTTTAACTATGATACGCAAGATTATATTAAAAGTAAATTAGTATTACCGGCTAATTGAATGTTAAAAAAGCTCAAAGTGAGAACTTTGAGCTAAAAGTAATATACAGTAACTATAACGGATAAATAGTATTATATTAATTAATTTATATTATTTTCTTCATCTTCTTTTAGATTATCAAGTGCAACTTTTACAGCCTCAACAACAAATGCAGAAAAAGTGCAATCAGTACCAACAAGGGCTTCTTCAACCTCTTCAATTACATCATTAGGAAATCTAATACTTTTAGTTGTGGTTTGGGGCATTTGTGGAATTTTGAATTTTCTCATATTAAATACACTCCTGTATTACATCTTATAATACTATTGTATGCAATTTGCACAAAAATGTTGTGCTACATTTTGTATTACATTATGTATTGCAAAATGTGTAATATGGTGATATAATTTAGTCAATGAAGCTTCACATTACTGTAAATAAATACAGATGTATAATCGGAGGTGCTTATGAATATAGTAGTAGGATACATACTTACATTTCTAGGTGGTAGTGGATTGTTTTATTCATTTGTTACAATAAAAACAGACCACTCACATACTTGGAGATCACCCTTTACAACATTTGAAACAACTATTATGGTGGTGTGTATATTATCACTGATTGTATTAGTTGCCGGAATAATGATAATCATTTTTTCAGTTGTTAAAAAGAAAAATCAAGATATGCTTAACAAATTATCGGGAACTGTGGATAATGAGCCAAAAGCAAGTGTTTGTCCTAATTGTGGATTAAATATATCACCAAATTTAAAACAATGTCCTAGATGTAATTGTATGTTATCAAATAATAGAGGAGTGATTAATAATGGCAAGAACAATTATTAGAGTACCATTTACTGCAGGTGTAGATAATACATACAATATGGTCGTTTCTATTTTGCAGTCAAACGGATATAAGGAAATTTCTTATAATGGTGAAACTGTATGGAAAAAAGGTGTAGGTTTATTAACTGCAATGCAGTATATCAAAATTGAATTTGAGGAAAATTTGCTGAGTGTTTCCGGCTGGGTTCAAGCAGGACTAGGAAGTAAAGGTGGTAGTGAAATGGCACTTAATGGTGTTGTTGCAGCTGTTCCAAAAAAGTCTGTTATGAAAGTTATTGAGGAAATAAAAAGGAGTATTCAATGAAAACTAAAATTAAAGTTATATCACTATTTCTTTGTGTGCTGATGTTATCATTATGTGTTGTTTTTTTAACCGGTTGTTCAAGCAATTCAATCACAGGTATGTGGGCTTATGTTGATAGTGACGGTGAAGTAACTACCGACAAAATGTACTTTAATGATGATGGCAGTTGTAATGATATTGATATATCAGATGATAGTGGTAAAGCTATTTCTTACAAAGTTTTGGATGACGGAAAATTAGTCATTAATACTGATTGGGATAAAACAAAATCTTATGACCTAACTGATGATAAAGAACAGGCAAAGGATGACAGTGATTACTATTATTGTGATGGCGATACTTTAATATTTAGGTTACATGAGTATAAAAGAGTAAACTAAAATAAAAAATCTCAGAGTAGGTATCTATTCTGAGATTTTTTGTTTGATATTAATTTTTGGTGGTAGTATAATTGGTGTATATAAATTTAAACTAAGGAGCAAATTATGTGTACATCAGCAACATATAAGACAAATGATTTTTATTTTGGCAGAACACTTGATTATGAGTTTTCTTACGGTGAAGTAGTAGCAATAACACCTAGAAATTACCCTATAAATTTTCACTTTATGGGTGAAGTAAAGAACCACTATGCTATGATTGGTATGGCGCATATTGCAAATGATTATCCATTATATTATGATGCAGTTAATGAGAAAGGTCTTGGTATGGCAGGGCTTAATTTTGTAGGCAATGCGAAGTATTATGATGTGGCAGAAGGTAAAGAAAATGTTGCACAATATGAATTTATTAACTATATTCTTAGTCAATGTGAAAGTGTTGTAGAGGCAAAGGAAAAGTTAAAAAATATTAACATTACTGCTACTCAGTTTAATGAAAACTACCCTTTAGCTCAGCTACATTATATTATTGCAGATAAGGAAAGTTGTATTGTTGTGGAAACAATGGAAGATGGTATGCATATTTATGATAATAAAGTAGGTGTCTTAACAAATAACCCACCATTTCCTCAGCAAATGTTTATGCTTAATAACTATATGGGACTTTCACCTAAACAACCGGAAAATACTTTTTCTCAAAATGAAAAGCTGGATTTTACTCAGTATAGTAGGGGAATGGGTGCTTTAGGTTTACCAGGGGACTTATCATCAGCATCAAGATTTGCAAGAGTTGCATTTGTGAAAATGAATAGTAAATCTTCTACAAAAGAAAATTCAAGTGTAAGTCAGTTTTTCCATATTCTAAATTCAGTTGACCAGCAAAGAGGTTGTTGTGAAGTAGCAGAGGGTAAGTATGAGATTACAATTTATACTTCTTGTTGTAATTGTGATAAGGGTATTTATTACTATACAACATATGATAACCACCAGATTACTGCAATAGATATGCATAAGGAAAATTTAGACAGTGATACACTTGTCAGTTATCCACTAATTACAACCGAAAATATAAAATATCAAAATTAAGTAAAAATAAAAGTCCGACAAAAGTCGGACTTTTTGTATAGTTCTTTTATAGAATTAAATTTTGAAATTAATAAACAAATTTAATAGCAGTTCCATATGCTAAGATTTCAGAGCTTTGTTGCAAAATTGATGATGTAGTGTATCTAATACCGATAACACCGTCAGCACCCATCTGCATTGCCTGATTAACCATTCTGTCTAGAGCAACACCTCTTGCAGTATTCATCATTTCTGTATAGTCATTTAGTTCACCACCAACAATGCTCTTAAAACCTTGTTTAAAGTCACTTACAAAGTCCTTTGACTGTACTGTGTTACCCTGTACAACACCAAGAATTTGATAATTCATACCCGGTACTGTTTCTGTTGTTGAAATAAACATAATCTTCCTCCTACATAAATATAATTACATTATAAACTATTTATTATAATTGTCAAACATATGCCAATGTGAAATGGCAAAAAATTGACAAAATAATCAGCAAAACAATCAGTATAATCAACAGAATGATCAGTACAATCAGCAGTACAATCAACAACAGTATAATCAGCCACAGTACAATCAGCAACAGTATAATCAGCCTAATAACTACAACAATTATAACAACTATGCTCCTAACCAATATCAGCAACCTCAGGACAATAGCAAAGGCCTTGCTATTGCTTCATTAGTTCTAGGTATTGTTTCTTTCTTCCCTTGTTGTGGTTCAGTTTGCTCAATCGTAAGTATTGTTCTTGGTGTCCTTTCTCGCAAGAAAAAGCCAACAGATAACGGTATGGCTACTGCAGGTATTGTACTTTCTATTGTTGCACTTGCAATATGGGCAATTTACTTCATTTATGTACTAGTAGTTTATGGTTCATTTAGTGCTGTATATAATACTAGTAGATATTATTAATAGTTAATTATGTTAATCCAAAAGACGGGCTGTTGTCCGTCTTTTTTGTTAGGAAAGTTATGAATAAAAGTATTGTAAAAAGGGTACTGGTGTTTTTAGTACCCTTAGTAGCAGTTTTCTTATTATATATATTGGCAGTATATGTGGCAAATAATATTTCTTTGCCGCCATGTATAACATATACACTTTTCCACATTAATTGTCCCGGATGTGGAATGACTAGGTCGGTTATAGCTTTATTGCATTTTGATTTTTTACTTTCATTAAGGCAAAATGCTTTTATAATTGTTGGTATAGTTCTTGGGTTAATGTATTATGTAGAATTTATTTTAAAAGTATTTGGAAAGAATATTCAATTTCCTATACATAGCAATAAGTTTATTTACACTTTAATTATATTGTCGGTAATATATTCGGTAGCCAGAAATTTTATACCGGCTATAGCACCATTTTAGAAAATATTATTAATCTATTTTAAGACGGATTTATTCCGTCTTTTTTTCTGCAAAAATTTTCAATATAACTTTTTTTGCAACAATATATAGTTATGCAAAAATATATATTGTGTTAAATCTTTGTAAATGATATAATATAATTGTATGTAGTTAAAGAGGTGAATTTATGAAATTAACTATATTAGGTACAGGTAATGCAATGGTAACTAAGTGCTACAATACTTGTTTTGCAATTGAACAAAATGATGAGTATTTCCTAGTTGATGGTGGTGGAGGAAACCAAATCCTAAGCCAACTTGAAAAGGCGAATATTGATTGGAAGAAAATCAAAAATATCTTTGTAACACATAAGCACATTGACCATATTACCGGTATTATATGGCTGGTTAGAGTATTTACTCAGAATATGAGCAGAGGTACTTTCGATAAAGAAGTTAATCTTTATGCTCATAGTGAATTAATAAAGATAATTACTGACATTGCTACTATGTTACTTCAACCTAAACAGATTGATTATATAGGAAAAAAGTTTCACCTAATCTCTGTTGAAGATGGTGGTGAAGTTACTATCCTAGGCAATAAAGTAAAGTTCTTTGATATTCATTCTACTAAGGCAAAGCAGTTTGGTTTTACTATGTATTACGGTAAAGATAAGTTAACTTGTTGTGGTGATGAACCATATAATGAAGTGGAAAAAGAATATGTACAGGATAGTACATATCTACTACATGAGGCTTTCTGCCTTTATGAAGATAGGGAAAAGTTTCATCCATATGAAAAGCACCATTCAACAGCAAAGGATGCTTGTATCTTAGCTGAGAAACTTAATGTAAAGAACCTTATTCTTTATCATACAGAGGATAAGAACATCACTAACAGAAAAGAACTATATACAAAAGAGGGAAAAGAGTTTTATTCAGGCAACCTTTATGTACCTGATGACTTAGAAGTTTTCAACTTATAATTCTACTATAGAATTATTTGTAAAAGAGGAGAACATAAAATGGGAAAATTAAAAGTAAGTTATATTGAAAAAAAGGATTTAGACCTTATTTATCGTCTATATAAGCATTTTGCTACATTTGAAAGAATGGAAGACTACCACACAGCTTCACCTGATGAAATAGGAAAAATGGTTTTTGAAGAAAAACTATTGCATATTCTAAAGGCTGAGATTGATGGTGAAATTGTTGGTTTCTGTACATACTTCTTCCAAATTGCAACATTCCCTATGAAAAAGGTAATGTACATTGAAGATATTTATGTAAGAAGTGCTTATAGAGGACAAGGTATCGGTACAAAGTTCTTTGATGTATGCGAAAAGGTAGCTAAAGTCCATGATTGTGTAAAAATTAAGTGGGAATGTTTAGAATGGAACAAAGATGCCCAACATTTTTATAAGCATACTATCGGTGGCAAAAAGGTTATTAAGTGGAGAACATACACTAAGGATATTATCAACGAAGATGACCTTGGTATGCCTGAAAATGAAGAAGAATTAGAAAAAGACAAAGTTGTTCTTGAAGGATAATTTTTAGAAATTGGTGATTAAATGAAGGCTCTTATTACCGGTGCAAGTTCCGGAATGGGTAGAGAAATGGCTAAGTATCTTTTTAGTAAAGGCTATTCACTTATTCTTGTAGCTAGACGAGAAGAAAACCTTGTTAAGCTAAAGAAAAGTTTAATAGGTAAACCTGAGGTAAAGATAATCACAACAGATTTGTCTGTACCGGAAAATGCAAAGAAACTTTATGAAGAAACTGCTAATGAAAATATAGATTTTCTTATTAATAATGCCGGTTTTGGTATTTACGGAGAATTTGCTAATATTGATTTGGATAGAGAAATTGACCTTATTAATACCAACATTACAGCAGTTCATATTCTTACTAAGTTGTTTTTAAGAGACTTTATCAAGAAAGATAAAGGGCATATCCTTAATGTAGCTTCATCAGCAGGTTTCTTAGCAGGACCTCTTATGAGTTCATATTATGCCTCAAAGAACTATGTTGTAAGACTTAGCGAAGGTATATATGAAGAACTTAGAAGAAAGAAAAGCAATGTTCATATCAGTTGTTTTTGTCCCGGACCTGTTAAAACAGAGTTTAACAAAGTTGCCGGTGTTAACTTTGCAATTAAAGGTATTGACCAAACTTATGCTGCAAAGTATGCCATAGACAATGCACTAAAGAATAAGATGATTATTATGCCATCATTTACAATGAAAAGTGCTAATTTCTTTATGAGATTTTTACCGAATAAACAACTTACAAAAATTTGTTACCACATACAACGAAAGAAAGACAATTAATTTGGAGGGTAAAAGTGGCTAGAAGAGGATATGTAGATAAGAGAGGCAACAAAAGACAGTATTCAATGATTCCTTTTGTGGGTTTAGGAATTTTAGTTGTACTTCTCATTGTAATAATTGTCAGTATTACTTCTTGTGCAAAAGGTTGTAGCAACAAGGGTGATACTAACGAAACAAAACCACAGACTACAACAACAGCAAAAGCAACAGAAAGTTCATTTAATATGTCTATTGCCGGTGACTATATTATTTATAGTTCAATTTATAAAGGTGCAAATGAACTTGCCGGTGGCAACGGATATAACTTTAAACCAATGGTTAAGAACCTAAAGCAGTTTACTTCTAAGTGTGATGTAAACTACTATAACCAAGAAACAATCCTTGGTGGTACAGAAATGGGACTTTCCGATTATCCACTATTTGTCAGTCCACAAGAAGCCGGTGACGCTATGGTTGACCTAGGTTATAACCTGGTTTCAACTGCCACTAACCATTCAATGGATGGTGGTGAAGAGGGTATCCTAAATTCTTGTAAATATTGGGACAAGCAAAGAAAAGAACATAATGTATATATGATGGGTACTTATGATAGCCAAGCAGACAGAGATGCAGTAAATGTACTTGAATGTAACGACATTAAATATACAATGCTTGACTATACATATGGCACAAACGGTATTCCTGTACCGGATGGTAAGGAATATATGGTTAATGTTTGGCCAATTGACCTGGAAATTAATGACCCTGCAAAGGATACTAAGTATCAAGCATATAAAAAGCAAGTTAAGAAAGATATTGAAGCTGTAAGAGATAATGTTGACTTCTTAATTGTTGGTATGCATGCCGGTGTTGAATATATGCCTGATGAATCAGAATATCAGGATGATATGGCACAGTTCCTTGCTGATAACGGTGTTAACCTGGTAATTGGTACTCACCCTCATGTAATTGAACCTGCAAGATATGTTGGTGATACTTTGGTTTATTACTCAATGGGTAATCTGTTATGTTCACAGTATCAAGACGAAAATTATAACAAGGTAACAAGTATTCTTGCTACTATGACAGTTAAGAAAACTACTAAAGACGGTAAAACAAAAATCACTTTTGAAAACCTAGAGAATAATTTACTTTACTGTTACTTTAACCAAGCAACATGGAGAGACCATTTGATTATTCCTTTCAGCAGTAGTGAAATCAAGGAGTACCTACCTGAATATAAGGAAGTTTATAATACATATAAAAAGGTATTCCAAAAGTATGACAAGACTTTACCTTTCACAGCTTGTGCAAAATAATTTTGTATCAAACTATGATTTGCAGTCATAGAGTTTAACTACAGAATTACGGCTTACAGTTGTAGGGGCTTCACTGCAAAAGTTTTTAATTCTAAAAACTTTTGCATAAGTTCTCACTAGCAAATCAAACTTCGCCTATGGCTCGTTTTCTTTGATGTTCACTTAAGTGTTCGCCCGAAAAAGTTTGCTTGCAATTGTATTGAGATGCACAATAAAATCATATATTCAAAATTAAAATTTTTAGGTTACGAAAATGAAAATAAGATATAATGAAAATAAAGAAATAGTAGAGGCAGTAAAACAAGGTCTTAAAGAAAAGGGTGGTTATTGCCCTTGTAGAAGAGAAAAAACAGAGGACTACAAGTGTATGTGCAAGGAGTTTAGAGAACAAATTGCCGACCCTAACTTTGAGGGCTACTGTCACTGTATGCTATACTATAAAGAAAAATAAGGTGAAAAATATGAGTATTATTAATTTAACTAAAGATAGCTACCATAATGAGGTTATGGAAACTGAAAAGGTAGTAGTAATTGACTTTTGGGCAACTTGGTGTGGTCCTTGCAAGATGATGGCACCTGTAGTTGAAGAAGTTGCAAAGAATTATCCTGATGTAAAGGTTTGTAAAGTCAATGTTGATGAAGAACCTGAACTTTCAAATGCTTTCAAGATTGTAAGTATTCCAACCATTGTTGTTATTAAAAATGGTGAAATCATTGATTCTGTAGTTGGTTACAGACCAAAAGAAGATATTGAGAAGATTATTAAATTGGTGAAGTAATGATTTACAAAGTTCTTGATATTATTGAACCTGACTTTGGTTGTGAGGGTTTGCCTGATGGTCAAGTGCCAATGGATGAAGTGATACTGCTTGATGAAGACAACAACAAAAAAGTCATTAAGCAAGGGGATATGTATCTTTATCAAATGGATATTAATGTTGGCGACAATGTAGTAATTGTTGATAATAAGATAAAGAAGGCTTGATTTTTTCTTATCTCTCTGTTAAAATATAACTATTCCTATAGAAAAAGTAGGGAAAGGAGAGAAGAAAATGAAAGTTTCCACCAAAGGTAGATATGCATTGAGAATTTTAATTGACCTTGCTATTAACGCAAAGGATGGTTATATTTCAATTAAAAGCATTTCCGAAAGACAGAAAATTTCTATTAAATATATGGAAACCATTGTTGGTATGCTGAATAAAGGTGGTTTCTTAAACAGTCTTAGAGGTCATTCCGGTGGTTATAAGCTATCCAGACCGGCAAGTAATATTGTTGTTGGTGATGTGCTAAGATTTATTGAGGGTTCTTTAGCTCCGATTCCTTGCCTTGAAACAGAAGAAAATACTTGTGAACTTGCTTCAATGTGCCAGACTTTACCTTTCTGGAAAGGTCTTTATAATGTGGTTACTAATTATGTGGATAAGTTCACTATTGAAGATTTGATAGAAATGAATGATGCAAATAAAGGTGACTTTTATTGTATTTAATTTTCCTAAAATTTTAATTGATATAGGCTACTTTATCTAATTTGCAATAAGTAATTTCTTCAAAAAAAATAAATAAAAATATTTTAAGTGGTAGATTTTTCTGCCACTTTTTTATTTTGTCACCTGTAAAATTAATATTTTCCTTTAAAATCCTTTTCTGCGTTGTTATAAGTTTGTACTATAATTTTGTATTTTCAATTTGTTTTTGTATATAGATAAGTTTGAAAAATTAGGGTTTGTCTTTTTAATTTTGATTGTGGTTAAAGGCAAATTTGTAGTGAGAATATATACCATAAAATCATATGAAACTATGACTCACAGGTGTAGGGTCTTTCAACAAAAGTTTTTTACAAAAAACTTTTGCATAAGTTCACATTAGCAAATCAAACTTCGCCTATGGCTCGTTTTCTTTGATGTTCACTTAATTGATGTCACGTTTGAAAATTAACCTTTCTATTTGTATTTTGTCCTTTGTAGATATTATAAATTTATAATCTGCAAATAGGACAATAATCCCATAGGTATCACACTTTTTAACGGGCGAACGATGTGTATAGAGTAATAAGATGGTATACAACAGAGAAAGGACATGGTATACAGTTTTGTGATAAAATTAAAGGCATA
>CAKSNZ010000017.1 GCA_934476515.1 uncultured Ruminococcus sp. | reverse complement strand
TTTTGCAAAATATGTATTAAAATCTGCAAGATTTTTGCCACACATATATAAATTTGCTTGTGTATTGTATAGTTTTAAATCAACAATATTACAATCACTACTATCATTAAGTACAATGCTAGTTGACTTATCTGTTGCAACTTTAATTGCATTTTGATTGATTAAAGTTAAGTTACTTGCAAATGCTTTGTCTGTTGCAGTTTTATAGCTATTAAAATCAGCTTTATCAAGTTTATCAGCCTTTAGACTTTCAATATCAGCAAGAGGTGTTTCTAACTTGGTATTGATTTCATCAACTGACTTATTAAAATTCTGCCTATCAGTATTTGCCTGTTCAACAATGCTATTAGCCTTGTCGGTTAGTGCTTGTACATCTGTTTTGTGCTGAGTTTCAATACTTGTTGCTCTGTTCTCCCAATCAGACTTATCTGCATTTACTTGTTTCTTCAGCGACTTAATAGCACTTGCAAGAAGTTCATTCACACTGAGAAAATTATCATCATCAGAGTAAATAACTCTTGTTTTACTATCTTTTGCAGTATCAGGCACTATATTTTTTGAACGTTTGTTATCAACATAGATTGTTGTTAGAGATGTGCAGTTACTAAAAGTACCACTACCGATTTTTGTTACTGCGTTGCTAACATAAGCTGTGCCTATATCATTTTGACCTGTTGCAAAATCACCCGACTGTAAAATACTAGCTGATGTTGTCTTTTTAATTACTCCATCACTTGTAAAAGTTGCAGAGAAGTTAAAACGACCATGTTCAGCTAAATGTTTTAGTCTGTCAGCACTTTCAAGTCTGTCAATGTTATCAACTAATCCCTGCACTTTATCGGCTTTGCTTTCAACATCAGCAATGCTATTAAGTGCATCAACTAATGCACCGTACTCTTTAGACTTCTTAATTTCAGTTTCATTAGCTACTGTAGATTGTCTAACCTGTACTGCAAATGCTTGTGATGTAACAATCTGTTGACCGTCTTGTACGGTAATCTCACAATTCAAAACACCCGGTGTGTCAAGCATAACACTTGTCAGTTCAACTACAATCACTTGACTTGTTGTATCAATAGTACAACTGTTAATAGCCTTAACTTCATTATTAATACTTGCTTTTACTATTGCCCTATAATTGCTTGTAAGGCTTAATACAGAGCCATTCTGAGTAAGAGTACAATCTATGTATCTTGACTTTTGGTCGCCCTGACAAGCCTTTATAAGGGTGTAGTTTCTTGTTTCGTTAATATCAAGTACAAGGCTTTGATGTTTTATATCCATAATCTTTCCTTTCTAGTAAACTAAATCTGTGTTAGTTACTGTTATTTTAGTATTTTGTGGGTTTAACATATCAATAGATAGTTTGGTTAAATCATAAGTAACATTTATGTTGTGAGGTTTACTTATTACATTGACTTTCTTGTTAATTCTAAATGAAATAATTTGACTATCTGTAAGGTGTAAATCAATAGCAGAAACTTCAATGGTTTTCTTAAGTCTGATTCCCTCTGACTGCATAAACGCTACTGCTTTCTTTAATAGTGTTTCTGTTTCCTTTTCCACACTATCATACTTAACTATCTTTGACCTCCAACCATATTTTTGTAATGCTTTCTTACTAACTATGTAATGTCCATGGTAAAACAAATCACCGTCTTTGCTTACTATTTGACCATCCTTATAACCCTTATAATCTGATGATGTCTGCCCATTATAACTAGGTATTTTTAAATTATTCTTTCCTAGTGCAAGAACTGCTGATACAGTATCAGTTGACACCTCATTATCTGTAATGTCAGTAAGGTTTTTACCAAATTCAATTACTTGACTATTGGTTTCGGTAAAGTTTTTTACATAATCAAAATAGTTCCTATCACCAACATATCTAAGTGAAATATATCCACCCAAAGAAGAACCAAACAACTTATCCTTAGCTATATCCCATAGGGTAATATAATCTTCCGACGACCTTACAATACCACTACCATCATCCTTTACAGTTATGTTGCCTAAAGTCAGTGGTATTCTACCGTATTTTACCTGTAAGGCTCCAAAATCATCAGAACAAACATTACTATAATGTTCTACAATCATTTTTTCACAGAAAAATCTAACATCATTTTCTTCATCCTGATATTCCTTGCTACCTACATAATCATTTGGATAGTCAAAAGGTGGAGAAAGTACATCAGACAGTACAGATAAAGCCCCCTCTAAAGTAACAGAAAGACTGTTATTCCAATCTTTCTTCACTTCATAAATTCTGCCTTTAAAGATGATTTCATTATCTTCACAGATAGAAAATATAGCTGTCTTGTCATTAAGGATTGAGTAATGTGGATGAGTACAAGGAAAGACAAGTGTAGCAGAACCGGCAGCATTACTTTCTAAATTCACAGTAGCAGATGTTAATGCTAAATCTTGAATGTTAGGGCCATACAATAAAAACTCTTTATTATCGGCATTTGTTATTTTAATTCTGTACATTACAAACTTCCCTCCCGATATTTGATAATAAGTGGTTTGCTCTCCGGTGTAGTTGTAAGGGTATGTACTTTTACAGTATTTATACCCTTACTGAAAATCACATCATCATATGAAACTATCTTATTTGGACCTAAGGTTTGAGTGTATCCATTCAAATTAATAACTATTGCTCTGTTACTACTTTCGTTAATAAATGTTGGTTTAGTAGGCATACAGTCATTACTGCAAAATACAGAAGTAGCAAATGAAGAACCATAAGGAATGTTGGATATACTTGCAACAGTTAAATTATGCTTTAATTTGTACGGTTTGAGAGTTGCCTTAATAGTTATCTTATCTACCGGATATTCATAGCCATATGCACTTACTGTAAGTCTTCCTTGCCAATAATACTCAGGGTCTTTCTCAACAATAATGTTGCAATAAAGCCCATTTAAAGCATTAGAAACAAGTCTTTTTGTAAGTTCAATGTCATAACCGGGTTTTGTTGTAAAAACAAACTCAGCCTCTCTCATTTGGTATCTGACACAACCAAGTGCCTCAGTCAAATCAAGCTGACCGTCAGCACCGGGTATGTCAACATAGTTTGTTTTAGGAATAGCAGGAGGAATATGCACTGATGATAGGATAAGTCCAAAGTCATTATAGCTATGATAATTTCCGAATCTAATACCATTTATCATACTGTTATACCTCTCTTCTTTCTCTTTGCTAACTTATCTAACTGTTTATCCATTTTAGGTGCAATTTTTGATACTAAAGTATCATCATCAAGGATAATACTACTATCTTTATCAAGTAATTCGGGGAAAAACTTACTTAACATTGTTAGTAGTGTGTCTAGTTTCTTATCTATATTGGAAGTAAGAGTTGTCTGTGTATTCACTGTATTTTTTTCTTTCTTCTCACTAGATAAGTCCTTAGCTCTATCAACAGATAAATTCTTAGCATCTAATGTAAACTGATGCAACTGTTGTGCAACCTTTCTTATCCAACCTGTATTATTTTCAAGTGGTACAACTGCCTCTGCACCGTCTTCACCAAATACTGCCGGAGTAGGCTTATCAACAACTGTACCTTTAGCCAATTTAGGAATTTTAGGAATATTGAAACCAAACTTCTTGCCACCAATAACAGGTACCCAATCAGGTACATCAAAACTAATTTTGTTAACACCACCAATAAGGAAATTAATGCCCTTAATGATAAGATTAATAGGTGCTTTAACTATTGAAACGATACCATCAAAAATTTTCTTAAAGAAACTCGAAACACCTGAAAATACACTCTTAATACCATTCCAAGCACCTGTAAAGATATTACTGAACCATTTCCCAATACCGGAGAACACATTCTTAATTCCTTGCCAAATACCTGAGAAGAAATTACCTACACCGTTCCATACTTTCTTAATGCCTTTCCAAGCACCTGAAAATACATTGCTAAACCAAGTACCAACACTTGAAAAAGCACTCTTGATACCGTTCCATACTCCTGAAAAAATCTTGCTAAAGAATTTTATAACCGGTTCAAATATCTTCTTAATATTTTCCCATATGATTGTAAAGTACTTAGCAATCCTTGAAAAATATTTGCCAAAGAAATTTGAGATAACTTTCCAAATTGATTTAAAGATATTACCTACCATTGATACTATACCTGTAAGCAAAACGGGAAGTGACTCCCACAATCCTTCAACAATACTTTTAAGAATAGTAGGTAGTGCCTCAATCAAGCTAATAATAATTTCCGGTAAGGCCTGTACTAGTTGTATTACAAGTTGTATAGCACCCTGAATAAGTATTGGAAGATTATCCATAAGAGAATTTACAATGGATATGATAATCTGTGGAAGATTATCAATTAAAGGCTGAATAATCTCTGTAAAATGTGTCATTAGGTACAATACCATACTTGTTATACCGGCTATTAATTGAGGTATAAGAGTAGGTAAGGCATTACATAGTGTTGACATCAATTGTGGTAGTGCATTAACTATAGCCGTAAAAACTTGATATACACCATTTAGCAAAGACGGAATTGCACTTAGTATAGCTTGTATAAACTGTGGTAATGTTCCTACTAAAGCATTAATAAGTGATACTGCACCACTCACTATACTAGGAAGAAGTGTGGTTATAACCTCTGATACTTTGCTTATAAGTTTTGGTACTAACTTAGTAACCAGAGATGGAACTCTTTGCAAAACTTGTTGTATTCTAGGGATAATGTTATCAGCAACAGTAACTACACTATTAAATACATTGGTAATTAAGCCGTCTATATTTTGATTACCGTCAGTTAAACCGGCAAGAAGGTTTTGCCAAGCACTTTTTGCTGATGAAAGAGAACCCTGAATAGTTGTACTAGCCTCTTTTGCCGTAGTACCTGTAATACCCATTTCTGTTTGTACAACATGAATGGCATCTACTATATCGGCATAGGAAGATATGTCATACTTAACACCTGATATTTTCTGTGCATCAGAAAGAAGTCTTTCCATTTCCTCTTTTGTGCCACCATAACCAAGTTTGAGGTTATCAAGCATGGTATAGTTTTGTTTTGCAAAGCCCTGATAAGCATTTTGTATGTCTTCCATAGAAGTACCCATTTTATTTGCATTATCAGCCATATCAGTTATAGCAACATCAGACTTCTTAGCAGCAGCAACAGTATCCCCACCTAAAGATTGAAGAAGAGATGCAGAAAAACCTGTAACAGTTTCCATGTATTCATTAGCTGACATACCGGCAGTTTGGTAAGCATTTTGGGCATTCTGGATAACAGTATCCGAACTACCTTTAAATAGTGTTTCTACACCACCTACAAGTTGTTCATAATCGCCATAAGCAGATATGGCATCTTTACCTATCTTACCTACTGCCACACTAGCAACTCCTAAACCGGCAACAATTACTTTACCGGCTTTTGCAGCAAAAGAACCCATCTTGCTAAAAGCACTAGATACTTTACCACCGGACTTCTCACCCTCATCACCAAAGGACTTAATATCCTCTTTTGACTCTTTGGCTTTATCTGTGGTTTTATCAATACTGCTATTAGCCTCATCAGTATCTACTGCTATGCGACCAAGTAGCTTAAATAACTCCAAGTGTTCTACCTCCTTTCCTATGAAGTAGGTTCAAAACTGTTCAATATATCAAATGAATTACTAATAATTTTTTCTGCTTCCTCAGCTGATAATTCTCTACTTTCTAAACTTTCTTTCCACTCACTATAGGACTGTTCACCCATATATTTGTGTAAGAAGAACTCCCACAAAATATCTTCATCATTAAGATTAAGTAGTTTAGTAACAAAGTCAGAAAAGTTATTAATAGCAATCATCTGTTCTATTAAAAGAAATGGACTTGCATATCGTTTAAATAGCAAGTCCATAAAATCAATAATATTTACTTGAACAATTTTGACACATGCTTGAAAAAATCCTTAAATTCCTCTTTCTTTACAAAGCTGATAATCATATCAGAGAAAGTAACTAAATCAAGTTCTTTAACTTCCTTGTATGAAAGGTCACTAACATTAGATAGAAGTTTGAAAATTTCAGTATCACAGTCTGCAATATGTGAGATAATCACATTTGCAAAGTTAAGTGCAACTGTTACACCTGCAAGTGTAGTTAAGTCTTTTGCATCTTTCTTTTTAGTTAGCACATCAACAACATCTTCTGACTTAAAAGTCTTAGCAAAGTTGTTTAGTCCGATTTTACTGATAATTGAACAAATCGGTGCAATGTCACTTGCGTTTAATGTTCTGAACTTATATTCTTTCATTATTCTTCTCCTTCATTAAGACTTGATGGAAGTGGATTAGCTTTTGACGGATAATAGATGTGATATGGTGCTACATTTAAATCACCATCAATGCTCTGATAGCACTCAAATGTTGCCTTGATTACTGCATTTTCCTTGTTCTTTGATTCAGACTCAAAGCCTGTTGTACAAAGAGCATTATCAAGAATAGCAATAATAGGTGTACCATCTGTTTTCTTGCCTACAAAGGCAATATTTTCGTAATAGTCACCATCTTCAATAGTTGCCTTTGACTCAATAAGGTCATAACCCTCAATATCAGACGACTCAACAATCTTGCCAAGTGTTGTTGATTTAATTATTTCCGGTGTAAGTTCTGCAAAGTTAGTTTCCAGCTTTACGCTTTCACCTGTTTTCTGAGTTAAACCCTTAACCTTAACCAATGCACCGTCAAGTTCAATATCTTTGACTTCCGGTGTAATTGTTAGCTTACTGCCACCACTTGTTGAACCAATAAGGCTTTCAGCAAAGTTCCATTTCTTTTTCTGATTATCATACTTTAGTCCTTTGTGGATAGTACCTGCACCGAACAGAATGTTCTTTGGCGTATCTTCTGTGATGCCATGACTTTTTATTTCTTCGTATGCCATAATTTTAGTTTCCTTTCCATAATTTAATACTTAATGTTACTTGACACTTCTTTAGGTCGTCATCTTCAAGTGGAATGTTAAAAGAATTGTCATAAAAAATAACCATTGCAGAACCCTTTTCAGTTACTACCGAAACAGAGTGTCTGTAATGGTTAATGATTTTTGATTTCTCCTTTTCAAGTTCATAGAATGAACCTCTTGAAAAGCCTGTTAAGATAACAGAAATATTTTCTTGACCGTCTTCTGTAGTACCTTGACTACTTGTATAATCACCCACCCAATAAGGATAAGTAACCGGTACTTTAGTCATTCTGCCGAATTCATAGTTTAGTCCAAGTTCTGTAAGGTGTGAATCAATGGTTGATAAAACTTCATCCATAACTATTTCAGTCCTTTCAATTTCTGTTCAAGAGCCTTTGGTACTTTTGTCTTTAGCTTTTCATGAGCATTAAATAAGGCTCTGTTAGGCTTTTTGCCATAAGTAAAGTGACCTTTACCGTCTTTATCAACATAGTACCAGCCATCTTTTCTACCGTTGCCCTCTAAGGCATATTCACCGGTACCAAATTCTTCCCAAATAGCATTTTCCATTGGTGAACCAATAACACCTTCAAGTGCGTTTTCATCAATAGCATAGTCCCAAGAACCTTTTGTCTGACCAGTATCCACTCTGGTATTTCTTGCAGTTTGTGACTGATATTCCCCACACACTTCATACAAAAATGCTATTACGGCATCTTGCATTTCTGCATTAACCTTTAGTCTGTTATCTTCAAAAACAACATTATCAGCCATTTTGACCACCTACATATTTTAGATAGAACTCCAAATGCTGATGAAGTCCCATAGGGTCATCAATAAATGTGATTTGGTACATCTGATTATTGATAATCACCCTTGAATTTTCACTAGTGAATGTAATAGGTTTGTAGTCACAAATAAAGATATGTGTTGACTCCTCAATCTTGGCATTATATGTAGTATATTTTGTACTCTGTGTACTTAAATCAAGAAACCCTATTGTAGTGAGAACATCTGACCATATATATTCTACTTCACCAATAGGGTTTTTCTGTTTACTGCTTTTCACTTGAAAAGTAGCAGATATATTGCCACCAATCATACTAGAACCTCGCCTTCATATATGGCTTTAAAAAGCCTAGTAATGATATTGGGTAACCCATTACCTGATTACTGCTATCTTGTGAAAAATATGTTACAGAGTGTCTGGAGATTGTTTCTGACTGTATTCCCACCTTATCTCTGTTTCTTACTTCCCATAACAGTAAATTTATAGTACCTTCCTTTACTGCACTAGGATACTGAACTTTAGTTACAAGGTTATAGTCACAATCAATTAAATCTTTGTTAAGAACTGTTCTATCGTTCTCCATATTCACAATCACATACAAACCGTTATTAACAGAATCAGTAATCTGTATTGTGTCACCTACACTAAACCTAGTATCTGAACCCATAAGGTCATTGCCTAAGGCTTTGGCAGAGAACCTTTTACTACGGCATTGAAAATTGTTGTTAGTATATGCTCTAATCATATCTTCAATGCTTTCAAGTTTTCTCTTCACAACAGCCTCAGGCATTGAGCTGAATTCAGGCATCCACATTACATCATTTAGTGATACAATCATTTCTTAAGTTTAGCAAGTACAACCTTGCTTTCGTTAGAAAGTGCAACTGTGTAGTGCTTATCTGCTGAAACAATAGTCTTTCTTGCAGATGACACTCTGTCAGTTTCTACTGTTGTATCTCTCTTTAGGTAAATTGTTAGTGCAGGAATTTCATCTTCTGTTTCAGCATCTTCTTCAAGTTTAATAATAGGACACTGATAGAAAGCACTTGTACTGTCAAGTGTTACTTTCTTTGACGGTACAATACGGCAATTTGCAATCTTACCGATTTCACCTGTCATAATAACATTGCCCGGATACTTGTCGGCAGAAATGAAGTTAGGGTCCTTACGAAGCTGACCAACCTGTAAAGGATTGACAAACATAACCTTTTCTGTATTGACTTCTTCATTGAATAGGTCAATAGCTGATACAATCTGTTCATAGCTGATAATCTTGCTTGAACCGTCATAAATAACTTTTGCACCCATTAGTGCAGTAATTGCGTCATTATCAATCTTTGCAGCTAGAGAAAGTGCAAGTTGTGAATTTGTAGCACCTACAGGGTCACCATAACCTGATAGGACTGCTTCATCAGTTAGTTCAACTGCTTTCATTGCTTTCTTAACTGTCGCAGTAGTTGAGGATGTTGTCAGCTTAGCAGTACCACAAGCGACACCTTCTGCAACATCTTCTGCATCACCAATGTAACTATACTTAGGTACTGTAATTGTGTTACCCGGTACACCTACCAAAGTATCATCCACCTTTGCAAATGGGGCCACTACAATTTTCTTACTAACCTTTGCTGAAATCATATCAGCCATTACCTGAGGGTTAATAAGGTCTGTGATTTTTGTTGTTTCATTAGCCATAAATTTTACTCTCCTTTATTTAATGTGTTATACAATTCCGGATTATCTGTGTGTAGTTTTAGTCTGTCACGATAACCCATTTTGTTAAACTGTTCTTTTGTGATTTCACTACCACTGTTATCATTTGTATTAGGTAGCTTGTTTTCTTCAATTTTGGTACTTGTAGTTGATGTAAACTGTGTTGGGTACTGGGTCTTTAGTTCACTTAATGTATCGTCAAAGCCCTTAATCTTGCCTTTATCGTCAAGTTTAATTTCGCCTTTTTCCTTGAACTTAAATGCCATATAGTCCACATCAACAACATTTGCTTTAATCAGTGCATTTTCAAGGGCTGAATTTGCCTTGCTCTGTTCAAGTTCAGCTTTAAGGTTACTGATAGTAGTTTCATATTCTGTAACCTTTGCTTGTAGTTCAGAGTTACCGGCATTATCCTTTTTCAACTGCTCAATTAAAGCATTTGCCTCATTCTGTTCCTTTGACTTACTGTCAAACTTACCCTTTAAGTCCTTGTATCTGATGTCAAGATTTTCTTCACTTGCAGTAAAAATCTTGTTTTGTTTCATTTCACCGGTTACTTTTTCGATTTGTTCATCAGATAAGCCCTGACTTTTTAGAATTTCTTGTAGTGTCATACATTTTCCTTTCTTCATTCAATAGAATTTTTACAAGTTATCTCTTGACTTGAACTAGTCATTTTACATCTGACAAGATGAATTTAAACAGTTTAAAGCCTTGTTCAGGGCAATAAAAAAGCACTAACAAAATGCTAGTGCTTAATAACAATATTAATTTTTGTAATTACATTTACCATTGTAAAATGCCCCACACTCAGCTTTTACACATTTCATTGGCTGATGAATAGTAGTTGTCACAATATCAGTACCTGTGTTTTGATTATCTTCATTAAGATGATATGTTTCTTTTTGGATTGTGGTTTCTGTCTTATCTCTATAAGGACAAATCATATTATTACCACCTTTTGGGTATAAAAATAGCACCAACATTTCTGTTAGTGCTAGTACAGCAAGTTACAAGCAAGTTAGGAAAGCTAGTAAACAAGCCATTATTTATTATTTTATAGCCAATATTAATGTGTGTGGCAAGTTAAATATTATAAAATTCAATCATCTATTAGATTTCTTTCATCAGCATAATATTCTTCTCTTGCTTTCCACATTTCATAGCTTTTTCTTACTCTTTCCGGAACATTATCTTTCAAAACAGCGTTCTCACCATCTTCATCACAAGTGTACCAATCTGGATTATCCATCCAATAAAAAAGTTCTCTATTTTTTGTCATAACATTCCACCTCTTTTCAATGTTATATTAACACACTTTGCAAAATATTTCAATGCAAAATCATTATTTTGTTTAGAATATACACTTGAAAAAATTTCTGATATTATTTCTTTTCCATTCTCTAATTTCGACGCATATTCTGACAAATTAGTTTTTATAAAATCTATAAATTCAACATTATGAGGTACTAAGCTCATTGCAATTTTCTTTGAAGAAAGCCCATAAACATTAGAAACAACATGACCTAGTTCATGATATATAATTGAATTATAGTCTGTACCTTTTACAAACCAACCGTCTTTCGCCATTTCATTGTATTCTTTTGCAAGTATATTCTTATCTCTAAAAGCATAATTGTTAATATAAATTTTGTTATTAATAGTTTTAGCTAAATCTTCATCAATATTAGCCATACCATATGAGTTATGTATCTGTAACTGTGTTCTACCCTCAGATAACTTTGGAAAGTCCTTTATAACCTTACCAGCGTTATCTATCATATCATGAATTAACTCTACATCACCATCAAAGTTCTCAAAACTTACAAGTTTTATATTCTTTTCTTTTGCATGTTCAAGTAGTGATTCTAACTGCTCTTTGGTTATTTTAATACCCTCTTTTTTCCATACATTACCACTATAATTATGTTTTTTAGACATTGCATTACTTTCAACAGCATTAATATATTTATCCTTAAAATCTTGAAAATTTTGTGACTTATCAAGTCCGAAGTATTCTGCTCTGTCTTGCAGTGTTTTTAGTTCTTCATCATCTAAAGCCCATTTGGCTCTTTGAAGTAAGCAACATCTGCAATTACAATCCATATATGGGTCACCAAAGCCACCAGGTCCTTGTGCTGAATATCCATCAACTTCAAAGTCCTTATCAATTTCTCTTATCTGCCCGTCTAACTGCTTATGTTCCGGTCTTGTTCTGCCGTCTAAGGCACTGTCCCATTGTTTTACAATGTTAGCACCTTTCTTTTTGGCGTTATTCATACAGTCCAGCTTAGCCTCAGACTGTATTCTGTGACCTTCTGTTCTTGCAATTCTCATTGAACGGTTAAGGTCAGCTTGTCCATAGTCGCTGATACTTCTTGCCATTGTTTCATAAGGTAGTGCAGAGGCAAGCCCTCTTTGCAGTTCTGACTTGACCTGTTTCTTTAGTTCTTTGGTGTTGCCACCTAGCTTTTCACTTAGCTTAAAGTCATCACCTGTCTTTTGTACTGCTTTAACTACTTGATTTTCATTCATTGGTAAGATAAGTGGTACACCTTGACCGTGCATATCGTACAAATTGCCTATGTAACTATTTGTGTAACTGTTTTGTAGATACTCTGCAATAGAATTGAAGTTATTACCTTGCAATGTATCAAGCACACCTGAAACCATTGTTTCTAACTGCTTTTGATATTCTAGTTGGTATGCTTTCGATTGTGTCAAAGGGTTAGCTTGTAACTCCCTGATATTCTTCTTTATATCTGCTAAAGCAGTAGTATAGTTATCTGTTAAGGCTTTAAGCACTGTCTTTTCATCAGCAAGGGACTGCCCTATTACTTCTTTTTGACGGCTATTCATTCTGTACCACCGTATTTGCAAGTGTTTCTGATGCACCGTTTAAATCCGGTTCAGCACTGCTTTCTACAAGTTCCTTGACTTCTTCATAGTCAAGTTCAAGTTCATCACAAATAGCCTTTAGCACAGTATCATTATCAAGCCTTGCAGCAGCATTAAGAATTGTTGTAAGTACAATCTGTTGTGTTTCTGCTTTGGTCTTTTCAATCTGTGCATTATCAAGTGCATTAGTCATAATCTCTCTTGATAGGTCAAAATACACATCACTTTCCTTGTAAGCAGTGTTTAGCTGATTATTAATATCAGTTAAGGCAACCTTTACTAATCGCTTTAGAAAGGCTTTTAAGCGTATTTCAAGCTTATTGCACTTTAAGTCAAGAAGTGCATACCTTGAACGGATAACAATATTGGTTATGTTACCATCACCTAATTGTGCTGAATTAAAGCCCATACCAAAACGGTATATATTCTTTTCGTCAATATCAAGTTTAGCTTGTCTTGCAGCAACAGGAATGTCAATGGTTTTAATATCCACTTCGCCGTTTTCAGGTACACCAATATGTTTTTTAACCTTGATATTTTGCATAAGTTCATCAAGACTGTCACCCTCAAAACCTTTTACAACATATAGTGCATCTGACACATCTTGAAGATTATTAGAAAGTCCACAAGCCATAAGGTCATAATCATCAATAAGAGCCTTAATAGGTTCTAGGTGACTTTGTTGTTTTCTGTTGTTGTCAATTCGGAAGAATGGAATAAAACCGAAACTATCACCAAACTTTCCTTCTTCTTGGTTTTTGGTAAATACAATATGTGGTCTTGGGTTTATTGGTTCTTCTTTGTCAAGTTCAATCTCACTGTCATTTACCTGAACATAATATGTAACATTGTTTTTATCCCACACCTGAATTCTTTTAATTACCTTTTGTCCTTTATCTACTCTATCAATATACCAATAGATAACATATTCTGTATGGTCATCAGTATCCTTTGCTCTTACTTCCACTACACCCATTGAGTCTGCATACTGAAAAGATACCCTATGATTAGCACCCATATATGCGTACATATGACCGAAACCATTTACACAAGTATCTGTCATAGTGTCAGATAGGTTACTTCTAAACTCATCATCAAAATACTTGTCCAATTCTTCTTGAAGTTTCATATCATCACTACAAACAATTCTTTCCTTGTTTGATAGAAGATACTGCACACATTGGTCAACAAGTTCAATAAAGAACGGATGTGATATTTTGATATTTGAACGGTTTTTATCTTCTTGCAATACACCGTCTGCATCATAGTAGTAAAGTTTATAGTTAAGAATATCATGTTTACCTTCATAATACTTCTTACCTATTCTTGCTTTTCTCTTTTGCTCTGATGTAATGTCATCATTAATAAAACTTTGTATTTCTGTTGGCTTTAGCACTTTGTCACCTTCTTAAAACAACCATTTATCACCCTTAATATATTTTTCAAGTCCATAACGCATTGCGTCCATTAAATGGTTAAAATCATCAATAGGCTTGTTTATTTTGTTACCAAATTTATCTTTACCCCATGTGTAGTTACTTATCTCTGTAAGGAAGTTTACACATCTTGGGTGAATTATTATTTTAAAGTCTTGTATCCATTGAACACCGTTGTTTATACTGTCTTTACCCTTTGATGCACCTTTTATATGAAGTCCTAGGGTACATAATTCATCAATAGACTTAGGTTCAGCAGAATCAGCAGTTATTCTTTCTTTTTGGTATCCCATTAGCTTTACCTTATCGGCTATTGCTTTATTTGACATACCCTTTTCATAGAACTCATCCCACACATATATTTCTTGACTTTCTATATTTACAAAGCCAACAAAAAAAGCACTCGGGTCATTGGTATAACCAAAGTCAAGCCCAAATGCTGATTGACATTCTTTTATTGTGTCTAGGGTAAATTCTCTTTCTTCAAAGTTTTCATACACCAAGCCGTCAACAATGCCCCAATTACCTAATCCGGCTACTTGATAACGGCGTGGGTTCTTCTCTTTCATATTCTCAAACACCTGCAAGTCTGACTTATCAAGCCATTCATTACAAGTATAATTTGTTGTTAAGGCTAACACCTCAGGACTTTTACTGTCAAAAAACCTCTTCTTTAACCAGTGATGTTCATTCCAAGGGTTAAAGGTTAATGTTATTTGCTTAAATAAGTTCTTTGGTACTTCGCCTCTGATACTTTCGTTAAGTGTATCAAAGTCACTTTCTGAGGTTATCTCATAAGCCTCTTCTATCCAACACCAACAGAGGCAACCAACATCAACAGTAATTGATGTAACCTTTAGTGGATCATCAAGTCCCCTAAAATAGATATGTTGTCCTGTTGGCTTGTAAATAGCCTCTAAGGGACTTTCTTTGAACTGCCACAAGTTATCTACACATAGTCGTTTTACTGCCCATTTCAGTTCCTTGTAGCAACTATCGTGTAATGTACGATATGTCTTTCTGATTACAAGCAAATTGGCTTTATTATACTGCATAAGTTTGTATATAAACCATAGTGCAGTAGTCTTTGACTTTTTACTTGCTCTACTACCTTTTACAACTCTGTATCTGCCCTTAAAATTCCAAAAACTTTTATATCCTTTACCCACAACAGAGGGTAGATTAATTGTATTAGTCTTCAAGGCTGCTTTCACCTTCAAACACCGGCAAAGCAAGTTCTACTTGTGCCTTATCGGTAAAGATGCCATATGTCTTGCCTAACAGTTCAGCTGCTTTCAGTTTCTCTTTTTCGTCAGGAGCTTTTTCAACTCTTTTTGCCATTGAACAACCTTCACCAACAAATTCAGTAACAACAACTTCCGATACAGATTCACCACGCATTACTGAGGTAAGATACTCAACCACTTCTTTCTCATCAGCAGTCTTTTCGCTGTGCAGTTTTTCAAGTTCATCATCCAATGCCTGTTTTAAATAAGGCTTATATGGTAGATGTCTTTTTGTTGTAGAGTTTTTTAGAGAACTAAGTAACCATTCATAAGCATATTTTGCAGTTGACTTCTTGTATCCTGCCTTTAGTGCTGCTTGATAAGCACTACCTTTGCAGATTATGTATTCCTTAACAAATATTTTTTCTTTGTCATTAAGTGCCACCAAACAACACCACCTTTCAATAATTTCTTATACAACAAAACCCACCTAAGTGATTAGGTGGGCAATGCTGAATTTTTTACAAGAGGAATAGTAGAAGTGAAAATCATTCTTGCAATCTTATCTATCTCTTTCGGTTTTCCTATTATACATTTTAGCACACATTGAAGGTATCCTACAAGTGGACTAAAGGTATCCTCTTGGTATCCTTTTATGTATTTTTTAGAAATTTTTGTTCAAATAAATACAATGCTTTTCTATGCAGTTTTTTCGCATATGAACAACTATAACTTCTTGTTTCTGCAAAACTTTTCAAGTTACCATTTTCAAGATACCTATAATAAAGAATTTCTCTATACAATCTTTTATCAAGCTGATTAATTTTTTCAATGATTGAAAGTTTAAATTCTAACAATTCCATTTTCATAGTATCAAGTATTTTCTCTTGTTCTTCAAGTTTAGAAAGTATTTGTAACATTTGGTCAGGTTCCGGTGAACTCTGTACAACTTCTTTGTCATACCTTACTCCTGCAACATCAAGTGTTTCTTTCAACCTTGCTATGTAGTCCTCTTGCTTTTTGACCTGTCTTTCTTTCGATTGTACTTGACTTAAATACTCTTTAGCGTTCATTGTTTCACATCCTTCCATTGTATTGACACACTTATAATTCAAACGGCTTCGCATTCAAAACAAGTATTGTTCGTTCAAATCCGGTATCTGCGTCAATTCGATTATATACATCAACAATCCATCCTTTATCTTTCAACTCGTCCATAATGCTTTTAGGGACGGTTATGTTACTGTTAGTTAGCTGTTCTCTAACCATACACCTTTTACCGTATGATAAAAAAGCGTTTCTTTCGCCCCATATTTTAATTAAGGCATTGAAATAGTTACGCCACTCTTCTTCAATAATTTCTTTTGCTGTAATAAATTCCATTATCTTTCATCTCCTCTTTTACCCTGCCGTCAATAGCTTTCTGACAAGCCCTTACACAAACTTGAAATAGTCATATTTAGTAATTATATTCACTATTTAGATTATACATAATAATGAATATCATCTAATTGACTTCTGTGAGCTAAAAAGAACATTTCAGTATCACAGTTTTGCACAATCCAAATCTCGGATTGTTCCGATAAAGGTTCTATTATTTCAACCATTGTATCATCATTTGTTGTATGATATGTTGCATACAATGTATGCATATAATAATCATACAAACTAGTTTCACATTTTCTACTCATATAGCAATCTCCCCACTTTCAATCTTAGCTCTATACTGACCGTAGCTTAACCTTGTACCGTTTTCTTCGTTGTACTTATGCAAGTTATACAAGGTACGGTTAAGGTTATGCTCTCTTGACTGCTTTGGTGTTTTAGCTTGTTCTTGCTTTAGCCTTTGGTTCTTCACTCTGTTGTGTGTCTTTACACACTCATAACTGCAAAACTTTGCATTGTGGTTTCTTGCAGTAAACTCATTTCCACATACTGCACATACTCTCTTAATTTCCATATTCGTTACTCCTTAATTCTTCTATGTATTCTATCTGAAAAGCCGTTTTCATTAGTGATTAATTCAATAATCAATAATGCACAATCTAGGATTTCGTCTTTATCAGATAGTGTATAAATTTTTCTGTTTAGTTCATTGCTAATTTTAATATTCTCTTGAATACGCTTTGATAGGTTTAGAAACTTCTCTGAGTCTGCTTTTTCTTCCTTATAGTCAAGTAGCAGATCCTTTTGCTTTTCTTGGCAAAGGTTTTTATCCCATCCACTATGACGGTTCAAGTAGCCCAGTTTAGATAATCTTGAAAAATACTTATACTCAACCGGTGAAAAGTTCTCATAATCAAGTACACCATCAATAGCCTTGTCCTCAAGAGTAGCAAAGGTTTTGCTATCATTAAAATTTAAATTAATTCTGTGGTTCATAAAAACTCCTATAATGTAAAACTATGAAGGGTTATGCAGGGTTTGAACCCTTTTTCAAAAACCTTTTCTATATATATATTATTTTTTCTTTTGTATAAAGAATAGAAAAAACCCTGAAACTATGCATAACCTTGCATAAATGTTATTGAATAAGAGAAACTCCCTTATAGAAAATTCCTTTAGTTAGTTTAATTTTCTCATACTTTTTAGCTACCTCTACACCAAATTTAGTAGCAGACATTCGGTATTCATGGTTTTCTTCTGCCCATTTAGCATATACTGCATAAAGTGTACTAGCCTGAACACTGCCACTCTCTACACACATATCTTCAACAAATGCAGAAATAACATCCATTTCTCTACGATATTCGTTTACACTTTCAAGGACTGCTCTAGGCATCTTTAGGCCTTCTTTCTGCCATAGTAAGCAACCATCAACACACCACTTGAATATTCCTGTCATCTCTGCTTTAAGTTTATACTTCAGCTTTTTGTCAACTTTTTCATTTGGTATCTGAACTGTAAAAGGTATCATATGTATTCTTCGCCATATACCTGTATCAGTACCTCTGATAATCGGTTTATGATTTGTAGCCATCCATAACTTAAATTCAGGTTTAAACTCAAATTCCTCTGCATATAATTTTCTGGCAGTTACAGTATCATCACCTGTAAGCTGTTTTAGTAGTCCTTCATTAATTCGTACACCCTCATTAGGTTCTACTGAGGTTACAAGTCTTGCACCTTTAAGTCTTGCAATATCGCTATTAATAGCACTACTTTGGCTATTTCTAACCATAATTGTTTCAGGCTGAATGTTAGCTGCATAGTCACCAAACACATCTCTGATAGCATCAATAAAAGTTGACTTACCGTTTTTACCTGTACCATAAAGAAAGAATGCACATTGTTCAGCAGTAGAACCGGTAAGGCTATAGCCTACTGCTTTCTGAACATATCTTATTAAGTCCTTGTCACCATTAAAAATATCATCAAGGAACTTTAACCATAGGTGACAATCAGCAGTGTTAGAATACTCTACTGCTGTAATCTTAGTAAAATAATGAGAATAGGAATGAAGCTTTAGTTCACCGGTTTTAAGGTTAATAACTCCATCAGGTGTATTAAGTGCCATCTTATATCTGTCAAGTTGTGCCGGAAGAATAGGAACATAGTGCTGAACTTCATTTAGCATAGCATTCTTAGAACGGTTACTACGGCTTTGTTTCATATGCTTTCTAAATTCCTTTTCCATATCGCCACCTGACTCTTCATCAGACTTAACATAGTTCTTTAGTTCAGCTTTCATAGCATTAACTGATTTATCGGCCATTCTATGAACTGCACCCATATTGTCAACGCACCACTTTCTACCGTCATAGTACATCCACTTCTTATCTGTATAGCAGTAACGGATATTGTCACCAAATAAATCAACAAACCTTTGAGCATTACCCATATCATCAAAGGAATAATTCCTTATCGTTTCATTACTAGGTGTTATAGATACTTTTTTATTACCTATTGAAATTTTGTAATTGTCACTGCTTTTAGGTTCATAAACACTGTTGCAACCGGCTACTGCTTTTTGAATTGTGATAGTACCATAGGTTGAGCCACTTTGCTTTCTGTCCCATTTATCTCTCATAAGGCCTGACTGTCTAAAGATTGCATCCATCTTTTCAGTATCACAACCTGTCCAAAAAGCTAACATATTACAGAAAGCAAGGTCAGCTTCACTTTGACTGCCATAAGCAGAGAAATCACCTCTGTATAAAGCAGTAAACAAGTTGCCATTCTTTGCATTCATAGCAGTTTCAACTATTTCATTAGTTGTGGATAAAGTTACTATTGGCTTTTGAATTTTAGGTGTAGGTTCTTTGCCACCACCAATATACTTTGAATGAAGTGGTTTTATCTTTTCGGTACATTCCGTTATATCCACATATTCACTGCAATAGTCACCGGTAACAACAAAGAACCTACCTTTATCGTACATTTCAAATCCACCAAAGGTATGCTTTTTCTTTCTTCCTGTTTTAGGTAAAGTACCTTTACAAATAATATGCACACCTGTTTTAGATTGAGAAAATTCTGTATATGATTGTAGTGTATGTACAAACTCACTAACTATATTGTCAGTACCACCATTTTTAAAATCTTCAATATCCTTTGGCATATCGTCAAGGTCAACACCAAAGTATGGAGAATTAGAAAACATAAAGCCTATGCCTGAATACTTCTCTGATTCTCTCAGTGCAGTTTCAAAGTCACTCCATGTTGCCGGATTGTTGGACATTGCATAGTTACCGGTTCTGGGGTTAATAGGCTTTTTGCTAAACCCACTATGAGACTTTAGGTCAGGTTCTTTCTTGTAACACACCCAGTTAGGTAAAGCCTTTAATTCCTGTGGAACTGCCATATATTTATTATTTATATTCATCTTATCTCTCCTTAAATATTTTTAGGGGTATCCCACTTAATACCCCTAAATCACAAATAAGTTGCATAGCACTATGCAATTTCACAGAAATGTTAATAGAATGTTTATATTTAGAATGGTAAATCATCATCAACAGGCATTTCTTCAAACCCATCATTGCTTTTAGGTTGCTGAATATTAGCACCATTTAATGGGAACTTAGTCTTGTTAATGTACTTAACTTCTTCTTGTGTGTTGCCATTATATTCTCTATGGTTAAGAGTAATTCTTACTGGCTTATTAATTAAGTCATTGATAAACTGAGTCAGGTTGTCATAGTCTTTGCCTTCCGGTAAACCTGATGCCTTACCTAACTGCATAACCTGATTAAAGCCATAACCATTCACTTGCTTATCAAGGTCGGTAGGTTCTTTTCTCTTCCATAAGGTATGGAAAATGTAACCCCTTTGGTACTTTTGATTAACATCCGAACGAATAAGGAACTGAATGTTAAGACCTACTTTGCCGTTTCTGGTAGTTCTCTCTTCCACCTTATGGATAACACATTCATAGTCACCTATAGGCTTAATGCTATTTTCATTTACATCAGAATAATTATTTTTAAATCCCATAATAATAAAACTCCTTTATTAAATTTAATGCTTCCTCTGTACTTCTGCATACACCTGCAATAGCACCATAGGAAAGCATTTTGTTTATAAAATTTTTCTGTTCTTTTGATGGTTTTCCCTTAGAAGTTTTTACTTCTATAAATACTGCTCTGCCATCAGACTTGCGAAAACCAAACAAATCTGAAAAGCCTTTTGGTAGTCCTGTATCAAAGTATCTGCCATCTTTAGTAAAGCCTTTGCCAACATTTCCTCTAAAGATTACACAATCATTTGATAAGGCAATACGGATATTGTTCTGTATAATATGTTCTTCTGTCATACTAACAAACCTCTGCTTTTTGCTTGATAAAAAGCCCAACCTGTTTTATAGCCATGTTCTTTTGCGTAGGTAAGTAAATCTTGATATGAATGACAATCTTCCGGTGAAGTAAAGTCAAGTTTGAAACCCTCAATCTTAATTAAATGTGCTTTGGTGTCAACCTCAACTTCTCTCTCGGCTTTAGGAAAAACATATCCACAATGAGGGCATATCGGTGTAGTACCCGGTGGTGGGCTTTCAAAGGTAAAGAAACATTCAGGACAAGATTTTATCTTTTTACTTTGTTCTTCTTCCAGTTTTTTAACACTCTTATGCTTTTTCTTTTCTAAGGTCCAAACTCTGTCATCATCAGGCATACCATGTCTTGCATAGTTACCTACATGGTCAATGATTATTGCTTTCTTACCTTCCTTATATCTCATACAACGCATAGACTGTTGTATATACAAAGTAAGACTGTGGGTAGGTCTTAGCAATATAGTACATTCACAATCAGGTACATCAAAGCCTTCACTAATAAGGTCTACATTGCAAAGAATAGTAATATCACCTTTTCTAAAGTCAGAGATAATCTTATCCCTTTCTGCTTTAGGAGTTGAACCGTCAATATGTACTGCCTTAATACCGGCATTACAAAAAGCCTTTGCAGTTGCTATACTGTGCTTTAATGATGAACAATAGCATACTGCCTTTTTGCCATTGGCAAGACTTTTGTAATACTTAATTGCATCACCAAATACAGTATTCTTTATCATTGCTTTTTCAATATCGGCAGTAACATATTCACCCATCTTTGTATGTAGTCCTGTTAAATCTGCAATACAAGGTGCATAGTAATCATAAGGTGCAAGGCACTTATGATTTATCAACCATTTTGTGCTTACACCTACAATTAGCTTATCATTAACATCACCTAAGCCATCACCGTTTAGTCTTACCGGTGTTGCAGTAACACCCACCCTAGGTACATTTGGAAAGTAGTCATAAATTCTTTTGTATGATGAGGCTGTACTGTGGTGGTTTTCATCTGTAATAATCAGTGACGGTTTAGGTAGTTTCTTTAACCGTCTTGTAAAGGTTTGAACCATACCTATTTGGCACAAATCCATAAGAACTCCCCACCGTACGAATGTACGAAAGATTTGGTCAACCAGTTCTTTTCTATGTACCAGAAACAAAACTCTCTTGCCATTCCAGGTGGTTCGTCTTGCAATTTCTGCAACTATACAAGACTTGCCACCACCACAACCTAAAACAATACAAGGGGCTTTGTAACCATCTTTCCAAGCAGTATGAAGTTCATTAACTAACTGTTCTTGGTATGGTCTTAGTTTCATTGTTTAGCCTCTTTTTCTTCTTTTCTCTTTTTAATCAGCTTAGCAACACAAGACATACACATCTGCTTTTTGTAGTTCTTTTTTGTACCCTCAATAATCTGCTGTACTGTTCTTTTACCGTCAGACACAATAGGCTTTTTGCACACTTCACAAAGCTTTTCTTCTGTCATATAGTAATAGTTTCTCAAAGCCTCATCTACTATCTTTAAATCATTAGAAATCAACATAGTATCAAATAGTCCCATAGGACTTTTGCAAGTATCATTACCATCTGTTTGAGTGGCAAAATAATACTTACCATCCACTACAGCAGTCTTTAATACAGTTGTGAACATACCCTCAACAGTAATCTTTTCATCAAGAAGTTTTCCTATTGTTTTGGCTTTTTGCCTACCGTTATCATCCACATCAATATGACTTAAGAAATAAACAATAGTATCACTTGGTAATGATTCAGTCATCTTTACAAGTTCCCAAAAATTCTTGCCTATTTCCGTAAACTTATCATAACCTTTCTCTGTAGATCTACGCATAAACTCATTGGCCATAAGGTACTGAGTATCATCAATGGCTATTGTCTTTGCCTTTGTACTCTTAATAAAACTTTCGATAGTCTTGTAATCATCTGATGAAATAACTGACTTAAAGTTATTTCTAAATGGTAGTGGTTTACCATTTACATTTACAAGTGCCAGTTCGTCAGGAGCAAAGTTTCTTAGTGATGCCGACTTACCACTACCTGAAAAACCTAAAATTAAAACCGGTAATCCCATAATATCCTCCTTATTTAATAGTTAGTGACTCTTTACTTTCCATATGTACATACGGAATATTCATATTGCCCTTACAAGCTTTCTTCACTTCTGACTTCTTAATCTTAGGAAGTTGATAGTTGAGGAAACTGTCCATATCATGTTCTTCTGCCCAATTAATCAGTTCAAGTTCATCATCCACCACAAGTGATGGTGCATTGTTACGAATTGAGATAACAGCCTTAGGCATATCAATCTTCTTTCTGCCTATTGCTTTCATCTGATTAAGTAGGTAGGTCTTTAGACTTTCAATCTGTCTGTCCTTAGTGTCTCTGCGTTTCTTAAGAGCAGTTTCCTCATTCTTTAGAATGTCTGACTGAGCCTTTAGTGACTTGATAAAGGCAGCAATATTCTCTGCTTTCATTTCAAATTCGCCCTCAATACCTTCTAGGGTATCAAACCAACCGTTAAGCATTTGCACCTTGTATGCAGTAGGGTTTTCAATTACATTGCCCTCACTGTCAATAGGTTGTCCATCTGCATCTGTGTCCGGTGACCAGTTATTAATTTCTTCAAACATATCAAATAAATTTTGAAAGTCTGTTGATAGTTCATAAAGTTTTGACATTTTTATTCCTCCTGTTTTTAAAGACTTTAAAATCTTCTGCCGATTTCTTTTAACGCATCATTAACCTTTTTCTTTAGTTCATTAAGATCACCCATAAATATATAGTTACCATTGTTATCAATAACAATTCTGTGGATATTACTTAATGCTTTCATTGCTACCAGTTTCCACACTTGAAAAGCCTCTGTACCGTCTGACTGCTTTACCTTTGACTTTGACTGAAGGTCCTTGATTTTGCTCTCATATTCTTCAGTTAAATCATCAAGTGCATCTTGCTTTTCTTTCTCAAGCATTCTTCTTACTGTCTGCTCATCTTCTCGATACTGTCTTTCAAGTTCTTCATTTCTCTTGATATTCTCTCTTTCAAGGGACTTGATTGTTTCTTGAAGTCTTCTTTCATTGTCTGATGTTTCGGCAACTGCAACTTCTATTGGTCGGCTTTCCAGGTCATCAATCTTCTTCTGCAACCACTCCTTATCGGCAGTAGCAACCGATAGCTTTTTCCTTGCTGAAAATAGGTCTTTCTCTAGTTTAGAGTTATTCTCTGTTACTTCATCAGCTACCCTTTTAAGGTCGTTGTTCTTTCGCTCAAAACTTTCTTTCTCTGCAAGTTTCTCAGCTTTTAAAGTCTCTATTTCTTCCTTTAGCTTTCGTACTGAAATACTTTCAAGGTCAACTTTTTCGGCTATTTCAGCCTGTTGTGATTGGCTGATAGTAGCAAGAAGTGATAACTTTGTCATTCCAATTTGTCCCATCGATGGGACATTTTCTGTACTGACTTTTTCAACAATACCTATATATCTATAAGCATTGGTTTTCTTCATTCCTATTTCATTCTCACAGTAGTTCTCAAAATTAGGATAACCTAACTCCTTATACAGTTTGTTATCTCTCATTAGCTTAAGAGAAGTACACATATCCCATAAGTTCTGCTGAGCCAGATTAGCAGAAATAATAATCTTCTGATGAAGTTCAACAGCCCTTTTATGTTGTTCAGATAAAGTAATCTGTTCCAATTTTTCAATTCCTCCTTGACATTTTAGAATTTTTTATCTAAAATGAAATTAAACTATTTTGTTATGTTCCGTCATAGGAACACCTTTCTAGTCACTAGGGAATTGCCGTTCTCTAGTGGCTTTTTTTATTGTTCACATTCAGAATATCTCACCCCTTTATTTATACTTAACTGAAATCTCCCCCAATATTGTGTTGCCTCAGTTAAGTATGCTAATGTGTCATTTAGACTAAGATTATTAAATAATGCTAAGAGAACTACAAAATCACGATAAGAAATAAAACCATTATGCTCTCTCATAAAGCTGATAACTCTTTTAATTTCCTTTTCTGTGAAATATCTTCTTGCCCACTTAGTGAACTTCTTTTGACTTACTTTCTTCATCTACTTTCACCCCCCTAAAAGGTCACACATATATTAAGAACTGCAGCTGCAATCCAATATGTTGCCATTCTGATGTCTTTGTTGATGCCATAGACTATTGCAGCACCTACATCTAAGATAATCAACAATAGTGGAAAAATGTACTTTGTGTTCATACTTCCTGACCCTCAACAATGTGTTCAATTTCTTCCGGTCTTGCTCCTAGTGCTTCTTCAAAACACTTTGTCTGGAAATCATCCTTAGTTATACAAAGGTTTTCCCTACTGTATGCCACCTTGAAATCGTCCATAATATAAGACAAAATGCGAGGCAAAACATAGACCATACCAAAGTAGAGAAATGGAAGAAGTAAGAAACCACCATACTTTGACATAAGATTGATATGTAGTACTAAGGAAACAATGATTGTAACCACTATTGATACTGCCAATCCTACTGCCTTAATCTTTTCTTTCATCTTCACTCTCCAACTTTCTCAAAAGTCTTGCTATCTGATTTTGGTTTTCCCTAATCATTTCTAGCAAGTGCCTTTGCTCGTTCATCACTTCGTTCCAGCTATTCTGTAGCCACTTGGTATTGTCAGTGTGAGCCTTATTCAGACAACCTATAATGGCAATAATCAGTACCACCAAAGTTAAAACAATGATTGCAAATGCCATACTTCCCACTTTTTTCACTTCCTTTCATTCACAACTTATGTTGTTTTATCTGATACAAGGTCCATTACTGTTACTTTACCTAGCCTTGCTATCATCATTAGCTGACCTAATGTAAAATAAGAAGGATCCTTGTAATACTTGTTAATTGTCGGCTTTGATAAGCCTAGAACCTCTTGTAATTTGTTCTTGCTTATGTTCTGCCGATTAAGACAATCTTCAATATTACATATAATATTGTGCTTGTACTTGTCTTCTGGTCTTGCCAATAGCTTAGGCATTTATTTCACCTCTCCTATTGTTGTGTTATGCCTCAACAACCTTGACTAATTCAAGGCTATCTTCAATAAGTGTTCTTACTAGGCTTGACATCTTCTTGCCTGTCTTTTCGCATAGATCTTCAAGTGTCTTCTGTGTTTCATCAGATACACAAGCAGATACTACATTTGAACCCGGTACTGACTTTCTGTCAGCAAATAGAACGATTGCACCTTTGTTATCTACCATTGTTATTCCTCCTGACTATCATTTTCTCCATCTGAAAACTTAAACTTCAAATCAAAGTACATAAGCTGACTAATTGTTTTTCGTAATTGGTCGGCTTGTTCTTCTGCCTGATTAATAAGTCTGTGGAACTCATTAAGGTTTGTTGCTTTTAAATACAATGTTCCATCAGACGGACTGTAACAACCCACCATCTTTTCATCTTCTGACAATTTTCTCACCTACTTTAGCTTGTTACCTTTCTTCCTGTTTGTGGTTCTTGAAACAACACGAAGATTTCTCTTGCTGTTACTGCCACCCTTTGATAAAGGAACCTTGTGGTCAACCTCTCTTGGATCACCCTTTTTCAGCCCCATTTCTTTTCGAGCCTTGTTTCTTTCTGCCCTAGCTTTAATCTGCTTTGGCTTTGAGTGATATTCTCTATACTCCTTCTTGTAATCTCTTTTTTTTGCCATTTTATTAAGTCCTTTCTGATAAGTCCCAATTATGGGACAGTTGATATGGTATAATTACTTGTGAGTAATTATCAACTTATTAAAGTTCACATATTGTGTACCTGTTAAGTAAAAAAAAGAGTCTCTATTGTTGTATCTAACAGTCTAGCAATTCTTAGCTTTACTTCATCTCTAGGTATTCTTTGACCTGTTTCGTACATACTTAGAGCAGATAAGCTGATATTTACTGCATTACAGAAATCTTCTCTAGAGATATTTTTATTTTCTCTCAGAGTTTTAATTCTGCTACCAATCTTAATTGGGTTCATCTCTGACACCACCTTTCTATGTTCACGATTTGTGAACAACTATATAATAGCATAGTAGTTTTTCATTGTCAACACATTTTGTGAATTTTTCTCTTGATTTTTTTCACATATCGTGATATTATAATTTTGTACTCAGGTACACTATGAAGGAAAATTATAAATCATTTATTATATTGGGGTATATTATGTTTGCAGATGTATTGAAAAGATTAAGAACAAATGCAGGACTTAATCAAGAGGAATTAGGCAAAAAATTAGGACTAGCTAAAAGCACAATCAGTATGTATGAAAATGGAACTAGATTTCCTAATATGGAAACTTTAGAGGCTATTGCTGATTATTTTAATGTTGATATGAACACTTTAACGGACTCAAAAAATACACAACCTACAATAGATACCAGCAGTATTCAATATGCTGCATATCAGGAGTTAGAGGGTGAATCTGATGAAGTAGTTAAGGATGTTATCAATTTTATCAAGTTTAGAAAGTCACAGGAAAAGAATAACGAATAAAGGGATAATATGACACTTACTGAGGTATATAGAGAAATAGACAGAAATGGTATTGATGTGTATTACTTTCCTATGGAAAGTAACGCTAAAGGAATAGCCTTGCCGGATGGAAGTATTGCTATTGATACAGATAAAATCGAAAACGATATAGAAGAAAAAGAAGTTGCATATCACGAATGTGCACACATTAAAACAGGTAGTTTCTACAATCTTCATTCCCCATTTGACATTAAGGAAAAGCAAGAAAAAAGAGCTTGGAAAGAAACTATTATAACACTTGTACCACTTGATGAATTTACTGAGGCTATAAACAGTGGTATTACACAGTGTTGGGAACTTGCAGAACTGTTTGAAGTATCTGAGGGCCTTATGCAAAAAGCTATGGAAATGTACTACAATGTAGTTAATAATATAGAATAAAAAAAAAGAACCTCAACTACCATTTTGGTACTTGAGGATATAATAAAAGAAAAAGCACTACCTTGATGGGAACAAGATAGTGCTTATATGAAAGTAAAGAGTGGTTGTTTCACTTTCAAAATTATTATAATACATTTTGGCATTAATTGTCAATATATGGGAGTAGGAACATGAGTAAAGAACTTGATTTTTTAAAATATCTTGAAAAGCATATCAGTATTCCAGAACATGATAATAGCAATTTCTGGATGATTCGTACATATCAAAACAAATTTTTTGATGAGTTTGTACAAGACCAGTATGTTGCTATTGGATGGAATTATATAACTGAAAGTAATATAGGATACACATCAGAAGAACAAGCAAAAGAACTAAAGGAATTTATCGAAAATACTTACAAAGAAAAAAGACCCCAAGCTGTATTAAATAAATGTAACAGATTTATCAATGAAATAAAAGTTGGTGATATAGCAGTTATTATGGGATCTCATATCATAGCTTTTGCTACCTTAGGTGAATATTATGAAGATAATACGGTACACACCACATTAGAAAAAGAAATTGATTTCTTTGATAGTGAAAGTAATGAAAATAATATCTTATGTCCGTATAAAAAACGAAGAAAAATAGAAGTAATAAAAATATTACCTATTGAAAAAGTTTCACCTTATTTACTAACCAGTATTCAAACTAATCACCATAGTTTAAGTTCACTTAATAATTCTGCTGAATTGATTTTAAGTGCATGTTTTGATGTCTTTAAATATGATGGAAAATTCACTTGTACTTTTAGGGTGCAACAAGAAAAAGATATTGATTCTTATGACTATTCTTCTTTTGTATATAACATAAGTAAGTTTTATAGAATGATATATCCTAATGAAAAGATTATCATTAAAACGAATGTTCATTCTGCCGGTAATATAATCTTTCAATTAATTACCACCTTAGTAGATAAATATTTACCTTTACTACTTATCTACATGATAATATTTGGTGGTAAAATTAAAGATATTCAAATACCATCTGTGGTATCGGTAATCGAAAGTTTTCTAGACAGAAAATATAACAAAAGACTAAAAGAGCTTGATATTGAAAGTAAAAAACTTGATATTGAAAGTAAAAAGTTGGATAACACAAATAAAGAATATGACAATGAACTTAAAAAAGTTGAAGTTGAAAAAGCAAAACTCGAATTAGAAAAAGCCAAAAAAAGTCAAATTGAAAACATTACTAATGAAATACAAACTGCATCAAAAAATTTAGAAATCAAACCTATTGATACTAATATCATAGATATAACTAATTTCAGGACAGAAAATGGGGATAAAAAGGACGGTAATATTTGATTTCAAAACAAATAATCAAAGGAATATATAATAATTCCCACCAATCAATTATTCTGTGTCCATATATTATTTTGGTAATATAAAAAGTTATCTTTAGTAGTAATGAGTAAACCACTAAGAAGAAGAAAATATAGGAGAATATAGAATACAAAACTTTTATTATTTTATACTTCATTTTATACACCTCCTATATTTAATTATAATAGTTCAATTAAATAATTACTATGCAATTCTTATTTTTATCACAGAAGGAGGAATTTTAATGTCTTTTTCTTACAACCTTAGAGCATATAGGCTAAAAAACAAACTAACTCAAGTTGAGTTAGGAAGTATGTTGCATTTAAGCAGAAGTGCAATATCAAATTACGAACAAGGGAAAATGGAACCATCCATAGACACCATTATCAACATTTCAGAGATTTTCAAGGTATCTACTGATGAACTACTAAAGAGTTAAAGGTGATAAAATGAACAATTATATTTTAATAGCCGGAGTTAATGGTACAGGCAAGTCAAGTTTAAGAGGTGTACTAGAAGGTCAGAATGTTCTTCTAGGTCACATTATTGATGCAGATGTTATTGCAAAGGAAAACAACTTTGACAACATTAAGGCAGGTAAAAAGGCAATAGAAGAAATAGACTACTGCCTAGATAACAATATTTCTTTCACACAAGAAACTACCCTTGCCGGTCATAGAACTGTACGAACCATTAAACAAGCTAGAAAGCAAGGCTACTATGTTACAATGTACTATGTTGGTCTTAATTCAATGGAAGAAAGCATAAACCGTATTGCTAACAGAGTTAGAAAGGGTGGTCACAACATTCCTTCTGATGATGTTAAACGAAGATTTGACAAAAGAATTAAGTCGCTTGAATCTGTACTTCCACTTTGTGATGAAGTTATCTTTTATGATAACGAAAACGGCTTTGTAAAAGTAGCCGAAATCAAAAATAATAAATTCCAATATTCCAACGGTTATAAACCACAATGGATTGTGGACTATAAAGAGGCTTTGAAGTTATAAGAATAGTTAAAATATAATAAATTTACATATAAGCCTAGTTATTTAAGTACCCAATTCGTAAAAACACCCTATTTTTACGAATTGCCTAAAAAAATATAATAAAAAGTCGCCCTTCGGTGTTGGTAGCACCAAAGGACGATAATCACTACACAGGGTGCAATGATACATCAAAATGCAAGTAATATTGTATCATACCCTTGTAAATTTTTCAATATAATTTACAAGGGATTTTTGCACCCTTTTTTAGAAAGGATGTGTAAATGTATGGCAAAGCCTAAGAAAATGCCTAGTGGTAAATGGAGAGTTAGAGTGTATGATTATACAGATAGTGACAATAAAAAGCACTACAGGTCTTTTACTGCTCCAACAAGAAAAGAAGTTCAGTTCCTCGCAAATGAATATCTACTAAATAAAGATAGTGATACATATGAAGATATGACATTAAAAGAGGCTTACAGAAGATACATCAATAGTAAGTCTGCCGTTTTGTCACCATCAACAATAAGAGGGTATATATCAGTATCAAAGAATTCTTTTCCTAAACTAATGAATACTAAGTTGTCAAAATTAACCCAATATGATATTCAAGTAGCAGTTAATGAGATTTCAGTTTCTTTTTCTCCTAAAACAGTAAGAATTCGTTATGGTTTACTTACTGCTGTACTTAATATGTATCGACCACAATTAAGGTTACATACTACATTGCCTAAACCACAGAGACCAAGGAAGGAATACATAATACCTACAACTGCTGAGGTTAATAGATTACTTGCTAAGGCAGATGAGAGAATCAGAGTTCCTATACTTCTCGCAAGTGCCGGAAGTCTCAGAAGGTCTGAGGTGTGTGCATTAACTAAAGAGGATATAACAGACTTTGGCGTGTATATAAACAAAGCCATGGTTATTAACAGTCAAAACAAATATATTGTGAAGCATACTACTAAAACTAAAGCCGGTACAAGGTTTGTACCTCTACCTACATCAATAATTAAAGAACTAAGAGAATGGAAGTATTTTGGATGTACGCCAAAGGATATTCAAAGATGGTTTAAGAAATTAAGGGATGAGGTTGAAATAAACACAACATTCCATAAACTTCGTCACTACTTTGCTAGTGAGTGTCACGCAAATGGAATACCGGATAAGTATATTTGTGAAATTGGTGGATGGGAAGATGTTGCAGTTTTACAACAAATTTATCAACATACACTTAAAGACAAACAGTCTGAATTTAGCAAAAAAATAGTCACACTTTTTAATTCAAATCTTGAAAACAATAAAAAGTATGACCCAAAGTATGACTCAAAAAAGAAAAAAGCCCATTAGAATGGGCTTTTTATGGCGAAGGGTTGGAGATTCGAACTCCAGGCTTTACTTTCGTAAAACACGATATTTCGAGTATCGCACCATTGACCACTCGGACAACCCTCCAAACAAATAGGAAGTGCGTTAAATTAATGTCACACTTCCTTTTTATTATACAACTTTTCTTAATTCAAATAATGCAATTATAGAATTATTATATCTTTTTATACTTTTTCTGCATTTTCTTATTTCTAAAAGTATGACCTTTAGTATAAATAATTATCAGTATTGCAACTATAATAATTACTGCAACAACAATGTACCAAACATATGACGGAATTGAATTTAGATTAAAGCATCTTACATTAATCCACATTTGGTTCATTCGTTTATTTTCATCACTATTAAAGAACATCATTACTGCACAACGTTTTAAAATATCTTCTGTAGGATATTGAGTAAACAGTTGTCTTTTTGTTTGGTCTTTTGTAGTCTTTACAATATAATCTTTATCCTTGGAATTACCTGTAAAGAAGAAACCTACTGGGTAATCAACAGTTTCTTCATCATCTTCTGCACCGTAGTTCCAATTAATGTATTCAAAAATTCTGTTGTCATCACCACCGGAAATGCAACTTGTATAACCGATATAGTACATATTACGAATTACATTATCAGGTCTTGAAACAAAGTTAATAAATGACTCAGCTACTTGTTGCTTTTCTTTATCGCCGTTAATACCTTGCTTTAACATAACCCAACCGTCACACCAAAGGTTTGAACATTCCTTAGGCACTGCATATTCAAGGTAACAATTGTCTTCTTCTGCTTGGTCAAGGCTATATACTGCATCTCCTGACCATTGGAAATTGGCAACTACTTTACCTGACACCATATCGGACTTACCACTATCAGTTTCGAATGAATAAACATTATCCTTGATACCCTGTAATCTTTCTTCTGCTTTATCAACTGTTGATTGTGAGGTATCATTCATTAATTTAGTTATTTGCTCATTATAGTCCTTAGAATTCTTAAATTCACTTGTTGACATTTTATCTGAATTTATAAGACCTAAAACTGCAAAATAACTATCTCTAACGCTATCTTTAATAGTGATTTGTCGGCTATACTTTTTATTTTCAAGTATCTTCCATGTTGAGGCATCTTCTGTTGATACAACATCAGGGTTATATACAAAACCCATTGTACCCCACATATAACCGGCTGAATAGTCACTCCACTTTTTGTTATCAATCTTAGTGGAATCCATTAAGTTTTTGATATATGGTGATACACCTTTTGCATAATAGTTATACTTGTTGCTAGTATCGAAAAATTCTTTTGACAAAGGTACTAGCATATCTTCATCAATCATTTTCATACCCATATAATCAGATGGACAAACTAAATCAAAATTATCACCTAGAGTAATTTGGTTATATAAATCCTCATTTGTACCGTAAGTTGAATATTCAACCTTAACCTTTTTGCCATAGGTTTTATAATACCAATTTTCAAAATCAGTAATCATAGAATTTTTACCGATTATATCACCACTATCAAGGTCAATGGTATCATCTTTGTCCCAATTACCCTCATCAATATATTCTTCGCAATTTGAAATTCTAAGGGTAATAACATCCTTATCTTTAGCAGATACTGACATAGGTAAAATGAAAATAGATGCAGTTATTAAAAGCATAATTAAAATAGAAATTAATTTTTTCATCTACTTTCACCTACCTTTTTGTTTGTTCTGAAATAATTAATCAAAACAATTGCAATAACGATTGCAAAGATAATTGTAGATAATGCCCATAAGGCTGTTTTTATGTTTGTTTGAGCTCCTTTTGTAGCATTTACTACATAGGTACTAATTGTATTAAAGGTAGCAGGTTTTGTGTATGTTGTAACAAAATAATCATCAAGTGAAAGTGTAATTGAAAGCATAAAACCGGAAACTATACCCGGCATAATCTGAGGAATTACAACCTTAAATAGTGCTTTTGATGGTGTAGCTCCTAAGTCTAGAGCAGCTTCATAAAGGTTGTTATCCATTTGTATAAGTTTAGGTACAACAGAAAGATATACAAATGGTGCACATAAAGTTACTTGACCTATAACAAGTGGAATATATGTGCTTTTATCAATACCAAATGCAACAATTAGCAAAATACAAATTGAAAAGCCTGTAACTACATCTGCATTAACAACAGGAATTTGGTTAGCATTTCTGATAAATGCTTTCGGTAATCTCTTTGAATAAAATGCACCGATTGCACCACTTGTGCCTAATACAACTGCCAGTATAGCAACAACTAATGCCAATACTAATGTATCTACAATCATTTCTAACAATTCTTTTGTAGTAAACAAGGTTTCATAATTATGAAGAGAAAAACCTCTTATAGCACCGATTGTGGTAGAATCTGTAAAGCTATATATTGCCAAAATAATAATTGGCAAATAAATTGCTAACAGTACAAGAAATACCCAGCTTGCTGAAAATATCTTTTTTATCATAGAGAAGCACCTCTGCTTTCTCCAACACCATCACCAAGTCTGTTGGTAAATATTGTTACAATAAAGATAATAACCAGAAGTACAATGGAAATCATTGAACCATTGTGCCAATCATATGCATTAAAGTAACTACCGATTAAGCTACCCATAATATATGTGCTATTGTATAGCATATCAAGTACAACATAGTTTGTCATTACAGGTAAGAATACCATAGTAACACCACTGATTATGCCAGGCATTGAAAGTGGTAATGTTACCTTTAAGAAAGTAATTCTATTATTAGCACCTAAGTCATTAGATGCCTCAAGAAGTTTCTTATCAATCTTTTCAAGTGTTGTATATAAAGGTAAAATCATAAAAGGTAAGAAGTCGTATGTCATACCGATTATAGTATTTAAAAATGGATGGCAAGCAAGGTTACCCTCTATTGCAGTTAGAATTTCTTTTAATGCAGTAATTCTTAATGTGAAGTTAATCCACATAGGCATAATAAATAGCATCAAAAGAACTGATTTTCTTTTTAGCTTAGAATTCGCAAGTATTAATGCTACAGGATAAGCAATTAATAAGCATACTACTGTAGTAACTAAAGCAGTAAACATACTATAAAGCAAAGTGCCTATAGTGTTACTGTCAGTAAAGAAATCTGTAAAATTAGAAAGTGTAAACTGACCCTCGCCATTAGTTAAAGCATAATAAATAATTACAAGCAAAGGTGCAATTACAAACAAAACAAGAAACAATCCGTAAGGAATACAGAGTTGTTTACGAGAAAACTTAAACATTTTTCAACCTCCAAAATGATGATTACTTTAATTTCAATGAAATATTTTCTTTAGGAATAATCAGACTGACAAAGTCATTTTCATTCCATAAGTCTTCATCATCAAATATGAAGTCATATTCGTTTTCTGTTCTAACAATATACTGATAGTGGTCACCTTTATAAATAAGTGAAATAATATTACCGGTAGTTCCACCCTTATCAGCATCATCACTCATTTCAATTGAACCAAATACAGGGATAGAAACTGAAACTTCTTTGCCTACTACATCAATTTCATTACCCTTTTCGTCAACAAGTACATCATCAACATACTTTGAATTAGGATAAAGCTGAGTAAGGTCACATTCAAATTCACCATCAGCAAATTCAACTGTATTGTGCTTTGTAATAATACCCTCAAAGTCGTTTGTAGTAAGGTTATTTTCAATCAAATGAATACTATCAGGATCAATATCAATAGAAATTGTGTCACCTACAACTGCATTGTAAATTGAGTTAATAACAATTTCATTATCACCTGAAAGAACAGTAATTTCATAATGAACACCTTTAAATACGACAGAGTCAACTACAACATCCATCATACCCTCGCCCTTAGGTTTCATTACAATATCTTCAGGTCTAACAACAACATCAACCTTAGTTCCAATATGGAAGTCATCAACACAAGTAAATGTATGGTCACAAAACTGTACTTGTAGCTTATCAGTAACTTTACCGTTAAAAATATTACTTTCACCGATAAAGTCAGCTACAAAAGCATTCTTTGGTTCATTATAAATTTCTTCCGGTGTACCAATCTGCTGAATTACACCATCAGACATAACAACAATTTTATCAGACATTGTAAGGGCTTCTTCTTGGTCATGGGTTACATATATGAAAGTGATACCAAGTCTTTCATGCATTGCTTTAAGTTCAATCTGCATTTCTTTACGCATCTTAAGGTCTAATGCACCTAAAGGTTCATCAAGTAAAAGAATCTGTGGTTCATTTACAATAGCTCTTGCAATAGCAATTCTCTGTTGCTGACCACCTGACAAAGTATCTACAGAACGCTTTTCAAAGCCCTCAAGGTCAACTATCTCTAAGGCTCTCTTAACCTTTTTGTCAATTTCTTTTTTAGAAAGTTTTTCCTTACGAGTGATAATCTTGCCATTATCTTTCTTGTAAGTAACTTCGCTAGTTTTTAGCTTTAAGCCAAAAGCAATGTTATCATATATATTAAGATGTGGAAAAAGTGCATATCTCTGAAATACTGTATTAATAGGTCTTTCATATGGAGGAAGTTTACTTATGTCCTCACCTTTTAAAGTAATCTGACCCTCCGTAGGAATTTCAAAACCTGCAATCATTCTTAGTGTAGTTGTTTTACCACAACCTGATGGTCCAAGAAAAGTAACAAACTCACCTTTCTTTACTTCCAAATTAAAATCTTCAACAACCACAACATCATCAAAAGATTTTCCAACATTTTTAAGTTCAATAATATTCATTGAATTAGATACCTTAGACATAACGACCTCCTTATTTATTACCCGCCTAAAAAAACAGAGGAAAACTCCTCTGTTTACGTTTAAAATTATACACAAATTTCTACTTATAGTCAATGAATATAAAAGATAATTAATGTAAATTTAATATAAAAATTAAAGCACAGAGAATTCTCTGCGCTAATAGGACAATATGTGACAAGAAATCAGGAATTTTTCTTATCCCAATTTCTAATATGTACGAAGTAGAATACTGCACCAACAAGTAACATACCACCAACAATATTACCTAAAGTAACATAGATTAATTGGTCTGTACCTGCAAAGTGCTTTAAATTTTCACACTGCTGAGCAGTAATACCAAATAGCTCTTTAGCCTTTGCAACATACTGTGGGTTAGTTGTTGCTAAAATACCTGAAGGTAAATAGAACATATTAGCAACACAGTGTTCGAAGCCACAAACAACAAACAAACAAATTGGGAAAAATACAGCAAAGATTTTGCTAATTACTTCCTTAGCTACACTAGACATTAGGATTGCTAAACAAACAAGAATGTTACACAAAATACCACTGACAAAAGCAGTAGATGGAGCAAGTGAAGTCTTGCCAATTGCAACCTTAATTGTATAAGCACCTAGGCCACCACTTGATAGGTCAAACTGACCTGAATAGAAAATCAAGAAATCCATTATTAGTGCACCAACAAGGTTTGAGAAATACACAATAACAAGATTACGAATCATCTTAGACACTTTAATTTTCTTATCAAGTGCACCCATTATCATTAAACAATTACCGGTAAAAAGCTCACTACCGGTAAACACAACAAGCATAAGACCTACAGGGAAAATCACACCGGCTAACATCTTTGCAACACCGGCATTATCAATACCATGAACTACAACATTACTTGCTGCACCACCAAATGCAATAAATGCACCTGCCATCATACCCAAAATAATCATTTTTAACAGTGGTAAATTTGACTTTTTAACTCCGGCATTAATATTAATATCAGCCATTTCAGCTAACATATTTGAAGTTCTTCCCAAAGTTTCTCCCCCATTTCAAATTGACATCAAGTATTATTTTATCATAAATACACCTATTTAACAAGTAAAGTACATTATATAAAATATTCATAACGTATAATCAATTTTGATATAGTGGCAACTATATATAAAGAAAAAACAGCAAATACAAAAATGTACTTGCTGTTTCACTCTAAATAATATTAGTGCTTTTTAGAAAGTTCTTTTAAACACTTTGGTTCTTTTGCCTGATATGTATTAGACCAAGATGCAGCACCTGCTGACTTTACAGCAGCATGCATTGCTGTCTTAGCTACACAATTAGCAATAGCCTTAGTAAGTTTCATAATTTCACCTCTTTTTTATATTTTTGATAACCCAGTAATATTAAAACTGCTACTAGGAAGTCTGTAATAATAATTGTTCGGTAGATTTTCATAAAGAACACTAAGTCAATAAACATAATCAAAAAGTGTAATGCAAAAATAATTACTGAAATAATTTTAAATTTCTTTCTATCCCTATCTTCAATAGGTTTATTAACATTTTCTATAGGAGCAAATAATAAAATAACTATAAAAGAAACAACTCCTAGTGGAATTAATAACCACTGCAAATATGTATATACTTCTAGAAAGTAATCAAACAATAAACACATTAAGTATGAAAATACAAATGTTGCATTACATCTTAAATAGGAATTACAATGTAAACCACCGGTATAGTGTCGTAAGGATACAAAACACAAATAAAATACAAAACCGAATAACAATTCATTTAATAACAAGCTAATAATAAATACTAAAAATAATCCGATTGCTGACGATATTATTAATTCAACACCATATACATATACATCAAAATATTTATTATCAATAGCTTTTTTTGCATATAAAAAATGTGCTACTTTGACAGATAAAGAATGTAACATTTCTTGTCACCCTTCTCAACTTTATGTGTCAAATGTAGCACATTTTATTCACAATTAAAAAATTTAATGGTATTATGCTTCTATTTTGTGATAATTTATCACTCAAGGATAATATTTGCATAAAACATATTCCCTTGTTCATAAAAATTAATCTCACCATTATACTTTGAAATAGCTTTTTTTACATTTTTTATTCCATAACCATGCATACTGTCATTTTTACTACTTAATAAATCCGGATTATTTTTAAGAACAGAACTTTCAATAGAATTTGAAATATTGATAATATCCATATTAGCTTTTTTGGTAATTGAAACATTTAATTTTTTGTTTGTTTTATCTTTTAGGTATTCAATAGCATTATCACAAATATTCCCCAAAATAATTATAATATCATTACCTTCAACATCTTCCAAACTGTTTGATATTTTAGTTTTGACTTTGATATTGTTTTCTCTAGCTTTTTTGAATACAACATTCATTATAGAATTTAAATAAAGATTATTGGTATTCAAGGTATTTGTAACTTTTTCTAAATTATCTGTAACTGAATTACAAACAGATATAGCCTCACTTATATTATTTTTACCAAGTAATTCTCTAATGCAAAGAATCTCATTATTAATATCATGTTTGATTTTTGATACTTCTTTTATGTATCTATTTGAATGTTCCATTTCAGATTTATACATTTTCTCTTTATTTTGCATTATGATATTCTGAATACGTAATTCATTTAGCTTACTAATTTTTGTAAGTACAATCAACATTATAATTGTAATGCAAATCATTAAACCCATAGATACAGCAATATATACTCTGCTTGAATAAGTTAAATCAGAATCAAAATATACAACCGATAATAAAACAATTACAAAAATAACTATCACCGGAAAAGCGATAAAAATTAATACTTCTTTTACATCTTTTATGTTAATTGTTTTCTTATGATATTTATAAATTAGCCATAACAAAAAGACTAATGATATATTAACCAAAGCACAAAGAAAAATTCTATAAAAAATATTTCCACCATAGGATATATATACAGTATCTTTTCTTAATATAGAAGTAGTCAGTGCTTGAAATAGGACAGATAGACAACTTACTGATATATATTCAATAAATGGTGCTACAATTCTTAATAGTAATTTATCTTTAAAACAAAATACAGAATAGCCTAACATAACTAACAAAAATGTAAGTGCTTCAAACGAAGAATATATCCCACCAAAATAATTAATTAAAGTTACTGAAAGAAACATCAATAAAGCATTACTTACACAACATAGAATATTCATTTTCTTTGTGAATTTCGGTGTTAAATAATTATAAATAAATATTGCTAATATTAATCCTTGCATTAAATTTACAATAAACTCAAAAACTAAATCAAACGAAACATTCATTTACAAATCCTCCTGCTATTATTCTCCTTACTTCCTTAACATTCTTTCTACTTATAGGTACCCTTTCATTATTAATCAGCTGGACATAATTTTTATTGATATTTATAACATTATTGACATTTATAATGTATCCCATATGACATCTAACAAAATAATCATTATCAAGTTGGTTGGTTATATTTGACAAAGTATTTCTCTCTGTGTATTCTCCTTTTGTGGTATGTACAATTATACTATTTACATACTTTTCAATATACAAAATATCTTTATACATAACTCTTTCAATATGATCACAAGCAATCTGCAAGGTGATAAATCGACTATTATAGTTATCATTAATAATTTTATTCATAACATTTTCGAGATCAATTTCAAGATCTACTTTTCGAATAAATCCATAAGAATTAGTGTTGTTATATGCATCAAATACTAAATTGTCATAGGAAGTTACAAAAATAATTGTTGCATCTTTATTATACTTCTTAGCAAAGGTTATACCATCAATTACCGGCATTTCAATATCCACAAATATAATATTATATGTATTATCGGTAGTTAAGAGTTTTTCCGGGTAAATATATAAATCTATTTTCTCAATATAATCTCCATATTTTTTGATTAGATAATCATTGAACTTATTAAGAAAAATATTATTGTCATCACAAACTGCAATTTTAAGCATATACAATCATCCTTATACAATATGATATTCATTATAACATAAATTCTTAATAAATAAAATAGTAAGATAAATCGACATAAACAATTATTTTTAAACAAAAGAAAAGCCACACTAAAAAGTGTGGCTTTAATTGGTGGAAAGCAAGAAATTTGCATCTACATATGCAGTATCATCGGCATTAATAAATCTACCGGTTTTTGGGTCATAGTATCTACTTTGGAGATAGTACAGACCTGTATCTGTATCATACACGTATCCTCTATATCGGAATGGGTTGAACTCTTTAACTGTTGCATATGATGG
>CAKSNZ010000016.1 GCA_934476515.1 uncultured Ruminococcus sp. | reverse complement strand
GGCTGCATCTACCTTAGTATAATCAGCGTCCTTGTATTGCAGGGCAGCAATGGCATCTTCAATAGCTTTCGCCATTGCATCAACCTCTGTTTGCTGGGCTTTGCTTTTTGCTCGGTCAACAGAGTTAATGGAATCTTCTACCGCAGAATAATTTGTATAAAGGCTGCTATCAAGAGCCGTTGCCCTTGCGATGGCTGCATCGACAGCTGTGTAATCAGCGGGGATGTTATTGTCATCCCACACAAAAGTTGGATGACCGATTCCGGCAACCCATTCAACGCCCGCACCGGCATTGGTTTGCAAGCCAGCAAGGACATCTGCGGAGGTGAAGTTGGAGACAGGAGTGCCGCACGATAACTGGTCAAAGGTCGGGTCGGCACCCGCAGTACCTGCATCCCAATCAACCACCAGCTTAGCAACGGCTAAGTAATTGCCTTTATTATCAGGATATGTTTCTTCATCAAGCGTTACACCATCAGGAGGGGTATCCGGCCAAATGCAGTCGGTAACATGGGGCTTTACAACAGCTGTAATCCAAGTGATATTGCCAGGCTCAGCGCCAGTGATGTTTTTTGTTGCAACTATGCAATTTTTGATTATTACGCCAGGCTTGTTCCCAGAGAAGTTTTCAAAGTTTGCACCGAGAATACCACCTACAGCTGAATAGATATTATTGCAGGAAACAGAACCACCAAACCAGCAATCAGTAATCGACGAGCTGTTCGCAGAGTTTTCCCACTGACCAATCAGCCCACCAACGGTATCAACATGATCTTCATCGGATTCTGTACTGATAACCGTGGCGTCTGAGGCGCAGCCTTTTACTTGTGTACTCCAAGTGCATTGACCAATCAGTCCACCAACCATCTTGTCGCCAACATTGTTTTCTATTTTTCCACTTGTATAGCAGTTTTCAACTGTGCCGCCATTGACCCAATCTGCCAAAATGCCGGCAAGTAACGAACCATCATTTGAGGCAATATCAGCGTCTATAACAAGTAAATTCTTTAATGTACCACCGTCAGAAACAACTCCGAATAGTCCGTTTCGAATAAGTTCGTCACCAGTAGAGTGATGATGCAAATTCGTGATTTTGTGATACTGCCCATCAAAAGTACCAGCAAAATATCTGTCAAAGTTGCTGCCATTTCCAATGGGGGTCCACTGGCAGCCGGATAAGTCGAGGTCATTATCTAAGTAAATCGTTTTCCCTTTAAATGATACAGATGCAGTTTTGTCATTGACTAACTGCGCTAAACCGGCCAACTGTTCGGCAGTGGTGAAACGGTATTCAGTGTCCGTCTCATGGTCGGTGTACCAGCTTATATCTGCCGTACCGTCCCAATTATCTACTGAAGTTCCTTCAGCAAACGCTGTCATCGGAACAAGTGCCATCACAAGGCACAACGCAAGCAGAAGGCTTAGAATTTTCTTCTTCATTTTTATTCCTCCAAAATAATTCTATCCGCTATTTTCTTCCTCCGACAGCGGACACGCCGGAGAAGACAGAAGGTTTAACCGGAAAAGATTGATTTGCCGGTCGTGGTTAGGACTTCAATATCAAACCACCATCCTTCCGGCAAACGCAAAAAGCCGAAGCCAAGGCATAATGCGCCCTGTCTCCGGCAACTGGTTCGTTATAAATTGTATGAAATAAGACTTGACACGCTGAAAAAACGGCGCTATGCTCCTGCCGAGCCGAGCCGACAATAATTGTCGCATTTCCGTTTGCCATAGTCAAGTCCTCCTTCCATAATTTCTAAGGCAAAAGGATATGAATTCCCCTACCACATAGTTATACAAAAATATTTTAGCAGATTTTCCCAAAAATTTCAAGTAGTTTTCAGAATATTGCTCTCATCTTTTTTTCAAAGCATTGCCTTCTAGCATTGCCTTCTTCCATTACTCACTGAACTTTATGACTTCTTGAATAGTACCCGAAAAGGAAAAGCCACCGTCTGTTGGAAGCGACTTTTCTTACTTAGTATTAACAGTATATAAGCTCACTGGAAACGATTTCCATAGTAGCACTACGGATGTTGTTCATTCTCTGTACCCACATCATTTGATTTTCCACTTTGAGGACTTCCGTTACGCCCTCTTTTTCGGAAAGCTGTTTTACCAGCCGAGAAAACAATGCTTCCGCCTGCTCATTGAGGTCTGCAAGGTAATAGTTCAGCTTGTCGGTGGTCAGCAGCTCAGCATACAAGCTGACCTTGTGCTTTCGGATATATCGCAGGTGTCGCTGTCCCCAAATGTCGATGGTTCTGCCCTCCGGCTCGTCCTCTCCGGCGATCAGGTAGTAGTCCACGACAAGCTCATAGCGCAAGCCTGTCCTTTCGTCTGTAATAAACTTCTCCATTGTGTCGTCCTCCTTGGTTTTATATTGCTTTTCCGGCTTTCCGTACTTTTAATTAGTTTATTGTCTTCCATAAACTTTTCAATTGATTTTGCACGATTAATGTAATCATCTGTAATTTCAGGTTTAAAGAAACTAAATGTTTCATCATAACTATAAACTTCCTTAAAAATACTTTCAGGACTATCCTTAGTAGCTAGTTTTTATATACATCTGTAGGGCTTTTCTCAGCCTCTTCTTGAGAACAAATTAATGCCTTTGAAATAGCAATTGCAGCTTTTGGGTTCTCTTTTAGCCACTGACTTCTACCTGCAAATAAGAAACCTGATGATAGACTACTGTCATTTGATTAATCGATAATTACATTACCAAGACCTGCATTTTCAAAAACTGCTAAACTTGATACTGTTGATACAACTGCATCTGCATCTCCGGAAGCCAGTAATGTTTGAGCATCTGAAATTGAATTTAACTGGTTGATTTTACTTGCATCAACATTATTTTTCTTTGTAACCTCTAAGAAATATTTTTGTGATATTGTTCCTAGTGCTACTACAACATTTTGCCTTCAAGGTCAGAGATACTCTTTATTCCACTGTCCTTTCTAGCTAAAATACCAAATTTTAATTGTGATGTTGATAGTGCAAAACCTTTTAAGTCAACTCTATTACTTACAGCAGTAATTAGTGGAAATTCTGCATATACCGCAACATCAATTTCATTTACTGCAGGTCCTGCTTGAGCAAAATACATAATCATCATATCAAATATCAAATAACTCCCTTAGAAATTCTCCATATGTATCGGCACTTAATGACCATTCTGACTTTGTATCACTATCATCAAGACAAGGTATATATTGTTGAAACTGAAAGCCTTTTTAGCAGATAACTTTTTGTAAAAGAAATAACTACAATTGATATTACAAGCTGATGATGTAGGCTTAATTAAAATACTTGTTGCAGGCATAACCATTCCTCTTTTCTACTTATTATTGCAATTATAAGTTATTGCAAATACTTATACAATTAGAATATTTTTATAAATTTTTCATAGTCTCTTTGTATAGATAAAAAATATGTGAAAGTTAATTACCAAAACAACAATATGACATAATATTATTGTATAATCTAAATATAATATTTTGTAGATATGTTGGTGTTTTGTATGAAACGCATATTAATAATTTTGATTTCTATATTATTAATACTATCAAGTTGCTTTAGTGTTAATTGTGTAACAAAGACTAGCTATAAATTTTTAAATAATGGGAAGTTATATCATTTTGCTGACAGTAAGAATGACTATATTGTTAGTGTAAAGGATAAAACTGCTGTTGTTAATAAAGTAGGTTATGGCTATAGCACAATTAAATCAAATGCTGAAATTACTAAATGTAATTTTACCGGTAGTTATTTTCATTTCTTTTCCGATAGTATAAACGGAAATATAGGTGTTGTAAGATTTAATTATAACAGTGGTAAATATGAAACTATAACTATGAATGATAGTAAGAAAACTAGGTGGACCCTTTGTTCTGTTGATAGTAGTTGTAATTACTATTTTGTGGATTTTTACAATAGAACTTTATTACATAAATACAACTCTAAGGGTAACTTAATAAATACATATAAATTCGACAGTAATATAAGTCAGATTGACACTACCAATGGCACTTATCAATTTGTATTAACTTCTTATGGCCTTTGTTTTATCAAAGGAAATACTGTTTATTCAACTTCAAACGACTATAGTTTCTTCCCTATGACTATGATTCATAATGAATACTATTGTGGTAATGGGAAAATCTATTCCTTATTCAGCAATAAAGAATACGGCAGTTATAATGACAATAAAACTGCATTACTATCAAATGGAATAGCTAAAGCTAAAAGTAACAAAATAATATATTCTGCTTTTAATAACTCAACTGATAAGGAATATTCTTTTAATTTCGATATTGATAATTTGTATGGATATAAAGATAGAATTATTGTTACAAAAGGAAGCAATATTTATATTGTAAAAATCGGTGAATTGAAAAATAGAAAAATTAAACAGCCTAAATCTATAAAATCACAAAATAATAGTAGTATTTCATATAAAGTATCTAGCAATGTCTATACTATTGATGACCAATATATTACAGGAGTTAGTCCCAATACCACTATAGCTACATTTAAGAAAAATGTAAGTTATGATGGTTATGATATTACATTTATAAAAAGCAATAATGTTGTTACAAGTGGCAAAATCGGTACAGGTATGATTGTTAGATTTACAAGAAATAACGAGTTTATAGAAAGAACATTTATTATTAAAGGTGACGTAAATTGTACAGGTACAGTGAATAGTAAAGATACTGACTCATATATGAATTTTTTGCTAGGTTTAGAGGGCTTATCCGATGAAGCTATGATTGCTAGTGATATTAATAATGATGGTGTACTAGATAATAGCGACCTAGTTTTGATGGCTAAATTAAGAGAATAAGTAATGTATAATAAAGGAATATAAACTATACAAAACGCAAAAAAGGCTTTGACATGTTGTCAAAGCCATAAAATTTATATATGAATTTTATTAGTCGCTATTTCTTACAAATATTTGAACAAGAAGGTTTAAAATTTTAAAGTATAGATAAATGATTGTATAAGCCAAACCAAAAGCAGCCATCCATTCATAGCTTTTATCCATCTTTCTTTCAACACATTCTTCAATACCATTAAAGTCAGCTACTAGGAATATTGCTGCAATATAATAAAGATAATTGAAGAAATGATACTTACTACAGGATTTGCAAGAATTCCATCAATGCCCATTGCAACAATATTTGACCCGGAATAAAGTGCATATTTATAAGAAGAATACTACCAATAATAATTGAACCGAATAGTATAAACATAAACTTTCTGAATTTTGCAGTTACTTTTATAATTCTAGTAGTATATAGAATTAGCGTTGTTAGTTCATATTCTGTATCGACATCAAAATTGAAAGTTATTTTAGAATTCTTATAAGTTAATATTTTTGATTTGTTGTTAAAAGTTATTTTTATTGGGTTTGAATATACTCCAACTTTGCAAGTAATATTAAATTTCATTTTTTGATTATTTATTTCATTTAATTAAAATTTTTAATCTTATCAATAACTGAACTACAATCTTCAATTTTTAATCTATCACTCAATTTACTTATTATAATATCTAAATTATCATTGTTAACGATTTCTTCTAAAATAGATATGGCAGATAATCGAATATGATAATCATTGTCATTTAATAATAGGAAAATCTCATCAATAACATTTTCACCAAACAAATACAAGCAATATAGACAACTTAAAATACAATCTTTTGACTTATTACAACTTTTAATTTTATATACATATTCTTTAAAGTCATTAGAAATTCCTAAACTATAAACAACATCACCTAATGACATAATTGCATAACTTTTCGCTAAATTGTTTGTATCGGTACTAATTGCATTTTGAAGTAAAGTAACAGTATTCATATCATTAAAGACAGACAATGAATCGAATACTTCTGTTCTGACATAATCATTATTATCTTTTGAAAGTCTATTTAAAATTTCGAATCCAAATTCATCTATAGATTTTACCATTAAGGAAGCTACTAGTCCTCTTACAAAAGAATTTGAGTCATATGATAATTTCCTTAATAGTAATTTCTGTTTATCAGTAAATTCGTTTAATTCATCATAGTTGTTTAACAATTCAATTTTATCTTTTACTACCATATATTCATATCCTTGTTTTTATAATAATACAAATATATTATACTAAACTGAAAATAGAAAAAATATTAGCATTATATATAACAATATACCAAATTATTTTTACATATTAAACAAAAAGTTCATAGAAATCTATGAACTTAATTTTATTTATTTAATTTTCTTTTTATAATATGTGTTACAAAGTTAAATACAAATATAGCAAATAAACCTATGATAACACCTAAAATTATTGCAGCAAAAACATCACTTGGAAAATGAACAAATAAGTATAGTCTTGAAAAAGCAATTAGAGTTGCTAGAATGATTGCTATAATTCCGAATTTCTTATCAGCATATGTGATTATTACTGCACTAATAGTTGATGCTAAAGTGTGACCTGATGGAAAAGAATAATCTGTAGGATTGCTGACTAATAAAGGAAAATTACTTTCAATCCAACAAGGTCTGGGTCTTGCTACCAGTGGTTTTAACAGTAAATTGCCGATTAATAAACTCATTATTAATCCTATAAAAAGGATAATTCCATATTTGCGATATTTCTTAGATATTAAAAATGCAATTGCAACTATTATCCATATTGCACCACTACTACCCAGTGCAGTTATCTTAGGCATAATAAAATCTAAGAAGTTACATTGTAAATTGTTATGTATCCAATGTAATATTGTAAAGTCTATATTTTGTATTGTATCTAACATTATTTCACCTTATTTCAATTATTATTTTGCTAAGTTAATTTGTGTTGAAAGAAGTGGCACTCCATCTTTTACAAGTTCTAAACTGTCTAGTAACTTTTCTGTGGAAGCAACAATATACTTGCAGTCTGTTAAGAATGAGCGTTTATCATTTTGATACATATTGTGATAGAAAGATAGATTATAACAATAAGTTTTGTATTTATTTTGTGGTTCTTTTAATCCAATAACAAAGTTATGAAATATAGGTTGTAAAAGCATTTCATATTTCATATGTTGTGCCATACCACCGGTAAAGAATGCATTATGTGCAAATGTAAAACAATCTGCAATATAATGTACTGCTGTACCTAATATGAACCATTGATAAGGTGTTGATATTGTAGTGCAAGAAAGTTTTTCAACAATTCTGTCAATGTGTTTCTTGCAATTTGGAGCATTGTGACCATGAAGTAATTTGTGCTTTATTGAACCTCTGATATATGTAAATGGATTATAGTCTGGTTCAACACATCCAATAAGAAACCACTTTTCTTTTAAAGGTGATAACTTTATTTTCTTAATATTAAGTAGGTATTTACCCAGTAGTAGATGATCGTCAGTTTTCAATTTAACTCAACATCCTTTCTAAAACTCTTTAGGTCATTAAGTGTAAGTGACTTATTATGATTAATAGGCTTCCATTCTGATTTAGTAAATGGAGCCATTACAGAAATCGGAATATATGTAATCATAAATATCGGAAATGTAAATGCATACAGAATTTTCTTAACATTACTACAACAAATATTCTTCCATTCTGTTATGGTTGTGATAGCACCAATAAAGAACATTGTTAAATACAAATTCAATGCACTTAGTCCAAGTGATAATAAGATTGTTGATACGCTATCACTTTTAATTATACTAACTACTATAGCAAATATATTAACTATTATGTTAACCCATAAAAGAACATTAGCCAGTGTAATATTCATCAACATATCAATGGCTGAGAATTTACCTTTTAATGTGTACTTAAAAAGTCTTTTGCCATACTTACCTAGGATTTGTAAATAGCCTTTAGACCATCATAGTATTTGTGTTACTGATTGTTTGAAACTAGAAAGAAATAGGAATACACAAAAATTGATAAGCATAATAAACAAAGAATACAAGCATAATGGAATAGTTAATCATATTGATTGTATCTATAATATCACCTACCTTAATAAAATAACATATACTGTACAAAAATACTACTAGTAGTTTTTGTAAGTTCTTTATTTTCTTTTTCTTTCATTTACTTATACGCAAATAAATTAAATAGGTTGGTATTAAATTATATTTTTTATCCAATTATAAAAGTGATATTTGAAATTGTCCTCTTAATATGTTAAAATTTAGTAATGTAATTTTTGTTTACAAGAAAGTATGGATAATGATTATGAATGATGCAAAAATATTTTTACTTGATGATAAACAAGAAATTATTAATATGATTGAGCCTGCTTTAAGAAAAGAAGGCTATGAAAATATATTTTCTGCAAATAACATTACTACTGCTGAAAAGCATTTAAAGAAATAACACCTAATATTATGATTCTAGTTATGTTACCTGATGGTGACGGTTTTGACTTTATGAAAGAAATTCGTAAATCATCTGATATTCCTGTTATCTTTCTTACTGCTAAAGATGAAGAGATTAAGACAAAATTATTGGTCTTGGTTTAGGTGCAGATGATTACATAACAAAACCCTTCTTAATGAAAGAACTCTGCAGTCATCGAATACTTTTTTACATATATAAAGCCCAGCTTTCGCTGGACTTTTCGACAGGCTGAGGTCTGTATTTCTACAGACTTTTAATTATTTATTCACCTAAAATTTTTCTTATTTTTGCTAGTGTATCAATAGTTGTTTTTAAGTCTTCACCATCAATATTAGCAATAATTTTACTATAAGCACTTACTAAACTTTCTTTCTGACTGTGCATTTCAGAAACTGCCTTAGTTGTAGGAGTGATATATGTTCTTTCTTTTTTGTCATCAGTATGCCAATCAACATAACCTTTCTGCTGAAGCTTTTTTATTGCCTTGGAAATATCAGTAATAGGCATATTCATATATTCTGCTAAATCAGAAAGATAAACACCATCTTCAATTTCTGAATTTTCCATACAATGCTTTATACTATATAAAAATAGATAATCAGCTTTTTCAAAAGTTTTGAATATATTGTCAATATTAATACTTCTTAGAAAGAAATCTTCTTGGATACTACTCAATTACATCTGTCCTCTCTTTTTACATAATCTCTATTTGTTACAAGACTCTTGTAAGCAGGTCTGATAATCTTATCAGTAGTTACAAGTTCCTCAATACGGTGAGCACTCCAACCAACTATTCTTGCAATTGCAAACAACGGTGTGTATAGTTCCTTAGGAATACCCAGCATATCGTAAACAAAGCCACTGTAGAAGTCAACATTAGGACTAACACCTTTGTAAATCTTTCTCTTTTCAGAAATAACCTTTGGTGCTAGTTTTTCAATGTTGTTATATAAAGTCATATCATCATTGCGATGCTTTTCTTCTGCAAGCTGTTCAACAAATCTCTTAAATACTTTTTCTCTTGGGTCAGATAATGAATAAACTGCATGACCCATACCATAGATAAGACCTTGCTTATCAAATGTTTCTTTATTAAGAATCTTTTTTAGATAATTTTCAATTTCATCTTCATCATAGAAATCAGATACATGATGACGAATATCATCAATCATATTCATAACCATAATGTTAGCACCACCATGCTTCTTACCTTTTAGTGATGACATAGCAGCAGCAATAGCTGAATATGTATCTGAACCTGAAGAAGTAACAACTCTCGTTGTAAAGGTTGAGTTATTACCACCACCATGTTCCATATGAAGTAGTAAAGCAATATCAAGAACCCTGGCTTCAAGTTCTGTATATTTTTGATCCGGTCTAATCATACGAAGAAAGTTCTCAGCAATAGAAAGTTCAGGATCAGGTCTATGAATATACATACTACCGTTATTTTCGTAGTGGTTATATGCGTGATACGCATATGCTGCCATCATTGGGAATGTACTAATAAGCATCATACATTGTCTTAATACATTAGAAAGTTCAAGGTTGTCCTTATCTTTATCATATGATGCTAAAGTAAGAATACTTCTAGTCATTGAGTTCATAATGTCAGCAGTAGGAGCTTTCATAATTACATCACGAGTAAAATTAGTTGGTAGTTCCATACCGTCAGAAAGAGCAATTTTGAATTTGCTTAACTGACTTTCTGTTGGAAGTTCACCAAATAATAGAAGATATGCACCCTCTTCAAAAATAAACTTCTTACCTGTTGAGCCATTTACAATATCTTGAACATTATATCCACGATAAAGGAGTTCACCATCACAAGGTGTCTTTACTCCATCAATATATTTAAAGGCAGTAATTTGAGATATATTTGTAAGTCCTGTTAGAACACCTTGACCGTTTTCATCTCTTAAGCCTTTTTTTACACCATACTCTGCATATAAGCCTTTGTTGATTGAGTCATGAGTAACACACAAATCAACATTGCTTTTTGCATAATTAAGTAGCTTATCCATAAATAACTCCCTTCGTATAAAGAACTATGAGTTAAGTTCCTTTTCTACATTGTCATTAATTTTGTGTATTATAGATTTAAGTACAGAAATTTCATCTTTTGTGATTTCTTTTTGAATTACATTTTTACAATTACAATACACTTTATCAACTTTATCTATTATATCCATTGCTCTTTTTTCAATAATAATATGCATTATTCTGTGGTCTTTACTGTCCTCAGCAAGACGAATATAACCATTCTCTCTTAGGTTATCCAAAGAATGAGAAATATGAGCTTTGGATAAATGAAATATCTTCATTATTTCCTTTGAAGTATCCACATATGGGTGATTATATAAGAACACCAATATATCAACCTCAATAGGTTTTAATTCACAATCGGCTAAAACCGGTTCCATTTTTTTATTAATTAATTTTTTAATCTGTCTAGCAACAGACAACAGTTCATTTGCTTCCATATAATACCTCTTAGTTCGGTAACGAACTATTAAGAAGTATAACACTAATTTGTATAAAAGTCAAGTAAATCAAGGGTTGTACACATAATTTTCACTAAACATTCACTATAATATAATTAATTTTGTACAAATATAAAAATACCGACTACTTTTCTGTAGTCGGTAATAAGATTATTAAGAAATTAAGGTTTTAATGGGCCATAGTAATAACTGGCAGTAGCACCACCATCACACATAAAGTCTGTACCTGTAATGAAAGCACCTTTATCACTCATAAGTAATTCAGCTACATTTGCTACTTCATCAGCCGTACCCGGACGACCTGCAGGATTTTTAGGAAACATATTCTTGTAAAAATCACCTCATTTCTTTCATAATAGACCTTCATATATAATTAATTTCTATACTCTAAGTATAAATTATTTATAAGAAAAATCAATTTAATAATTTATATAGAATAATAAGAAATACTTATATGAAATTAAATTTGTCACATAAGTATTACTTATAAATCATTCATTGAGTTGTTTTTCTAGTATTTTCACAAATTCTTCAATATAAATATTACTGTTTTCCTTTTTCCAGAAAACACAATAGTTTCTTTTAATCACTTCATTATCTCTATATAGAGGAATTTTAGTAATAAGGCTATCATCTTTATATTGATTATTTTCAGTAATAAGAAAGCCTTTCCCACTAATAACCATTATTCTTGCATCTTCTTTATCCTTAGCAAACACCATTTCGCTTGTAACACCTATATCTTGTTTATAGAATGTTTCTTCTGCTTCACTGTCAATTTCACTTGATATAAGAATACACGGCAAATTCTTTAGTTCTTTTAATGTTACTTTATTTAATTTTGAAATAGGATTACTCTTAGCAACTTCTATATAGCAACTTTTTGTAGTTAATTTATGATTAACATATTCATCAGAAAATGCTCTTCTCTGGTCATTAAAAACTAAATCAGCAGTACTGTCCCTCAGCATTTTATATAGCTGTTCGTGATTTTCTCTTTTAATATCCAATGATAATTTAGGATATTTCAGTATCATTTCAGTTACTGTATTTTGTAGTTCATTAGTGGAATAATCTTTTAAATACCCTATCTTTAATGTGTTATTTTTATTTGTAGCAATGTTGTATGAATCGCTAACTATCTTCCGGTAGTCACTAACTAAAATTAATGTTTTCTTGTAAAAATATTCACCGGCAGGTGTTAAGGTGAATTTTCTATTATTTCTTTCTAATAACTTAAAACCAAGTTCATTTTCAAGTGCTTTTATTTGTTGAGAAATTGCTGATTGTGATATGTTACACTCTTCTGCTGCTAATGAAAAGCTATTGTTCTCTACTACAGAATGAAAATATTGTATTTGTCTTAACATAATACACCTCTTTAAAAAAACAGAGATTATGAAATTAATCATAATCTCTGAAAATTGCTTAATTAAAATTAGTCTTTTGGTAACTTAAAGTCATCAGAAAAATCAAAAGTAGCAAAGTAGTCACCTGGAGTTTCTGCTCTTCTAATTAATTTATGTGAGCCATCTTCCTTTAGTAGCACCTCTGCACTTCTTAGCTTACCGTTATAGTTGTAACCCATTGAGAAACCATGAGCACCGGCATCATGAATATAGATAATGTCACCCATATCAATCTTTGGTAACATTCTGTCAATAGCGAATTTATCGTTATTTTCGCATAGACCACCTGTAACATCATACTTATGGTCGCAAGGTTCATTTTCTTTTCCAAGAACAGTAATATGGTGATAAGAACCATACATTGCAGGACGCATTAGGTTTGCTGCACAAGCATCAAGACCAATGTATTCCTTATAAATATGCTTTTCATGAATTGCAGTAGCAACCAAAGCACCGTATGGTGCAAGCATATATCTTCCAAGTTCTGTGTAGATTTCTACATCGCCCATTCCCTCAGGAACAAGGATTTCTTCAAATTTTTTTCTAACACCTTCACCGATAATAGCAATGTCGTTCTTTGGCTGTTCAGGTTTATAATCAACACCAACACCACCTGAAAGGTTGATAAACTTAATATGTACACCTGTTTTCTTGTGTAGTCTAACTGCTAGGTTAAATAGAATACCGGCTAGTTCAGGATAATATTCATTTGAAACGGTATTTGATGCTAAGAATGCGTGAATACCAAATTCTTCAGCACCGGCCTTTTTAAGTTCAGTAAATGCTTCAACCATTTGTTCTTCACTCATACCATACTTTGAGTCACCGGGAGTATCCATAACCTGAACTTTTTCTTCACTATCAGCTAGTTTGAAAACACCACCAGGATTGTATCTGCAACAAATTGTCTTTGGAACACCACAAACCTTTTTGATAAACTCCACATGAGTTAAATCATCAAGGTTAATGTTAGCACCTAGTTCATAAGCCTTCTTCATATCCTGTACAGGTGTAACATTTGAACTAAACATAATGTCACTACCTGTGATACCACAAGCCTCACATAGTTCAAGTTCTGTATAAGAAGAGCAGTCCATACCACAACCCTCTTCTTGTAAAATCTTCATTAGATATGGGTTAGGAGTAGCTTTTACTGCAAAATATTCCTTATAACCTTTGTTCCAACTAAAAGCCTTGTTAAGTGCTCTAGCATTTTCTCTAATACCCTTTTCGTCATAAATATGGAATGGTGTAGGAATATCCTTAATAATATCCTTAGCCTGTTCCAAAGTAATAAATGGCTTCTTCTCCATTTTTATTCCTCCTCTGAATCTTTTAAGTATTCCTCAACACTTTCATTAATAACACCGATTATTGACTCGGCACCTTCCCCTGTTTGTGCTGAAAATGGAAATAATCTTATATCATCAAACTCTTTTAGAGTTTCCCCAATCATAGCTAAATTTTTATTAACTTCTGATTTCTTTAGCTTATCCAGCTTTGTAAGAACCACAATATATGGCAAACCACTATTGTGTAAGAAACTAATCATACCAATATCATCTTGAGTTGGTTTATGTCGCATATCAAGTAACTGAACAACTAAGCAAAAGGCTCTTTCTTGGTCAAAATAGCCTTCCATTAGTTCTGCCCATCTTTGTTTTTCAGCTTTACTTACCTTTGCATAACCATAACCCGGTAAATCTACAAGATGAAAATCATCAACATCAAAAAAGTTAATTGTTGCAGTTTTACCTGGCTTTGAGCTAATTCTGGCCAAAGCCTTTCTACCACAAAGTTTATTTATAAGTGATGACTTACCAACATTACTTTTACCGGAAAAAATAACTTCAGGTTTTGTTGACTGAGGTAACTGACTGCTTGTACCACAAGCAAATTCAAATTCTGCACTATTAAAAGTCATAATTACCTCCTACTGTCTAATTGTGTTAGCTAGGCCATCTTTAACAGATGTGCTTATGTTCTTTGCAAATGATTTATTGTAATTGCAAATTGCAATTTCTAAAACCTCTGTTATATGTTTTACCGGCTTAAATTCAACCTTTTCTTTAACTACATCATCAACTTCTTCAAGGTCTTTAATGTTGTCATAAGGAATGATAACAGTTTTCATACCATTTCTATAGGCTGCCATACTTTTCTCTCTAAGTCCACCTATTGGAAGAACTTTACCTCTTAAAGTAATTTCACCTGTCATAGCAACATCACTTCTTACAGGCATATTAGTTAATGCTGAGAAAATAGCAGTTGCCATTGTTACACCGGCTGATGGTCCATCTTTTGGAACTGCACCTTCCGGAGCATGAAGATGGATGTCATTTTTTCTATAGAAATCATTATTAATTATGTACTTTTCACTCATAGTACGGATACAAGTAATAGCAATCTTTGCTGATTCTTGCATTACTTCACCTAATGAACCTGTTAGCTGAATATTACCCTTACCAGGCATTAATGCCACTTCAATAGGTAACAATGTACCACCAACAGAAGTCCAAGCCAATCCGTTTACAACGCCAACTTCATTGCGTTTACTCTTAGTGTCATCAGTAAATTTATAAGCACCTAAGAATTCTTGAACATTCTTATCTGTGATAGAAACTGAGTCAACTTCTTCCATAAGTATTTTAACTGCTGATTTTCTCATTAAGGAAGCAATTGTTCTTTCTAATGAACGAACACCTGCTTCTCTTGTATAGTAATCAATTAATGAATAAATACCCTTAGGAGAAATTTTGAACTGTGTTTTATCAAGGCCATTTAATTCAAGTTGTTTCTTAATTAAATGCTTTTTAGCTATATTCAGTTTTTCTTCTCTTGTATAAGATGGAAGTTCAATAATATCCATTCTATCCCTTAATGGTGCAGGGATAAGTGACAAGTCATTTGCAGTTGTGATAAACATTACATTTGATAAATCAAAAGGAATTTCTAAGTAATGGTCAACAAATGTACTGTTCTGTTCACTGTCAAGAACTTCAAGTAAAGCTGATGTTGGGTCACCTTTGTAGTCTTGTCCAAGCTTATCAACTTCATCAAGAATAATCAAAGGATTCATACTCTTTGCACTTCTCATTGCATTGATAATTCTACCCGGCATAGAACCTATATATGTCTTTCTATGGCCTCTGATTTCTGCTTCATCATGAATACCACCAAGGGCAATTCTTGCACTATTCTTGCCAATAGCTTTAGCAATAGACTGTGCAATAGAAGTTTTACCAACTCCGGGAGGCCCAACCAAACAAATAATCTGTGAATTGTTCTTACGGTTAAGAATTTTAACTGCAAGTTGTTCAATAATTCTATCTTTAACCTTATTTAAACCATAATGTTCTTTATCTAAAGACTTCCTAACTTTATGTATTTCAAGTTTATCAGTTGTAAACTTATTCCATGGCAAATCAAGACAAGTATCAAGATATGTACGAATAACAGTAGCTTCTTGATTTGAATAACCCATTTTCTTAAGTTTAGCACATTCTTTTAATAAGGTCTTTTCAATTTCTTCATCTAGGTGTAAATCTAAAATTTTCTTTTTATATTCTTCTGATTCAGATTCAGGATTGTCCTGTTCACCAAGTTCTTCTTGAATTACTGCAAGTTGTTCCCTTAGAAAATAATCTCTTTGATTTTTCTCTATATTCTGTCTGGCTTTTTCCACAATGTCATTTTCAATTTCAATAACATTGATTTCCTCCAACAGCAATTCAATTAAGGCTTCCAGCCTTGCTTCAATATCAAAGATATTTAGAATTGTCTGTTTATTTGTATAGTCGGTAATAATATTACTAGCTATATAATCAGCAATTTCTGAGGCATCTTTACAAAGACTTAGTTTATAAAGATAATCAGTTGAAAAGCTAGGTGTAATAGATATATATTGTTCAAATACATTTTTTGCTGCTCTTACTAAAGCATCACCTTTTTCACTGTCGGTAATTTCACTTCTAGGAACTTCTTCTACTTTAGCAAATAAGCAATTTGTATCTGTTGTAATCTCTTTTAAAATACCACGATATTTACCTTGAATAGTAACTCTTATAATATCTTCTTGTTGATTTACTATTTGGGTAATGTTGCAAATAACACCAACTTTGTAAACATCATCAAGTTTTGGTCTATTTACAGAAGTTAGCTTTTGTGTGGTTACAAAAATTTCTTGGTTATTAAGCATAGCAGCTTCTACGGCAGCTTTACTACGCTTTCGACCTACATCAAAATGTAGAATCATATCCGGAAATACAACTAATCCCTTTAGTGGTAGAACCGGTAATTCAACAATATTAGGTGTATCGTTCATATAATCACTCAATTCAAAAATAGCTGTACCCAAAGAGTACAGCTATTTCGTATGTTTATTTAAGCTGTTGGATTGGATTCTTCATCCATAATTATTGGTTGCTTTTTCTTAGTTCTGCGTCTTGTAATCTTTGGTTTAGCCTTACCGTTTACAACATCAGCGTTAATAACAATCTTTTTAATTGTTTCGTCAGATGGAGTTGTAAACATTAAATCAGTAAGAACATTTTCAAGGATACCACGCAAACCTCTTGCACCGGTATTTTGCTCCTTAGCAATCTTAGCTACTGCAAGTAGAGCATCATCAGTAAATTCAAGATCAACATCATCCAGTTCAAACAGCTTCTTGTACTGGTTGACAATTGAATTCTTAGGTTCAGTTAAAATTCTGACTAGGGCATTTTCGTCAAGACCTGAAAGTGATGTAATAACAGGAATACGACCAACAAGTTCAGGAATAATACCAAACTTAACAAGGTCATGAGCTACAACATCTTTCATCCAATCTGTACTGTCAAGTTCTTTACGGCTTCTAATTGTGCCACCAAAGCCAAGTACTGAGGAGTTCATTCTCTTCTCAACAATCTTTTCCAATCCCTCAAAAGCACCACCACAAATAAATAAAATGTTCTTAGTATTTATCTGTATAAATTCCTGTTGAGGATGCTTTCTGCCACCCTGAGGTGGAACATTAGAAACTGTGCCTTCAATAATTTTAAGTAAAGCCTGCTGAACACCTTCACCACTAACATCTCTGGTGATTGATGGGTTTTCAGACTTACGAGAAATCTTATCAATTTCATCAATATAGATAATGCCACGCTCAGCCTTTTCTATATCGTAATCAGCAGCTTGAATAAGTTTTAGAAGAATGTTCTCAACATCTTCACCAACATATCCGGCTTCTGTTAATGTGGTTGCATCAGCAATAGCAAAAGGAACATCAAGTGTTTTTGCTAAGGTTTGTGCAAGAAGTGTTTTTCCCACACCGGTTGGACCAAGTAAAAGCACATTACTCTTAGCAAATTCTACATCATCATCAAGGGAAAATACTCTCTTATAGTGGTTATAAACTGCTACACTTAAAGTAACCTTTGCTCTATCTTGACCAATAACATACTGATCTAGCACATCCTTAATTTCCTGTGGTTTAAGAAGCTGTGGAATTTCAATATCTTTCTTTTGGTTTTTAACAGGTTCAAGACCATCTTCTAATATTTGCATACACAAATCAACACATTGGTCGCAAATATATACACCATTGCCAGATATTATTCTACCAACCATATCTTGTGGTTTACCACAGAAAGAACAGTAAATTTCTTTTTCGTCCTTTGGCATTAACTAATTCCCCTTTTATCTGTTTGTGATAACCTTGTCAATTAGACCGTATTCAAGAGCTTCTTGAGCAGTCATAAAGTTATCTCTTTCAGTATCCTTTGCAATTACATCATATGGTTGACCAGTATTGGCAGCAAGAATTTCGTTTAACTTCTTCTTTGTGTCGATAATGTGCTGAGTATGAATAAGCATATCAGTTGCCTGACCCTGAGCACCACCACTTGGCTGGTGAATCATAATATCACTGTTAGGTAGAGCATATCTCTTGCCCTTTGTACCTGCTGATAGTAGGAAAGCACCCATTGATGCAGCCATACCCATACAAATTGTTGATACATCACACTTAATGTAATTCATTGTATCGTAAATTGACATACCGTCAGTAACAGAACCACCTGGACTATTAATATATAAGCTAATATCCTTTGTTGGATCCTGACCTTCTAGGTATAGAAGTTGGGCTACAACCAAACTTGCAGTCTGGTTGTTTACCTCTTCTGTTAACATAATAATTCTATCGTTTAAAAGTCTTGAAAAAATATCATAGGAGCGTTCGCCTCTATTTGTTTGTTCAACGACATATGGTACTAATGCCATTCTAATCAATCCTTTCAATTATAATAATAGGTTAGATAGACTAAATTTATTCAATTAGTCTTCTTTTTTGTCTTCAGCAGCCTTCTTGCTTTCAGCCTTTACACTGTTTACTGCAATGTCCATAGCCTTCTGAGTCTTTAGGTCAGCTGATAGTGCTTCATCGTTGATTGCTTTCTTAACATCTTCAACCTTCATATTGTACTGATCAGCTAGTCTTGTATATTCTGCATCTAGGTCAGCTTCTGTTACTTCGATAGCTTCCTTTTCTGCAATCTTTTCAAGAGCAAGTCTTAGTTTAACTCTCTTTTCAGCGTCAGGTCTGTACATTTCCTTAATAGTGTCAGGAGTTGCACCCATATACTTCATATATGTGTTAAAGTCCATACCCTGACTTCTTAGACGCATATCGAATTCCTGAATCATTTCGTTAACTGCATTATCATACATCTGTTCAGGGATTTCACCTTCAACAGCATCACATAGCTTTGTGATAACCTGATCTTCGATATCCTTCTTCTGTTCATCTTCTAGACGTTTCTTAACAGTTTCCTTAACTTCTTCCTTATATTCGTCAAGAGTTTCCTTTTCACTTACATCCTTAACAAATTCATCGTCAAGTTCTGGAAGTTCTTTTCTCTTGATTTCGTGTAGGTTAATCTTGAATTCAGCATCTGCACCCTTTAGTTCTTCAGCCTGATAATCTTCAGGGAACTTAACTGTGATAGTGAATTCTTCACCTGTCTTGTGACCAACAATCTGTTCTTCAAAACCTGGGATAAAGTTGCCTGAACCAATTGCTAGGTTGTAGTTTTCAGCCTTACCACCTTCAAATGGAACGCCGTCCTTCATACCTTCAAAGTCGATAACAACCATATCGCCATTTTCAACAGCACCGTCTTCAACAGTTACCATACGGCTATTTCTGTCACGAACTTTTTCGATTTCTTCATCAATAAGTTTCTTTGTAACTCTTGTTGACTTCTTCTTAACTGTGATACCCTTGTAATCGTTAATGTCAATTTCAGGGTATGTGATTACTGTAGCCTTGAAAGTAAATCCATCTTTTTCTGAAGCATCCATAGCTTCAAGGGATTCAACTGCAATAACATTTAGTTCTGCTTCCTTAGCAGCTGCATCAAGAGCTTCTGGGTAACAATCCTGCATTGCATCTTCAAAGAATACACCTTCGCCATACATCTTTTCGATCATATGCTTAGGAGCTTTACCTTTTCTAAAGCCAGGAACATTGATGTTCTTAACCTGCTTCTTGTATGCTTTATTACAAGCTTTTGCAAAAGTTTCAGCATCAACAGATACTTCTACTTCGTATGTGTTTTCTTTAGTTTTTGTTGAATTATTAAGACTCATTTTATATTTCCTCCTGTTTATGACTAAATAACTAGACAATTATAACATATGCATTTGATAATTTCCATAGTTTTTATCAAATTATTTTGCAATTAGCACGGGGGTAAATGCTACACTGTCACTTGATATTAACTTTAGTTTAATATCTTCATAGTCACCATTAAAAGCGTACTTTGTAATTTTACGACCATGTAAGTGACCATAGTAACATTTTTTTATATTGTAGTTATGTAGTATATCAAATATTTCTTGACAACACTGATTTCCGAATACCGGTGGATAATGAAGAAAAACAATTGTTTCTAAATCGTTATCGACACTATCAAGTGATAATTTTAATCTACCAAGTTCTCGGTTAAGGACTTTCTCATCCTCAGCACTGTCAACTTCTAAATTCCATCCACGAGTACCACAGATGTTATAGTTACCTACCTTGTAAGAATTATTAAAAAGAATCTTAATTTTGCTAAAATTATTTTCTTCAAGGTAGTTATCTACTTTCTTTTTAGTTCCCCACCATAAATCGTGGTTTCCTTTTAAGAAAATTTTGTTACCCTTAAGTTTATTGTTTATAAACTCAAAGTCTTTGTAACATTCATCAAGCTTAAGAGCCCAACAAATGTCACCAGCTACAATAACTGTATCTTCGTCTTTTACAATGCTATTCCAGTTATTAAGCAATCTCTCTATATGATTGTCCCAACCTTCAAATATATCCATAGGCTTATCAACACCGATAGATAAATGAAGGTCAGCAATACAAAATAAAGACATATTAGATACCTAATGTATTCTTAACATATTCTGGCATCTTATCAGCATCTGTTACATTATTAAATCTAACTTCTAGATTCTTTAGTTCAGCAATTGGCTTTGGTACTTCAGCACCTGTAATCTTATTAAGTTCATCAACCATTGTGAACTCATCATCACAGATAGCTTCAGGAGCTACTGCTTCAAGTACAGAATGAGAGAACTTATATGGACTTGCAGTAGAAGCAATAACAACAGGTGTTTTATCTCCTGTCTTTTCTACATACTGGTTATATACATTAATAGCAACTGATGTATGAGTATCGCATAGATACTTTTCTTCATCAAATAGTTCCTTAATTGTAGCCTTTGTGTTTGTATCGTCACAGAAACCACCAAAGAACTTAGAAGTAATTTCTTTCTTAACTTCATCAGTTACTTCATACTTACCTTCAGTCTTAAGCTGATTCATCCACTTTGCAACTAGTTCATCATTATTACCTGAGAACTTGTAAAGCAGTCTTTCAAGGTTACTTGAAACAAGAATATCCATTGATGGAGAAGCAGTTGCGTAGAACTGTCTGTTCTTGTCGTAAACACCTGTATTGATAAAATCAGTAAGAACATTATTTTGGTTAGATGCACAAATAAACTTGTTAACAGGCATACCCATACAATATGCATAGTAAGCAGCTAGAATGTTACCAAAGTTACCTGTTGGAACAACAATGTTGATTTTGTCACCCATATTAATTTTCTTACTGTTTACTAAATCACAATAAGCAGAAATATAGTAAACAATTTGAGGGAGTAATCTACCCCAGTTGATTGAGTTAGCTGAACTGAATAGCATATCGTTCTTATGTAGAAGTTCAACAATCTCATCAGTAGTGAAAATCTTTTTAACACCTGTCTGAGCATCATCAAAGTTACCTTTGATTGCGCAAACATTTACATTACTACCCTTCTGAGTGTTCATCTGACGCTTCTGCATTGGAGAAACACCGTCTTCAGGATAGAATACAATCATTTTAGTGTGGTCAACATCCTTGAAACCTTCAAGAGCAGCCTTACCTGTATCACCTGATGTAGCAACAAGAATAACAGCAGTTTTTCCATCATAAGTTTTCTTTAATGACTTAGTTAGGAAATGTGGAAGAATCTGAAGTGCCATATCCTTAAATGCACATGTTGGACCATGCCATAGTTCCATAATGTTGATTTCGTTACCGTTGTATTTCTTAGCAACCAAAGGAGCAGGACATTCTGAACCAAACTTCTCAACTGTATATGCCTTGTCAACACAATCAGCAATTTCTTCTTCTGTGAAATCTGTTAGAAAATCAGAGAACACAATCTTTGCTCTTTCGTTATATGAAAGACCTAGTAAAGATTTGAAAGTTTCTTCTGTGTACTTAGGTAATTCCTGAGGTACAAAAAGACCACCGTCTTTACTGATACCCTGGGCAATAGCCTGAGCAGCAGAAACAACTTCTTTATTATTTTCAGTACTGTTATATAACATTTTTATCTTCCTTTCAGTACATATTTCCGATTTTACATTCTACACTATATTGTGCTAAATGTCAAAGTTTATCATAAAATTTCACGCCATTTTCAAAAAAAATCTTGTTAACAACTGATTTTTTGAAGTTATTTTCTATAAAAGAATTATATAGCCTTTTAAAATCACTTGACGAAGAAAAACCATCAACAAGGTCTGAACCATCCATATCTGTACCGATACATAGGTTATCTTCACCACCAAGACTTAGAAAATGGTATGCATGATTAAGAATATCTTTAATACTGTAACTGTCACTATCACTTAAAAAATATTTATGAAAGTTAAGTCCTACAACACCGTTTTTGCTTTTAATATATTCAAATTGTTCATCTGTAATATTCCTTTTGTTACTACAAATTTTTCTTGAATTTGAATGTGTAGCAAGTATATATTTTGGGTTACTTGATGCTATATCATAGAATAAGTTATCACTTGTATGAGATACATCAATAGCAATATTATTCTTAATATATTCATCAATTACCTTTTTGCCGAAAGTAGTAGCACCTATAGGATTTTTTGCAAGAACACCATCACCGATACAATTACTTTCGTTCCAAGTTAGTGTAGCAACTTTTACACCATACTTTTTTAGGAATTCTATATTTTCAATATTATCTTCTAAAATTGAAGAATTTTCTACAGTTAGGTGCAATGACTTATTTGCATTTATATCATTAAAAGGAATTTTAAGTCTTTTACATTCTGAAATAAGTTTTTCTGCACTTGCAATAAAATACTCTATAAGAGGTTTATCTATAAACTGTAACGGTAATTCATTTCTATTATCAGGTGTCCATACTGCCATACATTGATGCCATTTATGCTCTTTCATTAAATTGGAAATTTTAAATTCATAAATATCGGCATCAAGCAGTAAATCATTCATCATACTTTTATATAAGGTATCACAATGAAAATCAAAAACTTCCATAACTACCTCCTTGCATAAATGCATTTTTTATATGATTAATACTTACAACCTTTTTAGAATTATGGATAACTTCTATTATATCAAATCTTATGTTCTTATTTGTTGGATATTCTTTAAGATATATATAAGCAGTTTTCATCAGTTTATTTTGTTTTTGCTTTGTAACTGCTAATACCGGTGCATAGAGAGAATTTTCTTTTCTGGTTTTTACTTCAACAAAAACAATGTAATTCTTATCTTCTGCTACAATATCAAGTTCGCCATATTTAGTATTGTAGTTCTTAGCTACAATGTTATATCCATTTTTCTTTAGATATTTTCTAGATGCTTTCTCTCCAATGTCACCTACTTGTCTTTTCTCAGTTATTTGCATTTTTGTAAATTTTCTTTAAAAAGCTTTTTCTGTGAATTTCACAAGGTCCATACTTTAAAATCATTTCTCTATGTAACTTTGTGCCATATCCTTTATGTTTAGCAAAACCGTATTCGGGATATAGTTCATCATATTTTAAGCAAAGTCTGTCTCTAGCTACTTTTGCTAGGATTGAGGCAGCAGCAATTGACATAGAATTTGCATCACCTTTTACAATACATTCTGCCGGAATATTAAGTGGTGGAAGTCTATTGCCGTCAATCATAGCATAATCAGCCTTAACATCAAGGCCTTCAACTGCCCTTTGCATTGCAAGCATAGTAGCGTTAAGAATATTAAGTTCTTCAATTTCTTCAACTGTAGCAAAAGCTATTGAATAAGAAACACATTCATCAATAATTACATCAAAAAGTTTTTCTCTCTTTTTTTCTGTAAGTTTCTTAGAGTCATTGACACCATCAATAATATGTCCTTTAGGCAGAATTACTGCTGCTGCACAAACAGGTCCGGCTAATGGTCCTCTACCTGCTTCATCAACTCCACAAATATTTGTATAGCCTTTTTCTAAGGCTTCATTTTCATATTTTAGCCATTCCATAATTAGTTCTCCGGTAGTTCAAATGTGTATTTACCAAGTTTAGCACTTCTATATTCATCAAGTAGCATAATAGCAGCTCTTTCAGTATCAATTTCGCCACCTGAAATCAGCATACCTCTTTTTTTGCCGATAAGTTCAAGAAGTTCATAACTTTCAATATTTTCAATCGGTTCATTTTGTAGTTTAAATCTTTCTACAAATATTGGATTTTTCTCAACCTTTAGGAAATCCAATAATCTCATAGCTAAAAGTTCAGTATCCATAATTTGGTCTTTAACTGCACCTGTAAAAGCCAGTCTTTCGCCAACAATTTTGTCTTCAAACTTTGGCCACAATACACCCGGAGTATCTAAAACTTCAAAGCCTTTGTTAATAGTAAACCACTGATTACCTCTTGTTACACCCGGTTTATCCTCAGCCTTAGCTTTTCTGTTCTTAGAAATTCTATTGATGAAAGTTGATTTACCAACATTAGGAATACCAACAATCATAACTCTAACTGTAGGATTTAAAAGTCCTTTTGCCTTTTGCTTTTCAATCTTTTCCTTAAGAACCTCATTAACAGAAGATACAAACTTGTTGATACCTCTACCTGTTTTGCAATCAATTGGAATAGCTACAATGCCGTTATTTTTAAAATAATTAATCCACTTTTGGGTAGATGATGGGTCTGCCATATCACATTTGTTCATCAAAACAACTCTAGGTTTATTTTGAATAATTGAATCAAGGTCAGGGTTACGGCTACTTACCGGTATTCTTGCATCAATAATTTCTGCTACTGCATCAACTAGTTTAAGTGATGCTTGAATTTGTCTTTTAGTTTTGGTCATATGACCCGGAAACCATTGTATATTTTGCATTTCACTCATATATATCATTCCTTATTAATTTCTAGCAATACACATTTAGTATATCATAAATATTCTATAATTACAAACAAGAAAAGAGAACTATAAAATTATAGTCCTCTACTTATCTTCTTTATTTATATTGTTGTCATTATTTTCTTTACTTGTCTTACCCATTCTATATGCAACACAAATAATAAATACAAAACCTAAAGTTGCTAATACACCAATGAAGAACAGTGAATGTGGCTCACTATTATCAACATAAGCCGTATCAATGGTAGAACTTGTTGAGGTGCTCTCTTTACTATCTCCATTTGCATAATTAACCTTGGGAACTTTTACAGAGTTAGAAGATTTTCCGGCACTATACGTTTTACTGCTGGATCTATTAACATTTGTTGTTTTACCATTATTATTCTTTATGCTTTTAGAGGTAATTTTGCTACCATTAATTGTAACTTTAGCACCATAAACAGATCCTATTGATAATTTGTCACCTTTATTATCTGTTGGGTCAAAAATGCCTAAACCAAAATTTGATGAACCACTGCTAATAGACTTAAACTTAAAAGAAATAATCTTTGAGTTACCACTAAGACTATAGCCATAGGAACACAAAACAAGTGCCGTCACTTTACCATTTGAAACTTTCTTTTTAATCTCAAATGCTTTATCAGGTGAGGAAACACTCCTAAATTCAACATATTCAGTATCATAGGTAACTGTTATACTACAAGCCGACAAATCAGCATCACCTTTTGCAACTAAATTCACATCAAAAAGTCTGTTATTATCAACAGTATCACTAACTAAGAAAAAATCCAACTTAGAACTTGCCTTTGTATTTTGCAGATTTAAAGGTAATAATATAGCAATTAAAACTGTAAGAATAAATATTGAAAATATTTTCTTGTACTTATATATTCTCATAAAATCAAATCTCTCTAAATGATTTATACTACAGTAATTATATAAGTTGTAGAAAGATTAGTCAAGAAATATGAAACTCTATATTAAATAGAAAATCCCATATCAGTTAGCATTGCTTTATCTTCGTCAATATTATTACCGGAAGTAGTTAGCATATCACCGGTAATAGTAGCATTAGCACCGGAAGTGAATGCTTTTTCACCGGAATTACTCATTAAAGTTCTACCTGCTGCAAGTCTGATATATGCAGTAGGATTGATAAATCTAAACATTGCAACAGTACGCAAGATTTCTTCCTCAGTAAGTGTTGGTAAATCTTCGTAACAAGTACCCTTAATAGGAATAAGTGAATTAAGAGGAATTGACTCAACATCAAGTTCAGCTAAAGTAAGAGCCATATCAATTCTATCTTCAAAGGTTTCACCCATTCCGATAATGCCACCTGAACATACAGTTAAACCAACTTTATGAGCAGTTTTGATACCATTGATTTTATCATCAAAAGTGTGAGTTGTGCATACATTAGGGAAGTTTCTTCTGGATGTTTCAATATTTTCATGATACATACTTACACCACTGTCTTTTAACTTTTTAAAAGTTTCTTCAGTTACAAGACCATGAGATGCACAAAGACAAATATCATATTTATCATGCATTTCTTTATAAGCTTTACAAGCTTTTTCCAAATCTTCACCCTCGAGAGTTCTACCTGCTGTAACAATAGAATATCTATGTACACCTTTGTTGTAGTGATATTCACAGTCCTTAACAATTTCTTCAGGTTCAAGGAATTTGTATCTTTCAACACTTGTGTGATGATGGGCACTTTGTGCACAGAACTTGCAGTTTTCACTACAACCACCACTACGACCATTGATGATAGAACATAGGTCTATATGATTACCACATAGCTTTTCTCTGATTTCATCAGCACCACTGCATAGTTCATCTAAATCTACGGTCTTGAAAAATGAAAGGTCATCTTCCCTAGTTAATCTCTTGCCATTTATAATATCATTAGATAACTTCTTAATATCCATTATTGTCAACCTCTTTTCTATAAGAGATTATAATTGATATTTTGTGTAATGTCAACCTATATTATAGTTATCGTTAACATTATTAATTAAATAAATCTGTAAATAAACTAATAAACTTTTGAAAGAAAGTTTGTTCTTCTTTAGTTTTCTTATCTTCTTTTACTTCTTCTTTCTTGATTTCAGAAGTTTTAATTACAAACTGTACTGAACTAACATTAGTATTCTTACTTGAAGTAAATGAATACACCTCCATATTTCCACCTTGGAAAAAAAGAACCACTAATGACTAGCCCATTAGTGGTTCTTAAAATATGTATTGTTAAATAATTATTTAACCTTTACTTTACACTTTAGAGTGATACCGTTTGCCTTTACAGTAATAGTAGCATTACCCTTTTTCTTAGCAACTACTTTACCCTTAGCATTTACAGTAGCAACCTTAGTATTAGATGACTTAAAAGTTACCTTGCCGATTTTGCCCTGTACTTTTAGAGTATAGTTCTTTTTAGCCTTTAGGTTAAGTGTAGTTTTGTTAAGTGTTGGGTTCTTTACTGTTACTTTGAAAGTCTTAGATACCTTATTGTTTGTAACTGTGATTACTGCAGTACCCTTCTTTACACCGATGACAACACCGTTTGATGAAACCTTAGCTACCTTAGTGTTGTTACTCTTGTATGTTGTCTTACCCTTACCATTCTTTACAGTAGCCTTAACAGTAGTTCTGCCCTTTACATATACTGAACCGTTAGTTCTAGCTAGAAAAACTGTTGTTTTCTTAACTACAGGCTTAGTTGGTGTAGTTGTAGATGGCTTTGTAGTAGTTGGAGTTGTTGTAGGTGTAGTTTCTGTTGGAGTTGTTTCTGTAGGTGTTGTTTCAGTTGGAACCTCTTTCTTAACTAATGAGTTAATAGCAAGTGTTAGGTGCTTAACCTGTTCATTAATAGAAGCCTGATTTCTGGCATTTGCCAGTAAATCAACAGATTCATCAAGTTCTGTTTTTAGGTCTTTCCAGGAGTCAACTGTGTAATCATTTTCATTTAGAGCATTAGCCTGATCAACAAGTTTCTGTAGTTCTGTCTTATCTAATTCATCAGTTGACTGTGCAGGTAGGTTATCGGCAGTAATCTGGAAGTTTACTGTATAATCTTCATAACCTAGAGCATAGATAGTAAGTTTCCAATAGCCTGTACCGTCTGTATTTTTAGGTAGTTTAAATCTATAAGAATCTGTTAAACCTAACTGAATACCCATTACTTTATGCATCCAGTTATCGGAAGCAAACTTTGTACCAAATGATACCAGCTTATTATTGTATGAGTTATCATCACCATAGTAATCCCAACGAACTGCATACATCTTTGAACCTAAAGCACCGTATCCGTCACCCTTAAAGTCAACTCTAATGTATTCACCATATGAACCAACATCGTCACCGTCTTTAACTTCAATATTTACATTTTCAGCTTTCTGTAGGTCAGCACCTTCAATACCGGAAGTTGTACCTACATTTCTCTGAGAGAATGAGTATGTACCGTCTGTATTCTTTTCAGCATACTTTAAACCATTTGTATTTTCATCAAGGTTAGCAGTTAAACTGTATGACTGTAGGTTATTTTCTGTAAAACCACCCTTAACTTCTTCACCTGACTTTACAACTGTATATTTGCTTTCAAAGTCAGCTAAATCGTCATTCTTAACTGCAACAGGAATGTACTTCATACCTGTAACATCATAACTAGTCATAGTGTAAGCAACACCATCATATGTAAATTTACCTCTTGAAAAGTCAGTAATCTTTGTACCATCTGTTAATACTAAAACATTGTTATTATCTTCTTTAGTCCAATAAGAAACTGCAAATTCTTTTTCATTTTCATTTGCATCCTTAGCAAAAATATCTGCTGAACATTGGAAACTACCTCTATGTAGCCCATGGTTAGTTGTTGCTCTTGATACAACATCAAAAGCACCCTTATCATATTCATTATGTGAATCCAGAACATCAGAAGATGCAGTCCAATTATTATCTGCTACATATACACCCTCAGACTTCCAATATTCATCCCATGTTAATCCGGCAAATACATAAGTATAATCCTTGGCATTAACATCACTGTTAGTTGTTTCAGCAAAAATACTCATCTGACCAACACTAACAGTCATCATACCAGCCATAGCAATAGCTGATGCTTTCTTTAGAAATGTAGATTTTTCCATTTCTTAATCCTCCTTGAATATATTTTGTTAGCAATCGCTAACTTCTATTCAAAAAAAATAGTTATAACCTATAACTATTTTTTATTGACTAATTAAAAACTTTCATTTTAGGTGAAGTTAATATTTTAATTACCTTAGTTGATACAATACCAATTACAAAACCTGTCACAACACCTGAAATTAATAATACAGAAAAATAATATGCAATACTTAAATTGTTCAAAACTATTGATGCAGCAATAAGTTGTCCTAGGTTATGCAATACACCACCAACTACACTTACACCAACTGTTGAAAAGAACTTAAACTTTTTGCAAATTATCATTCCCATTAAACTAAGAACACCACCTGATAAACTATATATTAATGAAAACACATTACCAAAGAGAATTCCCATTAATAATATTCTGATTAGGGATATTCCGATAGTTTCTTTAAACACAAGAACATATAATGAAGTAACTACAACAATATTCGCAATTCCAAGTTTAATTCCCGGTATTCCAAAATTAATAGGAATAATTGCTTCAATATAACTAAAAATCATCGCAAGTGCAATAAACATTCCTATCTTTGCAGTTTTCTTTACCAAATAATCACTTCCTACTTTACTATTGCATCTAAATCATCATTATTACTTTTAATTTCATCATCAGTAATTTCTACAACTAATTTGTGAGGTAAGCAAATTAAACTTTCATTAGTTTTTGAAATATTACCTTTGTCAACACAATATTTATCAGGACAATCAGCTTCTTCCATATGGACTTTGCCATCCTTAATAACAACTTTGTTATGACCTAAATCTGTATTTATATCAATAACTTTATTTTCACTTAAACTATAAGTTCCATATGTTGAGCCATTCTCTGTTATAACAACTGTTTTGCCACTTTTATTATTAAAATTAAAAATTAAAAATACAATACCGGCAAAAACAAGTAAACTAACAACAAGAATAATATCTCTCTTTTTCATATCAAACACCAATAAAATATAGTACAACTAAGAGAATTACTGCTCTGAGAAGTACATACCAAATCTCATTACCTCTAACTTTTCCCGAGACACCTGTATTTTGCTTAGGACAAACTGAAATACATTCACCACATTGGAAGCACTCACCACTAACACTCCCTTTACCTCTCTCAGGAATATCAATATTAGCAGGACAAATATTTTTACAAGCTTTACAGCCTTTGATACAATTTTCTCTTTTTCTTGTTACAGCAGTAAAAGGTAATGACGGTAGTAGTGAGAAAACTGCTCCCATAGGACAAAGAAATCTGCAGAAAAATCTCTTAATAAAGAACATACCTACCATAATAACTGCTAAAGCTATTATTCCAAAAGTATATCCGTCAAATCTAAAGTTAAATGAAACTATCATTGAGAATACATCCCATGGACTTTTGCCTTGCAGATAAGATGAATAGGCTAAGAAATACATAATAACTATAAATAGCAGTACTACATATTTTAAATAGCTTAGTACTTTAGAAAGTTTATCATTGAGTTTAAATGGTTTTTTCTTCATCTTCTTACAGATAAAAAGGTAAAGTTTATGTAACAAATCACCCATTGTACCAAAAGCACAAGCATATCCACAGAAAAATCTGCCAAATACTATTGTATAAACACATAGTGCAATCAGTACGGCTAAAAAAGAATTAAGTGCAACACTTGAGCCTAAACCGATTTGGGTAAAGATATTTTTTACACCATTGAAAGCACTGGTAAATGTAGATGGGAACAATAGAAAGAATAAAATCTGAATTGCTAATCTAACATACATATTAAGTTGTTTTTTCTTTTTCGGTGTTAGTTTAATACTTTTCATAAATTATATTACTTCCATTACATTAATGCTTTGTTAAGTGCAATAGTTGCTGCATTTTTGATACCTGTTGAACTAAATGTTGCACCACTTACTGTATCAACATCAGTTGATTGTTTGTTAAGCATTGTATTAATAATATTCTTTGCTGAAGCTAAATAGCTTGAGTCTTCTTTATCGGCAGATATAACATTAATTTCTGTTATAATGTCATTCTTGACAGTTAAGCTGACTTTGATATTACCACCAAAACCTTTAGCCTCACCGTCATATGTGCCATCTTTATATTTAGAAGATATTGTAGTTTCTTCTACTTTTGACTCTTTACCGTTATTTTTATTAATTTTAGTTTTAATATCTTCAATGTAATTATCATCATATTCAACTTGTTTCTCTAATGATGATACTTTTGTATTTAATTCTTTTATTGTTTTATCTTTAGCATTAATATCAACAAAAAAGTTATAACTGACAATAACACAAACACATAAAAGAAAGTTAAATAATTTAAACCAAAAATTCACTTTAATCTCCCTTAACTTCTGCAATTAAAAGTGCTTTATTAACAGCTTCAATAATTGCTTTTGATGAACAAGTTGCACCACTAACTGTATCAACATCAGTAGAATTTTTATTAAGAATTTGCTTAACAACACTTGGGTATTTTGTTGTACCTCTTACTGCTCTATTCAAATACCAGTCATTTGCAGTATCGTAGTTATCACCAATACCCATAACTTCATCAATAGAAGTTATAACATCATCAAAAATAGAAATCTTTAATGACAAGGTGTATTCCTCAAAAGCACCGTTTTCACTAGGGTAACAAACAACTTGTGCCATATATGTACCGTTTTCATACTTAAGTTTTACTGTTGGGTTACTAGGTAAAGTAGTTGAAGTTGAATTATTTGTAGTAGTGGTAATAGTGGTTGTAGGAACTGTTGTTGTTTGCTTTACATAGGCCTTTTGTAAAGCATTTGAAACAGCCTCTATTATGCCATTAGAACTAAAAGTTGCACCACTTACTGTATCAACAGCAGCAGTTTGTTTAGTGATAATACTTGAAGTTAATTTTTTTGCCTTTGAAAAGAACTGTTCATCATCTTCTGTGCTAAGAATATTTATCTTATAGATTTTACTGTTCTTAATTACAACAGAAACTTTTATATCACCTCTATAACCTTCACCAACACCAATATATGTGCCATCTTTGAAAGTAGCATTATTCATATTAGGAACACTTGGCCTTGTTGGAGATTTCTTAGGTGTTGTTGTGGTTGCTATATTATTAGTATCTTTATTGTTATTTGCATAACTTTTTGAATTATCTTTATTGACAACTGCTTTTGAAAGTGCATTAGAAACTGCTTCAATAAGTCCATTAGAACTATATGTAGCACCTGAAACGGTATCTACATTTGTATTTTGCTTAGCATAGATTGATTTTAACAATCCTTTTGCTTTTGCAATATACTCATCACCATCACCGGTTTTTACAATTTCTATATTTGTTATTTTACCATTCTTAATAGTTACTTTTACAGTAAGGTTTCCATTAAAACCTACACCTGTTCCGTAATATGTACCGTCTTTATACTTTTGATTACTATTTAAAGTTAAAGGTAAAACACTCTTTACCTTTTCACTGTTAGAAGTTGAATTATTATTTCCAATTTCACTAGGTAAAGGTGATGTTGTTATATCATTACTACCGGTAGAACTAGCTGTTGTAGAGTTTGTAGTAGAATTTTCAATATTAATTGTTTCTCTTTTATTTACAGAATCAGCACTAAAACTACCATTTGTAAAGCTATTTACTGCAAAAGCAACACAAACCACTAACACTAACAATGGAAGAATATATTTAATTTTAGAAATATTTTTAAATATATTTTTCATTATTTATTAACCACCTTAATATCTAAATCAGAAGAAAATATATCTTCGATACCATCAGAAATAATTAACTTATTGTCACTTGTATAAAGGATAAAATCAAAGTTATAATTTGACTTTTTATAAAAATCAATTGCTTTATCTTTACCCATAACAAACAGTGATGTTGAAAGTGCATCAGCTAAAGTACCATCACTTGAAATAATAGTAACTGATGTAAGTCCATTGTTTGCAGGATAACCATTTGATGGGTCTAAAATATGATGATAGGTTTTACCATTCTTAGTGAAATTTCTTTCATATCCACCGGAAGTAATAACTGCTTTATCTGATGTTTGTAACACACCTAAATATTCATCTTCGCCAATTGGATTTTGTATTCCGACTTTCCATAGTGAACCATCAGGCTTTTTACCTAAAACTTGAACATTACCACCTAAAGTTACCATACCACTTTTGATATTATTCTCTTTAAAAATATCAATAATCTTTGATGAGGTATACCCCTTGGCAATAGCACCTAAATCAATTTTCATATTACTATCTTTAAAAGATACTTCATTTTTACTTTCATCAATTTTAATATTATCAATATCCATATGGTTAAGTAATGGTTTTATTTCATTCTCTTTAGGTACATAATAATTCTTTGTGGTAAATCCCCAAAGCTCCATTAATGGATAAATTGTTGGGTTAAATGCACTATTAGTTGCTTTAGAAATTTTTACTGACTCTTTAATAAGTGACATTGTATCGGCAGACACAACTTGCTTTTTATTTTTATTTAATTTACTGATTTCACTTGTTGACTTACCTGTTGATAAAATGCTATCAAGTTTATTAACTTCCTTTTCTGCTTTAGCAACAGCCTTTTCACCATTATCTCCATAAGCATTGACTTCCATATAAGTATCCATAGCAAAAAATTCTTTTGATGCCGGAATAGTATCATTAACTGTAGTTGTAGATGTAGTTTTTGAAGTATTCACTTCATTTTCATTACTGCAACCAACAAGCATAATTATTAAAATTAATACACTAAAAGCCTTTATAAATCTCATAAAAACCTCACACTTATCTCCTTAGTTAGCAATAGCTAAATTAAGTTAGCATATCCTAACCATTTAGTATTATAGCAAAGCACTTTTATTTTTTCAACAGTAGATTTTCTAATATTTCATATTTTGTTAAAATGGCTCATAAATTTTTCTAATTATAAAAGTATTTATGAATAATCTGCATTATAGTGATTAATAAGTAATCTTTTTATATATAAAAAGGTGCAGTTAAATTAACTGCACCTTAAAAATTGGATTATTTTGTAAAGGATTATAAAGAATTCTTAATATCTTCTACAATCTGTTTAGGAGTAATTCTATTTTCTCTTAGAATATCTTCCGGATTATATCTGTCCAGAAATTCCTTCTTGTAACCATAATTAATAGTATTCACATTAGTATTACCGTAGAAACGAGAAATCTTCTCACCAAAACCACCATCAAGAACGCCATCTTCAATAGTGATAACCAGCTTATGGTTATCCTTTAAACTTTCTAATAGTTCATCATCTGTACCTGTAACAAAGTATGGGTTAATAAGTGTTGCATTAATGTTACTATCAGCTAACATTTCCTTTACCTTTTCACCAATACCAAAGAATGAACCTAAAGCAATAATTGCAACATCATTACCCTCTGATACAACTTCATACTTATTAAGTTTGCTAAAGTCCTTAGTTTGAGGTTTACCTGCCTCAAACACATCATATGGTACTCTAATAGCAACAGGGTGTTCATTTTGAGTAGTAGCATAGTCAACCATAGCTTTGTAATCTTCTAAAGTTGTAGGAGCTAAATAAACTAGGTTTGGAATATTAGATAGCATAGGAATATCATAAATGCCTAGGTGAGTAACATCATTCATACCATAGATAGATGCACAGAAAACAAGGAATGTTACAGGACTGTTATTGATACAAACATCCTGAGAAATCTGGTCATATGTTCTCTGAATAAATGTACTATAAACACCATAAACTGCATTGCCGCCACCTGTAGCAATACCGGATGCAAGTGCTACTGCATGTTCTTCTGCAATACCAACATCAACAAACTGTTTACCGGCTAAATCTCTTTTATCCTTAGTAAAGCCCATTACTGCTGGTGTAGCTGATGTGATAGTTACAAGTGTCTTGTCTTCTTTCATCTTATCAAGTAGTATTTCACAAGTAATTTCACCATAATCTTTAGCATCACCAAAGTCAATAGTAGACTTACCTGTTTTAGGGTCAAATGGCATACACCAATGCCATGCCTCTTTATTCTTTTCAGCTAAAGCATAACCCTTACCTTTTTCTGTAACAATATGAACTACAGTAGGCTTTGTAGTATCTTTAACTTCTTTTAAAGCTGAAATCATTTCTTCAATATTGTTACCATCAGCAACAAATTTATAGTCAAGTCCCATAGACTTAAATAGGTTACATTCGGCTTTACCGTTAGTTTCACGAAGTAACTTTAGATTCTGATATAAACCACCATGATTCTCAGCAATAGACATATCGTTATCGTTTACAATAATAATAATATTGCTTTCAAGTTCTGAGGCAAAGTCAAGTCCTTCAAATGCCTCACCACCACTTAATGAACCGTCACCAATAACTGCAACTACATTGTAGTTTTTGCCTTTTACATCTCTGGCCTTAGCAAGTCCACAAGCTAAGCTAACAGAAGTTGAAGTATGACCGATTTCAAAGAAATCATGTTCACTTTCTTTTGGATTACTATAGCCGGAAATATCATCAAAGTTTTCTTCATATAAATAAGAATTCTGTCTGCCTGTCAGCATTTTGTGACAATAAGTTTGATGGGAAACATCAAATACAAACTGATCTATTGGTGAATTGAAAACATAATGCATAGCAATAGTTGCTTCAACCATACCAAAATTAGGTCCAAAGTGTCCACCGTGAATACTAAGTCTGTGTAATAAAGCTTCTCTCATTTCTGATGCAAGTACATTTAGACTATCAATATCCATTTTCTTAACATCAGCAGGTCCATTTAGTTTTTCTAAATACATCAACAATTCTCCTTTTCATCATCCCAATTTAGAACACCTGTTTTTACAGCATCTTCATACTTTGAGATTTTGTAATTTAATCTTTTTAAGGTAACATCGATCTGTTTCCTCTGTTCAAGTAAAGAATCTCTTTGTTTTTCTAATAAATAAAGTCTATCAGGAATTGTGCTGTCCCCTTGTTTATATAGCTTCACATATTCAATCATAGCTTCAACAGGCAAACCGGCACTTCTCATACATAATGCTAGTGACACCCATCCAAGATCCACTTCTTGATAATCACGAATACCACCGGCAGTTCTTGTAACCGGAGGAATCATACCAACCTTTTCGTAATATCTCAATGTATCAGGTGTAACATTATATGTTTTGCTTACTTCATTAATTGTCATAGAAATTCATCTCCTATATATTAATACTTAGAGTATACTCCAAGTCAAGTCTTTTTTTATTATAAATTAAATTTTTTGCAATTTCAATATGTTTATTTCAAAAATATTTATATTGTTTTTGGTTATTTATCTACGTTTTAATTCTAGAATGGGTTTACTTTTCAATCAAAATTGACAAAAAAATAACGAATATGATATAATAAAATAGAAAAATTATGTCATAAGAAGGGATTTAATGAAAAAGATATTTGCAATATTACTTTCATTGATATTTGTTGTTTCTTTATGTAGTTGTTCATCAGATGATGATAAAATTCGTTTTGGTGCTGCCGGTATTGGTGGTATTTATAACGAAACAGTTACATCAATCAGAGAACTTGCCGATGAAAGTGGAAAGCTAAAAATCGAACAAAAAACTACTGCAGGTTCTGCAGCAAACGTTAGACTGCTTTCTCAAGGATATTTAGATGCTGCTATTGCACAATCAGACATTGTAAGTGATGCCTATAATGGCGAAAACAACTTTGAAAAGTCAGGTGCATATAAAGGCTATAGCGCTTTAGCATCTCTTTATACAGAGGCTTGTCATATTGTAGTGAGAAAAGACTCTAATATTAATTCAGTAGATGATTTACTTGGCAAGACCGTCAATATCGGTGAAAAGGAGTCAGGTTCTGAACTAAATGCAAAACAAATTCTTGCATCATATGGACTAAACTCTAAGATGGTTAAGGAAGTTAACCTTGATTATGCAGAAGCTGCTAAGAAACTTGAAAACAAAGAAATTGATTGTTTATTTATTACTGTTGGTATGAATGCAACTATTGTTGATGAATTAGCAAAACAATGTGATATTAAACTGCTTGAAATTGATAATGCTACATCTAATAAGCTAAAGTCAGCTTACTCTTATATTGATTGCAAAATTCCAAAGAATACATATAACGATCAAAACACAGATATAAATACTATTGGTATTAAATCTGTTATTCTGGTAAGTGACAAATTATCTAATGATAAAGTAAAAGAACTTGCCAAATTGATTTTCAATAATGCTAAGGAAATTCAGCTGACTGTATCTGCTGATATTGACATTACAGAAGAAAATGCAGTTAAAGGTATTAATATTCCATTTCATAAAGGTGCTATTGAATATTACAAAGAAAAAGGTATTTCAGTTAAATAACTATTAACTGCGAAAGGATTGATAACATTGGATATTACACTAGATATGTATCAAACAGTTGCAGTTGCTGTAGTTGTTCTGATGATAGGTAATTTCTTAAAAAGGAAAATTTCATTTTTACAAAGGTTCTGTATTCCTGCACCTGTTATTGGTGGTTTGCTATTTGCAATATTTACATTAATATTGTACGCAACAGGAATTGCAGTGATTGACTTTGATGACACATTAAAAGAAGTCTGTATGGTTCTGTTCTTTACTTCGGTAGGTTTCCAAGCCAACTTAAAAGTCCTCAAAAGTGGTGGTAAGGCACTTATAGTGTTCCTTGTACTTGTTGTTGTGCTTATAATTGGACAGAACTTTGCATCAATCGGACTTGCAAATGTACTGGGACTTGACTCCTTAACAGGTATGACAACAGGTTCTATCCCTATGATTGGTGGTCATGGTACTGCCGGTGCATTTGGCCCTGTACTAGAGGACTTTGGTGTTTCAGGTGCTACAACAGTATGTACTGCTGCTGCAACATTCGGTTTGATTGCCGGTTCACTAATTGGTGGCCCTATTGGTAACAGACTTATTAAAAAGCATAATCTACTAGATACTATAAAAGCTGAGGATGACAGTTTCCTAGTTGAAGAAGAAGAAAAGCATGAAAGACATTTTTCCATGTATGCTCCTGCAGTTTTTCAGTTGATTATTGCAGTAGGAATTGGTACAATAGTATCAAAGCTACTTTCACTTACAGGAATGACATTTCCTATTTATATTGGTGCAATGATTGTTGCTGCTATTATGAGAAACATAGGTGAATACACAGGTAAAATTACTATTCATATGGGTGAAATAAATGACCTTGGTGGTATTTGTCTATCTCTATTCTTAGGTATAGCAATGATTACTCTTAAATTATGGCAACTAGCTGACCTAGCTTTACCACTTGTTATTCTACTAGCCGGCCAAGCAGTTCTTATGTTCTTATTTGCCTACTATATTATATATAACATTATGGGTAGAGATTATGATGCTGCAGTAATTGCTGCAGGTACTTGTGGTTTTGGTATGGGTGCTACGCCTAATGCTATGGCTAATATGCAAGCTATTTGTGATAAATATGCACCATCAGTTAAGGCATATTTGATTATTCCTATTGTAGGTAGTTTGTTTGCTGATTTCTTAAACAGCTTAACAATAACATTCTTTATTAATTTATTGTGATAATTTGGAGGTAATGTTTTATGAAGGACAAGGCAAAAGACAAGTATAGTTTCAATTCAGAAAATTTAGCAGTACCTGAAGTTCACACAGGAAAAGTAAAGCAAAATGATATTGTAGAAGAGGATGATGAACCTGTGCTATATGATGTAGCAGTTCCGGAAGTTCACATTAAGAAAAAGAAGAAAAAGTAATATGTAACACAAAAAGTCCTAGGATGAATAATCATCTTAGGACTTTATTTTTTGCAAAACATTTGACTAATTTGAATTCTAATAATCTTCTTTTATTTTTTCTTCAATATACTTTTCTTCTAGCAATTTTTCCATTACTTCAATATCATCAATATTTGTAGTATCAAGAATTCCAAATTTACATCTATTCATATTATGAATATTGCTCTCTACATCTTTTAATTTATTATTTTCAGATTTTTCCATTACGCATAATTTCTAAATTTAAAGTTAAATAAAAAGCCCATTAGAATGGGCTTTTTATGGCGAAGGGTTGGAGATTCGAACCCGACTTAGGGCAAATTCTAGGTAACATAGATTTTATGGGATAGCCTCGAAAAATGGCTTAGGTATGCGATTATTAAGGTAAAAATATCTTTATTTAAAGTTTAATATTTTTAATAAAAATAAGCCATATTTTATAGAAATATGACTCAAATATGACTCAAAAATATTTTAAAAAAGCTCCACAAAAGTAAAACAACCCCACAGCAGTATCAGAACTGTTGTGGGGTATAATTTTGCACGAAAAATTGAATTTGTTTTACTGATTTTTTTAATTACCGATATGTTTTAAAAATTAACGAAAGAATTTCAAAAATTAATTATAATCGTTAATTCTTATTAATAAATGTAATACATTCTGCCATTATTCACATCTTTACTGATAAGTTTCGCATATTTGCAACCGGCATACTTACCTTTAGTAATCGTACAAATGAGCCTAAACTTATGACTTGCACCAAGTTTGGTATCTGTTTCAAACTTTGTTTCTGCCCTATTAAGTCTGCGTATTCTTGTACCTTTAGCTACTGTGATAGTCTTGTAGTTAGAGTGAGTACAAGCATTACCAAGATGACTTGTAGCAATCCAACCTGTTGTCAATAGTGCCTTAACCTTTACCCAGCCTGTGCTATCATCTTCAATAACTTGTACTGTTTTACCTTTTTTTAAAGTTTTAAGCTTTGCACTAGCATTACCGATTGGGTCCTTAAAACCGTACTTATACAGTCCTGCATTACCTTGTAGTTTAACTTTCTTATTTTTCTGTAGTTTCTTAGTTACAGTTTTTGCCAACTTGCCTAATCGACCATAAAGCCAATTGCCTGGGCAACTCTTATTATCAAACCATCTATGGACAGTTAGCACCATTTCATTTGACTTAGGGTTATAATTCAAGGCTTTTGCTTTGTCATTAAACCATAACAACTTTGTTTTGTTGTTTCTCTTGCAAATATCAACACACAAATTCACAAGAGATTTGTATACTTTACTGTTCATAGTATAAGGTTCTTCAAGTCCACTAGCACATTCAATGGTAATAGCCCTCTGGTCATTTGCATTACTAGAAGAACACCAACTACGGTTTTTCTCCTCAACAACAAGTGCTACTCTACCATCTGTGCCAATACCATAGTTGCAACTTGCTTCTCTTGATGGACTTGTGAAGCAATTACAAATAGATTCAGCTGACAACTGACCAACCACACAATGTGGTGTGATTCTGTCAATGGTGTGAGTTCTTAGTCCTGAATGGTTTGGACTTAATTTAGTTACACTTACAAGTTTACTGTTACTCATTATTCATCCTCACCTTTCTTCTTTAACGCTTTGTAATCAACAGTGTTGTTCCATCTGCTTACATCTACAATCTTCGTTGACATTAGTTATCATCCTTTCCTTTGTTCTGTAATACATCAATAGCCTTATTAATAATAGCCGGTAATGGTAAACCCATTAAACCGGCATTTTCTACGATAGAGATTAGTTCATTAGCCATAAAACCAATGATTACGGCATCTCTTATGTAACTAGTACCAATTGCTAAATCCAGTCTGTATGCAATTAATACGAACAATAGGGTCATGCCCTTCTTGCATAACCCTTTCCAACCTGCTTTACTTTCTAATGCACCTGATGATGTTTTCTTGCTATTGTGGAATATACCTGCAACAACAAGACCTGACACATAGTCAATAGCCATAAATAAACATAGTGTTACCAGAGCAGTATCCCAACCACCGAACAACCATGCAAAAAGTCCACCTACTGCACCAATAGCAGTACAAATCCATTCTTTCATCTTAATTCTCCTTTTCCGTATCTGTTGTAACTTCTTCAAAGTCACCGTTTGAGTTTTCTGTATTTTCTTCTGTTTCAGCTGAGTACCAACTGTCGATAGTTAGCATATCTTCATCAGTCAAGACTGACTTACTATACCAGCTTAGTGCGTATGCTCTTACCTGATATTCATCTAGTCTGTTTCGCATTGTTGACAA
>CAKSNZ010000015.1 GCA_934476515.1 uncultured Ruminococcus sp. | reverse complement strand
CTTGCTAAGGGAAATGTCCCGTTAGGGACAAAGGGTTTGCCGTTTTCGCTAGAAAAGCTAGTCATTCGTGAATTGCAAAGCAATTCACCTTTTAAAGAATGACTGAAGGAGGGAAAAACTATAAATTAGATGAATTAATCGGTTATTATCTAATTTATCTACATTACATAATCATCCCCACATACCCTAATTTGTTGAGTTTTTTCAGCTTAGCACAATAAAAATTGAAAAAACTAATTTATCTTTGTCTAACCAAAAGGCAGACATTTTCCACATGGCTGGTACGAGGGAAAAGGTCGAATGGGGTTAATTCTACAGGGGAATAATCGTTATCTGCAAAAAACTTTAAATCACGAGCTAAAGTTCCCGGGTCACAAGAAACATAAACAACTCTCTTTGGTGACATAGCTTTAATTGAAAGTATCAAGTCCTCTGTCAGTCCTTTTCTTGGTGGGTCAACAACTACAACATCAGGAGAAATATTGTCATTCTTTAGCTTTTCCCCACACTTTGTTGCATCACCACAAATAAACTGTGCGTTATTAATATTATTTAGCTTTGCGTTAAGTTTAGCATCTCTGATTGCCTGAGGTACAATTTCAACACCGATTAAACTTTTACATTCACTAGCCATTGTAAGACCGATTGTACCTGTACCACAATAAAGGTCAATTAAATTTTCTTCACCTGTAAGGTTAGCATATTCTTTAGCTTTGTTATAAAGTTTCTCTGCTTGACTATGGTTAACTTGATAAAAACTATTTGGGGAAATTCTGAAATTAAGTCCACACAAGTTGTCAATAATATAAGTGTCACCATAGATTGCTCTATTTTTTGTACCTGTAATTACATTTGTTTTTTCTTTATTAGAATTAATCACAACACTTTTTAGGTTAGGTATATTTTCTTTTAGAGAATTAACAAGTAAAGTTTCATCCTTTAGTTTGTCACCGTTAATAACCAGACAAACCATTACTTCACCTGTTTTTTCACCGTATCTAACATACAAATGTCTCACTAAACCTTTGTGGGTTGTTTCATCATAGATAGTTTCATTAGTGGTTTGCAAATAGTCCTTGACTACTGCCATTACCTTATCAAAAATTTTAGGTTGTAACAAGCAAGTATCGGTATCAACCACCCTATGGCTATGAAAACCATAGAAGCCCATTTCAACATTACCGTCTTTATTTTTATCTAAAGGAAACTGTGCTTTGTTTCTGTAATTATCCGGTACATCTGCTCCTACAATAGGATTGATTTTTACATTAAGACCTGCAATTCTTGCAATAGCATCCTTTACTTTTTGCTCCTTGATTTTTAATTCAGCATCATAGGTAATATGACGGTAACAACAACCACCACATTTTAGAAAAACTTTACAATCTACTTCTTGTCTATATTCTGATGGCTTGATAATTTCCATCACTTTGCCAAAACAATAACGCTTTAGCACCTTAACAATCAGTACATCTACCCTGTCACCTACTGCTGAATTAGGTACAAAAATTGCAATACCCTCATCACTTTTGCCTACACCATAACCCTCACTTGTTGTGCCGGTTATATCAATTATTAATCTGTCATTCTTCTTAATAGTCATAATTTTTTTCATATCTTAATTTTAACATTTATACATAGTCAAATCAACAATTTTATAAAATATCTGTTATAGTAATTGCAATTTATCTTATAAAATTATATAATGGAACTATAAATAAATTAAAGAGGTAATTATTGTGGATAAAAAGCATTTTTTAGACGATAAAAAAAGAATTCATTTTATGGGAATTGGTGGTAGTGGTATGTGTCCACTAGCAGAAATTCTTTTAGCAAAGGGTTACGAAATTACAGGTTCTGACATTGCAGAGGGTGACACTTTGGAAAGAATCCGTAACTATGGCATTAAGGTATATATGGGACAAAATGCAGAGAATATTAAGGATGCAAAGCCTGATGTTCTTTGCTACACAGCAGCAATTAAGGATGACAACCCTGAACTTGTTGCAGCAAGAGAAATGGGTATTCCAACACTTGAGCGTTCAGAAATGTTAGGCATTGTAGTAAGTCACTACAAAAAGAGTGTTGCTATCAGTGGTACTCACGGCAAGACTTCTACAACAGGTATGCTAACTCAAATTCTTGTGGGTTCAAAGAAAGACCCATCAGCTATTATTGGTGGTAAGCTACCATACATTGGTGGCAACAGTCATGTTGGTAAAAGTGATATTATGGTATGTGAGGCTTGTGAGTATGTTGACTCTTTCCTACAGTTACACCCATTTATCTCAGTTATCCTAAATATTGATGCTGACCATCTTGACTACTTCAAGAATCTTGACAACATCAAAAAGTCATTTAACAAGTTTGCTCATCAAACAAGCAACCTTGTTGTTTATAACGGTGACAATGCAAATGCTGAAGATGCACTTGAGGATGTTAACATTAAGAAGATTACATTTGGTCTATCAATGGAAAATGACTATTATGCAACAAATATGCAAAGACATGGTGTTACTCAAAGTTACGATTTAATGTATCAAGGCGAATTTCTAACAAAGATTAACCTATCAGTACCGGGTATTCACAATGTTTATAATTCTCTTGCAGCAATTACAGTTGCAGATTATCTAGGTGTACCAATTAAGGATATTGCAGAAAATATTGCAAAATTCACAGGTGTACACAGAAGATTTGAATTACTGGGCAAACCAAATGGCATTACTGTTGTTGACGACTTTGCTCACCATCCAACAGAATTAACTTCTACACTAGAAACTGCTATGGAGCTTGGCTTCAAACATGTATGGGCAGTTTTCCAACCACATACATTCAGCCGTACTGCACTACTAATGGATGACTTTGCAAAGGCACTAAAAATTCCGGATACTGCAATTATCTCTGCTATTTTACCGGTTAGAGAAACTAACACATACAATGTTTACAACACTGATTTAGGCAAGAAAGTTCCAGGTTCAGTATGCCTTGAAACATTTGATGAAATTACTGACTACATTGTTAAGAATGCTAAGGAAGGCGACCTTGTACTAACAATGGGTGGCGGTAATGTTTATATGTGTGCTAACCAAATTGTAAAGGCACTTGAAGAAAAATAATTCGGCCTTTTGATTACTCTCTACTTATGTAGATAAAATAGTAGTAGTATTAGGAACATCTGTATTATATAGTTAAAGCTCTATGATTAAATTCATAGAGCTTTTTTGCTTTTGTTCTTATAATAAAACAAAAACACCATATAGTCTAAGTTTAAACTATATGGTGCAATAATCAAATTACAATACCGTCACAATGGTCAACTTCATGTTGAATTATCTGAGCAGTCCAACCTGTAAACTTTTCGGTATGTTCCTTAAAATTCATATCAAGGTATTTTACTGTAATATTCTTATATCTTGTTGTAGGTCTTACACCGGATAAGGAAAGGCAACCTTCTTCAGTTTCAAACTTACTGCTTTTTGCAGTAATAGTTGGATTAATCATTAACTTAGTGAAACCATTATCGTTGATGGCAATAATTCTTTTCTTAACACCAATCATATTAGCTGCCATACCAACACAAGCATTTCTGTTTGCCTCTAATGTATCCACTAAGTCCATAGCAGTTTTTATATCTGCAATTGTTGCATCAGTTGACTTTTGACCTAAGAAAATAACATCTCTTACAATTTCTCTAACCATAATTACAACTCCTTATAGTATGGACAAATGTCTTCATAGTGACCGTCTTTCATCTTAAAGCCACCTTTGATTGTACCTAGCTGAATGAATCCTAGCTTTTCATATAAATGTCTGGCATTTGCATTTGTCTTTACAACTGCATTAAACTGCATAATCTTGAAACCAAGTTTTTTAGCTTGTGCCAAACAATCTGTTACCAGCTTTTCGCCAATATGAAAGTTACGGCTATTCTTCCCTACACAATAACTTGCATTAGCAATGTGACCACATCTACCTATATTATTAGGATGAAGAATATACATTCCCATAACTTCATCGGTTTCTTTATTAACTGCCGCACCACAATAGGACTGACTGTTGAAAAATTCTTTACCGGAATTATAATCCAAAGTTTCTTCTTGTGGAAATGCAATACCGTCAATTACTACATCATTCCAAATTTTCACCATACCATCAATATGGCTTTCATCAAACTTCTTTAACACAATCTCCATTTTTACTGGGAAACAGCAATACGCTTACTTCTCCATTTGCCACCTTTCCATCTAATAACCATCATTATACCTCTGAACAATTCATCAGCTGCAAAAGCAATCCATAGTCCGTAAATACCAAGACCCAGGACTACTGCAAATACATATGAACCTAATACACTAATAAACCACATTGAGAAAATTGCACAACCTGTAGGATAGAATACATCACCTGCACCTCTCAGACAAGCAATCAAAATAATGTTTGTTGTTCTGCCAAGTTCAAGAAAAATATTCATCATCAGTATATTAGAGCCTAGTGTAATAATTTCTTGATTATCGGTAAATACACCCATTAACACCTTACCAAGTAACATACCTATAATTGAAACTGCTATTGTAATAAACAAGCAATTTCTGTAACCTCTAAAGCCTTGCTTATAGGCATCATCAAATTTCTTAGCACCTACCAAATGACCTATAATAATCTGTGATGCTTGACCTATTGATACTGCAAATATGTAGAAAAACATTGTAATATTCTGCACATATGTTTTAGTAATAAGGTCTGTATCAGTTAAGCACTTTAGTACCATTGAAGTAATTACAAGCTGAGAAAGATTGTAAAGGAAACTTTCTAAAGCTGACGGTACACCGATTTTTACTATATTTTTTGTATCACCCTTAGGGAAAGGCTTTAGAAGTTTAAAGATACTAGGCTTTTCTATTTTCTTAAAAAGAACAATAGCAAGTACAATAGTACCAACAAATCTACTGAATGTTGTTGCAATAGCAACACCCATAACACCTAGTCTAGGCATACCAAACAAACCTAAAACAAACACAACATCAAGTACAGTATTGATAATATTCATACCAACAGTTACATACATAGAAATCTGAGTCATACCATGGTTTCTGATAATAACTGCCATAATATTCAGTAGAGCCTGTAGAAATAAAAATCCACCTACAATAGAAAGGTACTGTGAACCAAATTCCAAAATTTGACCTGTAGCACCAATAAAGCTAAGAATAGGTTTGTTAAAAAACATAAGAATTGCACTTATTATTATACCAAAAATTAAGCTAAATGTAATAGAAAGTGCTGCAATTCTTGATGCACCTTTCTTGTTACCTGCACCAAGTGATTGAGAAATCAAAACTGCACTTGCACCGGAAATAACTGTAAATACTATTGTTACAATAGAAACTGCTTGGTTAGCAGTATTTACAGAAGATGCTGCCAGATCATCATACTTACTAAGTACAAACACATCGATAAAGCCCAGCAACATAAACAATGCTGTTTCTATAAATATAGGCCAGGCTAAGCTAAATAATTTTAATTCTTTTTTATTTTCCATACAAAAATCCCTCACATACAAATTTAAATCATTATATCATAGCATAATATATTTTTCTACACAAATAATCAAATAATTTCAAATTTCTGCAAAATATTTCAGCTTATATTTATTGTATTGGAAATTTGTACAACACCTATGCCCTACTATTATGCAAAACAGAAATTCTAATAAAATATTGCATAAAATAAAAAGAAAGTATTGACATCTTAAAAAACTAAGAATATAATATAACCATCATATGAACAGATATTCATATATTCATATGTTCATATAATCAATTAAGAAGGTGAATATAATGGAAACTACTTCTACACATAGTGAGCATAAAGTCCTTATGGAACAGGCAGTAAAAAACTTACCACCGGAAGACAAGGTTATGCCACTGGCTGACTTCTTCAAAGTTTTTGGAGATAGCACAAGGTTAAAGATTATCGGCATATTAAGACACACTTCCCTATCGGTATGTTGTATTGCTGATTGTTTAGGAATGGAACAAAGTGCAATTAGCCACCAGCTAAAGGTACTTAGAAATAATCATATTGTCAAAGTTGAGAAAAAGGGTAAACAAAGTTTTTACAGTCTTGATGACTTACATGTTGAACTTTTATATCAAATGGGACTTGAACATATTATGGAGGATGACTAATGGATAAATTCAAAGCACCTGAAGTTCACTGTACTTGTGGACATTGTCATGACGAAAAGGAAGAAAAGCACCATCATCACCACCATGATGAATGTTGTGAACATGAGCATCACCATGACGGATTACACGCAGATATACATTGTGGTTGTGGACATTGCCACGATGATGAAGATGAGCATGAAGAAAAAGAAGAAAGCAAAGGTCTTGAACTTGGTTTATTAATCGGTTCTGCTGTACTGACTTTAGTGGCATTTATTCTTCATTTAACAATTGATTTAAACCCTATTGCACTTGGCATTATGTGTGGCATAGCAACACTTGCTTGTGGTTATGAAACATTTATTGAGGGTATTAAATCATTATTCAAGCTAAAGCTTGACGAAACGACCTTACTTGCAATTGCAGTAGTTGCTGCTTTCTGTTTAGGTGAATTTACTGAGGCAGCATTTGTTACATTACTGTTCCAGCTAGGTGAATTTCTTGAGGACTTTGCAGTTAAGAAAAGTCAAAAGAGTATTGAGTCATTGGCAGAAATCAGACCGGACACTGCTATCCTTGTTACACCTGAGGGTGAAAAGGAAGTACCGGCCGAAAAAGTTCCTGTTGGCAGCACAATTCTAGTTAAGCCTTATGAGAGAATTCCTCTTGACGGTGTAATTTGTGAAGGTTCTTCAGCTATTGATACATCAACAATTACCGGTGAGAGTATTCCTCTTGATGGTGTTGTTGGTACTGATGTTATGAGTAGTATGCAAAACGGTGAAAGTGTAATCAAAATTACAACTACTAAAACTGCTGATAACTCTGCTGCATCTCGTATTCTTAAGATGGTACAAGACAGTCAGCAAAACAAAGGTGACTCTGAAAAGTTCATCACTAGATTTGCAAGAGTATATACACCTATTGTAGTTGTTATCGCTATTCTTGTTGCAGTTATTCCAACTATATTTGGTGGTACATTCTCAGTATGGCTATACAGAGCATTAGTTTGCTTAGTTGCCTCTTGCCCATGTGCTATTGTTATTTCAGTACCACTTGCATTCTTTGCCGGTATTGGTGGTGCAAGTAAAAGAGGTATTATGATTAAGGGTGGCAAATACATTGAATCAGTTGCAAAGGCAGACTGCTTTGTATTTGATAAAACAGGAACACTGACTAACGGTAAAATCAAGGTTACTAAGGTAACAAGCTATGGTGAAATGTCTGAAAATGATATTCTAAAATTCTCTGCTACTGCTGAAGAATACAGTGCTCACCCTATTGCACAAGCTATTAAGCAAAAGGCTAAGTTAGAAAATGTTGAAACATTAAAAGCTGACGATTATCAAGAAAAAGCCGGTAATGGTGTTACTGCTATTATTGACGGCAAAAACTACACAGTAGGTCATATTGGACTACTAAGTGAAGAAGATAAAAAGAAAGTTACTGATGACACATCAGTATTCTTACTAATTGACGGCAAGTTAGTTGGTGGTATTACAGTTAATGATACAATCAGAACTGAAACACCTAAGGTACTAAAAAATCTAAAAGAACTTGGTGCAAAGGACCTTGTAATGCTAACAGGTGACAACAAAAAGAAAGCTGAAAGTGTTGCAAAGTTAACAGGTATCACAAAGCTATTTAGCAACCTGCTTCCAAACGAAAAAGTTAAGCATATGGAAGAATTAAAGAAAAGTCACAAGGCTACTGTATTTGTTGGTGACGGTATCAATGATGCACCGGTAATTGCACTTGCTGATTGTGGTGTTGCAATGGGACTTGGCAGTGATGCAGCTATTGAAGCAAGTGATGCAGTTCTTTCTGACGGTACACTAAAGTCACTACCTACAATGGTAAAAACATCACGAAGAATTATGAATACAATAAGAGCCGTTATTACTTTTGCACTTGTTGTTAAGGCACTTGTTATTGTACTTGCTATCTTTGGTATTGCACCAATGTGGCTGGGTGTACTAAGTGATACAGGTTTATCAATGATTTGTATTCTTTATGCAATGCGACTACTAAAGCCAAAGGACTAATATAATTACAAGAATAATTCTATATTAGAATTAATTTTCATATTACCCCCTAAGGAGCAGTTCATACTGCTCCTTATTGTTTGTGTAAAATATAAAAATTATAGTTTCAATTTTCTATCTAATATTTGTTAATTGGATTTCACTTCTATAAAATCTATGTTATAATTACATTAAAGAGTAAGTTTTAAGCAATTATATATATAACAATAAATTTTCTAAAAATTTTTCGAAATTATGTAACCTTTTTGGAAGTTGAATAGTGTTATATATAGAAAGATAATTAAACTGTCAATGTTCGGATTATAATTGATAGAAATTAAGAAAGGTTTAAAAGGTAAGCCGATGGCTAATTAGTTATTGTGAAAAACTTTTATCTAATTATAAAGGAGGATTATTTATGAAGAAATTATTATCTGTTGTGTTGTCTGTAATAATGGCAATGTCTGTTCTTGTTATTCCGGCAACTGTTTCTGCTAAAGAAACTAAGAAAGTGCCTAACACATATTTTCCAACCGATATGGATGAAACCGGTGTGATAGGAGTAAATGTTCCTAATAAGGGCATTGTTTACGAAGGAACTTATAAGTTTGTTTTAAAAAAGACTAACGGTAAATTAGTTACACTAGATAAATATAATAGAGTCGATAATTATACTACTGACTATTATGTAAGAGGTAACAGTGCATATTATGGATATAGAGATAAGGTTAAGAAAAACTACAAGTATCAAATAAAAAAAGTTGACCTTGACGGTAAGAATAAAACTACTCTATATTCAAAAACATATGCCAATGATGATGCATTTTATCTAATTGGTGGTTATGGTTCAGGTGTTATTTTTTCTGAAAAAAGTTATAACAAGAAAAATAAAACCTACACATATATTGTTAAAATGGTCAGAAACAAAAAGGTTACTACTCTACTTAAGGTAAATAGCAAAAAGAAAGTTGATTTTAAAATCTTTAGTGGTAAAGTTTTTTACAACAATAAGGCTTATGACATTGCAAAAGGTAAATCAACAAGTTATGTTGCTAAAGAAATCTATATTACAAAAAAGTATATGTACTATATAAACAAGAACAACAATCTGAAAAGCCTAGACAAAAATGGTGTAAGAAGAATTGTTACAAAGAATGTTTATAAGTATTATAATGCTAACCATAGCAATGATGTTGTATATAGTAAGCTAAACAGTAATAAAGAAGAAGTTTTTTATCATAGAGCCGGTACAGCAAAGGAAAACAAACTTTGTACTGCTAGTGGTATTCGTAAAACTGCAACTGAAGATGTAACTACATCAAAAATATTAGGAGATTATAGAAAATCATTACTATATAACGGAAAATTTTATTTAAGCTTTACCATTCCAGGAGATGATCCTCTTTACGATACTTCTTTTATTATTGAAGTTAATTTAAAGAATGGAAAACCTGTAATTTATGATAAGGAAGAATTTACTGCTTATATCTCAATGTGGACATTCAACAATAAACTTAAATATCAAGGCTATGGAACTGAAAATGACGGATATGATAGTGATGATTAGAATTAAAAACAATAAAACTTGCTTCTAAGATAATACTCGCAAAAGGGTCTGTAGAAATACAGACCCTTATTTTATATAAACTAAGCAGAAAAAATAACTATTAATTATCAAAATAATTATAGAACTATATTCTTCTAATAGGATACAGTCTTTTTTCCTATTATTGATTATTGCAAAATCAATGTAAAATAAAGTAAAATTCCTTGAAAATAATGTTGAAAAAACATATAATGGATAAGGTGGTGATTGAAAATGTACTACACAATATTAGATGGAAAAGTTATAAGAACCGAGCATAAGGAAGAAAGTTTGATTACAGTTTCAAAACTTAAAGAAGGTGTGAATCCATTTGTTGCACATAGCGAACAGTTATCTGATGACTATATGGCATCAAGAACATACAGTAGGTTTGAAAGCTATGATGGCTTTGACCTTATATGCATTAACCACATTCACATTGAAAATTTACAAGATGAAATCAATCCCGTATATATAATTATTACTAACGGTCACCTTGACTTTTATTCAACTGACTACAACTATGTTATTTCTGTTATGGATGAAATGAAGTCCTTCCCTAACGGCTTTAACATTAACACGGTACTGTTTCACTTTATGATGAGAATTATTCGTGGTGACTTAATTCACCTTGAGGATATTGGTGCAGAACTTAGACAGTTTGAGTCTGAAATTTTTGACAATAATATTGATGAGCATATGGCAAAGAAAATGCTTATTATCAAAAAGCACCTTATGAAAATTGAAATGTATTATGAATTACTGCTTAACCTAGTAGCAGACCTTTCCGAAAACAGAAATGGTTTTTATAGCAAATCAACATTAAAAAAGTTTTCACTAATTGACAGTAAACTTGACAGACTATATTCTAAGACAAATAACCTGCTTAGTTACGCATCAGAAGTTTGGAGTACATATCAATCTCAGGTTGACCTTGAACTTAACAAAACTATGAAAATTCTAACAATCATCACTGTTATTGTTTCACCTTTGACTTTAATTGCCGGTTGGTACGGTATGAACTTGCAAATGCCTGAATTTCACTACCAATACAGTTATCCTATTGTAATTGCACTATGCATTATTATTGTGGTGGGCAGTATAATTTTCTTTAAAAAGAAAAAGTGGTTCTGATTTAAAATATAATTTAATAAGCTATATACTATATATGAAAAAGCCTCTAACTACAAAAGTTAGAGGCCTTTTCTATACGAGGTAGGAACAAAAGAAATATAAAATTATCTTTTTTAACATTTATTCATTTTAATTCTTTGGAGGAATATAATTAGATTAGGGATAAATATAGTTCCTTAATTTCTTCAACAGAAGTTTCTCTTGGATTACCGGGACGACAAGCATCATCATAAGCACTTTGTGCTAAGAAGTCAACATCCTCAGGCTTTACAATATCCTTTAGATTTTTAGGGATACCAACATCTTGAGAAAGCTGTTTTACTGCATCAACTGCTGCCTTTCTTGCTTCTTCAAGTGACATATCGTCAACACCTGTAACACCCATTGCTTTTGCAATATTTCTATACTTTTCACCTGTAGCAGGTGCGTTATATTCCATAACTGTTGGTAGAATAATAGCATTAGCTACACCATGAGGTGTATCATAAACTGCACCTAGTGGGTGAGCCATTGAGTGTACAATACCAAGACCAACATTTGAGAAACCCATACCGGCAATGTACTGACCAAGAGCCATACCTTCTCTGCCCTCAGGTGTATTTTCTACTGCACCACGAAGGTTCTTGGAGATAATTTCAATTGCCTTTAGGTGGAACATATCACTAAGCTCCCAAGCACCGGCAGTAATATAACCTTCAATTGCATGAGTTAGAGCATCCATACCGGTAGCAGCAGTTAGTCCCTTAGGCATTGAACTCATCATATCAGGGTCAACAACTGCTACAACAGGAATGTCGTGTACATCAACACAAACCATCTTTCTGTTCTTCTCAGTATCTGTAATAACATAGTTAATAGTTACTTCGGCAGCAGTACCGGCAGTTGTAGGAACTGCAATAATAGGAACACACTTGTTCTTTGTTGGGGCTACACCCTCTAGAGAAACAACATCGGCAAATTCAGGGTTCTTGATAATAATACCGATAGCCTTTGCAGTATCCATTGATGAACCACCACCAATAGCGATAATACAATCAGCACCTGAAGCCTTGAATGTTTCAACACCTGTCTTTACATTTTCAACAGTTGGGTTAGCCTTAATCTTGGAATAAATTTCATAATCAATTGAATTTGCATCCAAAACATCAGTAACTTTCTTAGTTACATTAAACTTAATAAGGTCAGGGTCAGAACAAACAAAGCACTTCTTAAAGCCTCTGCCCTTTACTTCTGTAGCAATCTCTTGAATTGCACCCTTACCGTGATAACTTGTTTCATTTAAGACAAATCTATTTGCCATATTAAACACTCCTTATAAAAAATATATCGTATCAAAATATTTATTGTCTATATTGTACACCTTTATTTTGCATTTGTCACTAGTTTTTTACAAAATTTTTCATTTCAAGCCTGAAAATTATGTGAAAAGCACTTATAAGCACCTTGTAACTAGTAATGTAAAATGATAAAATAATAATAGAAACTAAGGAGGTATTTATAATGGAAACATTACAAGCTATAAAATCAAGAAGAAGTATCAGAAAGTTTAAGTCAGATATGATTCCAAAGGATATTTTGGATAAAATTATTGAAGCCGGAACATATGCACCTACCGGCAGAGGTGCTCAGTCCCCTATTATTATTGCAGTTACTAACAAGGAAGTTAGAGATAAGCTATCCAAAATGAATAGCATTATTATGGGTAAGGATGAAAACTTTGACCCATTCTACAATGCACCTGTATGCTTAATTGTACTTGCTAATAAGGAAAAACCTACTTATATCTATGATGGTACTTTGGTTATGGAGAACCTTATGTTAGCTGCACATGACTTAGGTATTGGTTCATGTTGGATTCACAGAGCAAAGGAAGAATTTGAAAGTGAAGAAGGCAAGGAACTGTTAAAGTCACTTGGCATTAGTGGTGACTATGAGGGTATCGGTCATTGTGTATTAGGTTATGCAGATTGTGAAGAACCTACACCTACTAAGAGAAAAGATGACTATGTTTATTATATAGACTAATTTTCATTCAAGGAGAATAGTATGCAAGTTTTAATGATTAATGGCAGTCCCAGAGTTAACGGCAACACCTCTATTGCACTTAATGAAATGGAAACTGTTTTTAAGAAAAACCATATTGAAGTTAACACAGTACAAATTGGCAATATGGATATTAGAGGTTGTACTGCTTGTGGTTATTGTTACGAAAAAGGCAAGTGTATCTTTGATGATGAAGTAAACAAAATTGCACCTATGTTTGAAAAGGCAGACGGTCTTGTTATTGCAAGTCCTGTTTATTATGCATCAGCTAATGCAACACTAATTGCATTTTTAGACAGACTATTCTATAGCACTCACTTTGATAAAAGTATGAAGGTAGGTGCTAGTGTTGTATGTGCTAGACGAGGTGGTTGTTCAGCTACATTTGATGAACTGAACAAGTACTTTACAATTTCAAATATGCCTGTTGCACCAAGTCAATACTGGAACAGTATTCATGGCAGAGAAAAAGGTCAAGCAGACCTTGACCATGAGGGTAAACAGACTATGAGGGTTCTTGCTCAGAATATGACATTTCTTATGAAAAGCATTGAACTTGGCAAAAAGGAATTTGGACTTCCAAAGTATGAAGAAAGAATTTATACACACTTTATCTAATAGTTTAAAATTTATAAAGTAAAAGGGTGGACAAATTGTCCACCCTATTTCTTTGCAATATTTTTACTTACCGATTGCATCCTTATATTCACTCTTTGTTAGTTCTTCACTACCATATAGAATGAATGGATAATCAGTATCACCGTTATTTCTTACAACACCGGCATGATTGTATCTTAGTTTCTTTGCAGTATTGTCATAATAAGTATAGTAAACATTTAGTGCATTACCGTCATCTGTGATAATCTTTTCAATCTTATAACTATGGTTATAAGCATCACCTGATGCCGGATTATCAGTATAGAACTTATTATCCTTTAGCTTGTAAGCACCATCATATTTACTGTTGCTTACATCTTTACCAAATACACTCTTTACTGCTGTAACAACATCATCTTTCTTAATATAGAAACCGTTGCTGTCTTTCTTAAAGTCACCCACAAGGCTCTTTGCGTTTTCATCATTTGCTGAGTTAGTAGCTGAATTGATACACATATCAATTAAATCACTTGCTGATGCTGATACAAAGTTAGGTGTATGGTGGCTATCAGTTGGAAGCAATAAGCTAATCATCTTTACTGTTTCAGCATTAGTTAGCTTTGCCTTATCAGGGTCAACTGTTGTTGGTACTGTTGAAGATGGTGCAGTTGTAGATGTATTAACTGTAGTACTCTGAGTAGTTGTTTCATGCTTAATAATTGGGTCATCGCTATAATTGTAATCATAGAACAAGTAACCTGCTACTGTTAAAGCAATAACAACAATAAATACTACAACACCGATACCGATTTTGAAACCAAGGCTTTTGCCTTTCTTTTCAAAGTCATCATCATCAATATCCATAGCATGAGATGGTACATCATAGTTGCTTTCAACATCAAGATTATCACTATCAGTACCAGCACCAAGTTCATAAGTATCAAGTGGTACATCAAGAGTAAGTGTTGATTCCTTAATTTCTTCTGTAGGAATAACCTTAGTTGCCTCTACATTTTCAGATTTATTTTCTTCAGTAGAATTATCTTCTTTATCGGATAATTCTTCTACCTTTACATCTTCAATGTTTTCTTTAGTATCTGTATCTTCTTTATTTTCTTCTTCGGTAGGTTCATCATCAACATCTACAGGTGCTAAAGAACTAATGTCCTTTACATCAATAGGTGCTACTGCTTCATCGGATTTTTCCTTTGGTTCTTCCTTAGGTTCATCCTTTGGTTCTTCTTTCTTAGAATTAACAACCGGTACATTATCTTCTTCTGTAGCAGTGCTATTTTCTAATATAGAATTAAGAAGTGACTTATCATCAAATTCACCCTTAATGTTGTTGAAACTTTCAAATAATAGAAGTAAGTAAGAAATAGGTGCAAGACCATAAGTATTTGTACCCTTTTTCTGTAATGCTTCTACTTGCTTTTCAACTGCCATTTTACCTGTGTTAAGTCTATCCTTAACTGTGTTTTCTGAACAGCCTGTACCATGAGAAATTTCCTTAATACTTAGCTTGTTGTAGTAGAAAATAACAATTGTCATTCTCTGTTCAACAGATAAAGCACCTAGGATTTTGTCGATATATTCCTTAGCCTTTTTCTCACCTACAAGTTTGTTAGGCAATTCCTTTAGCATTTCAGGAATAAACTCAACTTCTTCATCTTCACCGTCTGACACAGGGAAAGAATCTACAACAGTATCCTTTAGCTGGTTGATTGTACGGTAAATTGCAATCTTGTCAATCCAAGAAGAAAATCTATCGGGATGGCTAAGTCCAGATAGGTTGCTAAAGCCCAGAACATAGCTGTCTTTCATTACTTCATTAATGCTATCCTTAGGACAACCTGCAAACTTAACTGTCTTGTACATATCCTTATATGTTAGTTTATAAAGGAATGATAAAGACTCCTTGTTGCCATCAATGGCACTATTAACTATATCGGTAGTAACCTTGTTGTTAGTGCCACACACTTTACAAAACATTTCACTACCGTTTATTTTCTTACCACATTTAACGCAGTTCATAAAATATCCTCCTGCTTAAAAACTTTTCTCTATTCTCTATAATATCTAAACTATTTAATAACTATATCATTAACCTTTGGCATCATACCAAGTCTTGCCTACTGCTGAGTCAGCAACAAGTGGCACAGAAAGTGACACTGCCTTTTCCATTTCTTCTTGAAGAATCATTGCAACTCTCATTGACTCATGACTTGGACACTCAACAATTAGTTCATCGTGTACTTGTAATACAAGTCTTGCCTCAAGGTTTTCTTCCGTTAAACGCTTATCAACCTTAATCATTGCAATTTTGATAATATCTGCTGCTGTACCTTGGATTGGAGCATTTCTTGCTACTCTTTCGCCAAAAGCTCTTGTCATTCCGTTACTTGCAGAAAGTTCAGGCAAATATCTTCTTCTGCCAAATACAGTTTCAACATAACCTGTATCTTTTGCCTTTTCTACAACATCGTGCATATACTTATCAATACCACTGTAATGCTTTAGGTAGGACTCAATATAATTCTTAGCCTCTTTATTGGTTACACCAATATCCTTAGCCAAAGAATAAGCACCGATACCGTAAACAATACCGAAGTTAACTGCCTTTGCCCTACTTCTCATTTCACCGGTAACAAAGTCAAGTGGCATATTGAAAACCTGACTTGCAGTAATTGCGTGAATATCTTGATTATTCTTAAAAGCATCAATCATATTCTTGTCACCGGAAATATCGGCTAATACTCTAAGTTCAATTTGGCTATAGTCGGCATCAACAAGTACCCAACCTTCTCTTGCAGTAAAGAACTTTCTCATTTCTCTACCAAGTTCGGTTCTTACAGGAATGTTCTGTAGGTTAGGTTCTGTTGAGCTAATTCTACCGGTTCTGGTTTCTGTCTGATTAAATGATGAGTGAATTCTGCCGTCATCACCGATAACCTTTAACAGTCCCTCACAATAAGTAGAATTTAGCTTACTTAATGTTCTGTACTGTAGCACCATACTGACTACAGGATGCTGATTCTTTAGACTTTCCAATACATCAGCACTTGTAGAATAACCTGACTTAGTCTTTTTCTTACAAGGCAAAGCTAAATCTTCAAATAATGCTACACCAAGTTGCTTAGGAGAATTAATATTAAATTCTCTCCCTACAGAATTATATATCTCTGACTTAAGATTTTCAATATTTTCTTTCAACATTTTGCCAAAATCTTCAATTCCTTGTTTGTCAACTGCAAAACCTAGGTTCTCCATTTTGGCTAGTACATTTGAAAGTGGAATTTCAATTTCATTAAGCAACTTTTTTTGATTACACTGTTCTATTTTCTTTTCAAGAATATTACACAAATCAATCATTGGTGCAATATTACATAGGAATTCATCTTCACCATCATAAGTTTCAACTTCATATTCACCGTTTAACTTATCAATATCATATGAACTTGAATTAGGATTCAACAAATATGATGCTAAAGTTACATCAAAAACAAGGTTCTTGATTTCAAAACCGGTTTTATCAGCATAAGCAAATAATTCTTTTGAAGAATAAACATACTTTTTGTTTTCACTTTTTAGTACAGTATCAACATCAGTAGTTTTGATGATTTCATTTTCTTCTATTATATATAGATAGTCAATATCACCTTTACTTTTGCTATTACTATAAATATACAATTCTTTACCTAATAAATCAATGGTATTTTTTTCATTTAAAGAATATTTTTTCTTTTCTTTAGGAGTTTCCTCTGCTGACTCAACTTCTTTTAGCTTAAACTTATCTATTAAGGAAAAAAGTTCTAGTTTTGCCATCATTCTTGATGCCTCATCCGGCTGAGTACAATTTACAAGATAATGATTAATATCAGTATCAATAGGAATATCAAGCTTGATTTCACCTAACATTCGTGACATATAGGCACTATCTTTGTTTTCACGAAGTTTCTTCCTCATACCATCTTTAATATCAATAGTATCTAGGTTTTCATATATATAGTCAAGGTTATTAAATCTTTGGATTAAGTCACCTGCACCCTTAGGTCCAATACCCGGAACACCGGGAATACAGTCTGATGAATCACCTTGAATAGCTTTAATCTCAATAAGCTGTCTTGGTGTTACACCATAGTCATCCATAATCTTCTTTTCATCATAAAGTATAGCATTAGCCTTGCCACCTTTAGTGGATGCAAGTCTTACTGTTACCTTATCATTAATAAGTTGAAGTGAATCTCTATCCCCTGTAGCAAGTACACATTCATCACCATTAACCTTACAAGTATGAGAAAGTGTACCCAGAATATCATCAGCCTCATAACCCTCCTTAGTTATAATAGTATAGCCAAGTAAAGTTAATAAGTCCTTTAAAGGTTGCAACTGCTGATGTAGTTCTTCAGGCATACCTTTTCTGTTAGATTTGTACCCATCATATGCTTTGTGTCTAAAGGTTGGTGCTTTTAAGTCAAAAGCAATAGCCACAGCATCAGGGGTAACATCTTCCTGTATTTTAAGTAGCATTGTTAAAAAGCCATATATTGCATTAGTAAACTGACCATCTTTTGTAGTCAATAATCTTATTCCATAGAAAGCTCTGTTTAGAATTGAATTTCCGTCAACAACTAAAAGTTTCATATATACTTCCTTTCAAAAGTTCTAACTTACATTATAATATAGAAACACAAATGTTTCAAGAATGATTAAAGTTTTTGTGAAACTATATATTGTGGTATATGTTATATATTGCCACAAAGGTAAGATGTTTATTTCCTAATAAGAATATTATACTTTAACTATTGAACATTTTACTACGCCTATACTATATATTGTGTGTTTACAATTTTGTAACACAATCTATTGTAAATCCCATAAAATCTAGGATTTATAAAATTACATAAAATTTATTCGTTAAATTGGTAATAATAACGGTTGACTTAACACAATATATGGCATATACTAATAAGGCACGAAAAAAACAAACATTTTATTTATTTTTAATTTACATAAGGTAATTTGATGATTTTGTTTTACAATATATGATATTTTACATGGGAGGAACGAAATGATTACTGAAATCACCAAGAGAGATGGTAGAAAAGAACCATTTGAAATTGAAAAAATAACTAATGCGATTTTTAAGGCAGCACAGGCAATTGGTGGCTCAAACTATGAAGAAGCTGAGGATTTAGCCAACAAGGTATGCGACTATATTGAAAATGTTGAGAAAATTCCTGCACCAACAGTTGAACATGTACAGGATACTGTTGAAAAGATGATGATTGAAAACGGTCATGCAAGAACAGCTAAGGAGTTCATTCTTTACAGAGCTGAAAGAACAAGACATAGAGAAATGAACACAAAGCTAATGAAGATTTATGAGGACCTAACTTTTAAATCAGCTAAAGATAATGATGTTAAGAGAGAAAATGCTAACATTGACGGTGATACTGCAATGGGCACTATGCTTAAGTATGGTAGTGAAGGTGCTAAGCAGTTCTACAAAATGTACATTCTTAACCCTAAACACGCTAAGGCTCACGAGGATGGTGACATTCATATTCATGACCTTGACTTCTTAACACTAACAACTACTTGTTGTCAGATTGACCTTGTAAAGCTATTTAAGGGTGGTTTCTCTACAGGTCACGGTTATCTAAGAGAACCTAATGATATTGCTTCTTACTCAGCACTTGCTTGTATTGCTATTCAGAGCAACCAAAACGACCAGCACGGTGGTCAGTCAGTACCTAACTTTGATTACGGTATGGCTCCGGGTGTTAAGAAAACTTATGTTAAGCTATATCGTCAGAACCTAGCAAGAGCTATTGAACTACTTGCAGAAGTTGATGACATTGACGAAACAGTTGCTACTGCAAGTGAAATTATTGAAAAGGCAAAAGAAATCAGTGGTGACCAACCTTCTCTACAGGCAGGTGAAGAATATGCTAAGGCTGAACTTCCAATTCTTGTAGAAATGTATGGTGAACAAATGGGTGGTAGAATTCAGAGATTTGCTAAGAAGCATGCTGAAAAGGAAATTGACCGTTCAACATATCAGGCAATGGAAGCACTTATCCACAACCTAAACACAATGCATTCAAGAGCAGGTGCTCAGATTCCATTCTCATCACTAAACTATGGTACTGACACAACTCCTGAAGGCAGACTTGTTATTAAGAACATCCTTCTTGCTGAAGATGCAGGTCTTGGTAACAACGAAACTCCTATCTTCCCTATCCACATTTTCAAGGTTAAGGAAGGTGTTAACTATAATCCGGGTGACCCTAACTATGATTTATTCAAGTTAGCTATGAAGGTTTCTGCTAAGCGTCTATTCCCTAACTTTAGCTTTATTGATGCTCCATTTAACCTACCTTACTATAAGCCTGGTCATCCTGAAACAGAAATTGCATATATGGGTTGCCGTACAAGAGTTATGAGCAATGTTTACGACCCAACAAGAGAAATTACATATGGCAGAGGTAACCTATCATTTACTTCTATCAACCTACCTAGACTTGCAATTCTTGCTAACAAGAACATTGACTTCTTCTTTGAACAACTAGACAGAATGGTTGACCTAGTTACTGACCAGCTACTTGAAAGATTTGAAATTCAATGTCAGAAAAAGGTTCTTAACTACCCATTCCTAATGGGACAAGGTATCTGGCTAGACTCAGACAAGCTAAACCCTAATGATGAAGTTAGAGAAGTTCTAAAGCATGGTACACTAACTTGTGGTTTCATTGGTCTTGCTGAATGTCTAAAGGCTCTTACAGGTAAGCACCACGGTGAAAGTGAAGAAAGCCAAAGACTTGGTCTTGAAATTGTTGGTTACATTCGTAAGAAGATGAACGAAGCTACAGAAAAATATCACCTAAACTTCTCAGTTATTGCTACTCCTGCAGAAGGTCTATCAGGTAGATTTGTTCGTATTGATAAAGAAAAGTTCGGTATTATCCCGGGTGTTACAGACAGAGATTACTACACTAACTCTTTCCATGTACCTGTTTATTACAATATTTCAGCATTTGATAAGATTAGAATTGAAGCTCCTTATCACAACCTAACTAACGGTGGTCACATCAGTTATATTGAACTTGACGGTGACCCAACAGAAAACCTAGATGCTTTTGAATCAGTTATCAGATATATGAAGGAACAAGGCATTGGCTACGGTTCTATTAACCACCCTGTTGACAGAGACCCTGTATGTGGTCACACAGGTATTATCGGTGATGTTTGTCCTAAGTGTGGCAGAAAAGAAGGAGAATCAGGTAAGGGCTTTGAAAGAATCAGAAGAATTACCGGTTATCTTGTAGGTACCGTTGACCGTTTCAACAATGCTAAGAGAGCTGAAGTTGAAGACAGAGTAAAGCACACACTAACAACTGATTGTGGTTGTCTTGACTGTGAGGAGGCTATTTAATGGCTGACAATATAGTCAGACTTGCCGGTGTAATTAAGGAATCTATCGTTGATGGTCCCGGAATTAGAATGACAGTTTTCACACAAGGTTGCCCTCACCACTGTGAGGGTTGCCATAATCCTGAAACTTGGGACTTTGAGGGTGGTTTTGATTGTGAAATCGAGAAGTTAATCAATACTGCTAAGAAAGACCCACTACTTCAAGGACTTACCTTTTCCGGTGGTGAACCATTTGCACAAGCTAAGCCACTTGCAAAACTAGCTAAAATGTGTCACGAAAACGGATATAATGTTTTCTGTTACACAGGTTATACATTTGAAAAGCTGGTTTCTTCCTTTGACACTCATCCTGAATGGAAAGAACTTTTGGAGGAAGTTGACTATCTTGTTGATGGTCCCTTTATCCTTGCTGAAAGAAGTTTAATGCTACACTTTAGAGGTAGCAAAAATCAGCGACTGCTTGATGTTAAAAAAAGTTTAGCTGAGAACAAAGCTATTGATGCAGAAAATGTATAATTTTTAATAAGTGATTAAGAATCACTCCCTATGTAAAACAAATTTAATTAAAATAACCGACCTAAGTTAGAATCAGTCTAGTTAGGTCGGTATTTTTATGCCATAAATTTGTAAAAAAGAAAGACAGTATAAACTGCCTTTCTATAATAATTATTTAATTAGAAGCTACCACTTGAACCACCATGAGAAGTACCTGATGAACTAGTATGTGTACTAGAGCCACCACTGCTACTATCATTATCCTTTGGTTTAGCAGTTTTACTTATATTACGGTACAAGTAAAGGTCACTGCGTTCTGTAACATTAAATGAACCACTCTTAACATAGCTACTTGCTAATGGTTGCATACGAACAGACTTTAGCTTTGACTTCATAACAAGTACAACAATGAAACCAACTAAAGCACCTATACCTACACCACCGAATATAATATAGTATATTGGAATTATAGTCTTAGGCTGATTGTTTACATCATATGGTTCATCAGTTATAGCCGTATTAATATAGTCATCACACATTGTAACAAATGTGTCAAAAGCATCGTAGTATTCCCCATCACTTAAGTATGGCTTAACATCATCCATAATTTTTTCTTGACCATAGTCTGTGAAATATGGAATACCGGCACCTGTTGTACTGATAGCCCATTTTCTATTTTCCATATCTAGCAAGAAAAGAATACCATCGTGATTATCTCCCTCACCATAACCGTTATAGTCAAAGAAATCATCAGCATATTCTGTAGGTGTTTTGTCACCAATAGACTTTTCGGTAACAATAACAACATCAAATGTATATTTTTCTGATACAGTGTCAATGTGTTCCTTTAATTGACTATATTCATCTTCTGATAGTAGCTTTGCATTATCTACAAGCCTACCATATGTACTGGCACCTTCACTTTCGGCAAAAGCAGGAAGTACAGATAATAACACTAGAAAAATTGCAAAAATAATTGAAATAACTCTCTTTTTCATTTTAGTACCTCCTTACAGTAAATTATATAGCAAACCAATTATAATAATAACTGCTGCTATAGAACCTGCAATAATGGCAAAATATCTCCAAAATGCACCCCAATCAATAGGTAGGTCACCAACCATTTTACCGGTTTGACCATTCATTGCAAATAAGAAATTTTGACCATTCCAAGAGGTATTAAGTATCCAAACAGGATACAATGCGTATTTAGAAGTACCGTTTTGGAACTGCACACTTGAACTCTGTGTCATTAGAGAAGAATACTCACTTGCAGTTTCTCTAAACAACTGTTCGGTAGTATTTTTAATTCTCTGATTAGCTCTGTTAATACTGTTTTCCTTTGTAACATCATACTTATCAGCAAGGTAACCTGCTAAATAAGCAGTTTGGAAATCTACTGCTTCATCAAAGTTAAAAGGTTCGATACTTTCCATAAGGTCATCAGGCATTTGGCTTGAACCGTCAACCGGTACATTAGTAAAGCCAACATTACCACCTCTGCCAACTAGGTAATATTTGGTTTCTGTGTAATTATAGTCACTATCGCTCCAATGTCTTACCTTTGTACCTTTGTACTGAATATGAGCCTCCGTATCAGCATCAAATAACCAAAATGGCACATACATACCACGAATTTGGTCAATATGATTTTTGTCCTTGAAGATTTTTGGAACTAGTTTCTTGTTAACATGTTTAGAAAGTGCCTTGATAGCATCTTCCTTAGTTAGTCTAAACGGGATAACATAATCAGGCTTTAGGTCACCTGAGAATCTACCCTTTAACACAACAGGGTTGCCACAATAGGGACAACTTGTTGCACCGGTATTTTCATCGGCAACAATTTCGCCACCACAAGAATTACATACATAAACTGACATACCTTCTGTTTCTTCATCAGTAAATGTTTGTTCATTGGAATTATCCCAATTCATATCGTCCTGTGCATTTTTCTTAAGGTCCTCATCATATGACTTTAGAGTTTCCATATCAAACTCAGTATCACAATAAGGACACTTCATTTTCTGCAATTTACTGTCAAAGTTAATTGCACCACCACAGCAGGGACATTTATACTCAAGCATATCTGCCATATATTCTACTCTCCTACATTATCTATTTAAATTACTTTACAATATCGTTGTCATCAAAAATATCCCCACATTCAGGGCAGAACTTTGGATGACTTGTTGGATCTGCAGGTGTCCAACCACACTTATCACAACGGAAAGTTTTCTTTTCTTCAGGTTTCTTGGAACCACATTCAGTACAGAACTTACCAAAGTTCTTTGCACCACAAGAGCAAATCCATGAACCGTCATTCTCAGGCTTCTTATTACCACAATTTGTACAGAATTTGCTTGTATTTGTAGTACCACAAGAACATACCCAACTGTCTTCACCGGCACTTTGTTGTGGTGTCTGAGTTGGTTGTGGTTGCTGAGGCTGTTGCATTTGTGCTTGTTGTTGAGCATACTGCTGAGCCTGTTGTTGCTGACCCATTTGGAATAGACCGTTTACATTACCGGCGTTACCTGCCTGTTGAGCCATACCCATTCCCAAAAAGCCTGTAAATGCACCGGCTTCATTTTCTGCTGCTGCTTTCATAGCATCTGCTTGAGCACCAACTAATGTTGCTGCTGCCATTGAAGGATCACGCATAACTGCAGTACGCTGAGCCTGTTTAATCATTTCGGCATCTTCAGGTGGAAGTGTAATAGGATTCATAGCAATTGAAATTACCTGAATACCTCTTAACTGTGCCCACTTTGCAGTTAGGGCAGTATTCATAGCCTCAGAAAGTTCTTCAGCATGAGCCGGTAGTGCTGATGGACGAACCTGCATATCGGAAATCTTTGCAAATGCCGGTTGTAAAGCTGAGATAAACTCAGTTTTTAGCTGAGAGTCAATCTCACCACGAGTATAGTCGCCCTGAACATTACCACAAACATTTGTATAGAATAGAATTGGGTTTACAATCTTGTATGAGTAAACACCACTACATCTAACTGATACATCAACATCAAGACCAATATTTTTATCAACTACCCTAAATGGAATTGGGTTTGGTGTACCAAACTTATTTTCAAGGATTTCCTTAGTGTTGATATAGTAAATTCTTTGGTCAGAAGGCTTATCGCCACCAAAAGTAAAACGCTTACCAATATCTCTAAAAGTATCTAAGATACCTGCACCTAAGCCGCCTGTAAAGACACTTGGAGCTGTCATACTATCAAAGATATATTCTCCCGGTTCTGCACAAATATCTACTACCTTACCCTGTTCAACAATTAGCATACACTGACCGTCAGCAACAGCTAACACTGAACCGTTAGTAATAACATTGTCTGTACCCTTTGTATTTGATGAACGCTTACCTGTACGGTGAACACCCTTTGTTACCAGTACATCTTTTGGCATTGACTCACAGTAGAAAAACTCTTTCCACTGGTCAGCCATAACACCACTTGCTGAACCGGCAATAGCTTTTATAAGACCCATAATTAATCTCCTTTTAATTTTAAAATAATATATTACATAAATGTTTACAACTTACATAAGCATTATACAGTATATTCTACAAAAAATAAATACTTTTCTACAAAATAATATATATTTTTTTAGAATTTATCAATTCTCTAATTCACAATACCAATATATTAATCATATTATATAAATGAGTTTTAAAGAACTTAATTTAGAAAAAGGAGAATTACATTGGTAGAAGAAATTTTTAAGAGTTATGGTATCTCACCAATACCATCTGATTATACAGAAGCTATGGCTTATGTGCCATATCAAAGCAACAATCCAAAATTTTATTCAGTAGCACATGGTTTTGAGGCAGGAACAATGTTCCCTACCCTACACAAACCATTTTTCGGTTCTAAATGTACAGGTGGCAAAAATGATGACTGAAAGAGATATTTTGCTTAAGAAACTTAGTTCGGTAGCATTTGCAATGTTTGAAATCAGACTTTTTCTAGACACTCACCCTGACTCAACAGATGCTATGGCTAAATTTGATGACTTAAATGATAAATATGTAAAACTGAAAGAAAAATTTGAAGATGAATACGGTCCACTAATGAGTAAAGATGCCGATAGTCCCGTTCAATGGATAAAAGGGCCTTGGCCTTGGGAGGTGCAGTAAATGTTTGTATATGAAAAAAGACTTCAGTACCCTATCAGAATAAAACAAACTAACCCAAAACTTGCCAAAATCATTATTACACAATATGGGGGACCTGATGGTGAGCTCGGTGCATCACTTAGATATTTAAGTCAGAGGTACACAATGCCGTTCCCTGAACTTCAAGCAACACTTACCGACATAGGTACAGAAGAACTTGGTCACCTTGAAATGATAGGTACTATTGTTTATCAGCTAACTAAAGACTTAACAGAAGACCAATTAAAAGATGCTGGATTTGATGCTTATTTTGTTGACCATACAACCGGTGTTTATCCTTGTGACGCAAATGGTACACCATATACAACAGCGTCAATGCAAGTAAAAGGTGACGCAATAACCGACTTGCATGAAGATATGGCAGCAGATGAAAAGGTCAACTAAACAGTAGTAACCCTATATAAGCAATAACGACCATACAAGAGCAATCGCTCCTGATGGTCGTTTTTATTTTATTGACGATACATATTTTTCAATGGGCATTGCCTCTTTACATGATAATTGCATATAATTTTCATTAATTAATAACAAAATAAAAAATTTCCACTATTTATTATTGACTATTTTATATAATAATTTTATAATAATATTAAAAATATTGGGAGGTATTGCTATATTTTGTAGGAAATGCGGCAAAGGACTATCTGACAATGCAAAATTTTGCAATAGATGTGGAACACCTGTTATTAAAGATAATAAGATAGAATCCAATTTAGACAATGAAAAACCACAACAAGAAGTTGAAGTTGTATATAATATTCCGGTTACTGAATCGGAAAAAACAAATAATGATGATAATGTGGAAACCGATAATATCAAACAAACTATCATTGATAACAATGATGAAACTGATGATGTAAGACAAGCTGATATTAGTAGCAATGAGGAAACTGATAATGTAGGAAAACCTAGCATTGATGACAGTAAAGATACTGATACCTCTGAAAAAGTTGATCAAGAAAATTTAGATAAACTCTTATTAGCAGAGATACACAGACAGTATGATGCTACCCATCCAAATGAGCATAACAAAGAAACGAATAAGGAAACCAATAGTACAAACAAAACAGCACATTATTATGAAACTTATGCACCGGATATTCTGGCTAATTTGGAAAAATCTAATGTTAAAACAACTACTGAAAAGCAAAAAGAAGAGAAGTTTGTTTATGATTATAGTAAAAGAAGACTCGCTTTAACCATATTCTTATCTTTATTCCTTGTTATTTTTGCTTTTAATACCTGTACTATTTTTTCAGTTAGAAATCTTATAACCAAAAGTAATATTGAAAAATTCTTTGTTAATGTAGATATAGGTAATTTTGATGTTGTTTATTCTAATAAAAATGATTCTAAATTTTCACTTGGACAACGAGTAATGGATTTAATGGGTGACGAGATTGTAGATAAATATGATATATCAGAAACTGATATGACTGATTTTCTTTCTGATGAAGAAATTGAAGAAGCTATCGGAGATATATTCTATGATCATTTTACAGATGTTCTTGAAAGTAAAAATACATATAAAGTCACTGCAACAAACTTTGTAGATATTTTTAGAAACCACAAGGATAAAGTAAAAGAAAAGTTAGGTGTGTCTTTTGATGATGAAGATTATAATATAATGCAAAAAAAGTTTCATTATGGATTTTTAAGTGAAATGCCAACTTCTGCTGTCCTATATGCAAATTACCCTGTCAGCACAGTTAAAGTTTTAGTATCAAGCAAAATGCTATGGTTAAATATTTGTCTATTTGCAATATTTAGCGTAATAATTTATGCAGTCAATAAATTCAACTCAGATTATACAATTACATTTACATCGTTTAGCATGGCTTTGGGAATATCTTCTTTATTATTAACAATAATATTTGGAATTTTACACCATGGTCCGAATTTCTTTCCATTATTTATATGGACATTCTTGATTATTTTAGCAATTATATTAATACCAATAGGTATAATGTTTTTGAAAGAAAAAATTCATGATTTTTTATCTGACCGAAATAAAAATAAAGAACAAAATTAACGAGGTAACGAGTTATGAAATGTAGTAATTGTAATACAGAATTTGATTCAAAAAAATGCCCTAATTGTGGAAAAGATCCACAAGAACCGGCAAGCGATTTTAGAAAAAGAATGTATACTACAGTAGCAGTTATTTTATTTGTACTTTCTATTGTATCAACAGTCTTAATTGTCAGTCTTGTAAAAGACTACAATTCTAATTCAACTCTATATGACAAATTATCAAATCTTCAAAGTGCACTTTCAGATACCGATAGCAATGATTATAGTGACCAATCAACTGATTATGATAACAATGATACCGATTCTGATGATGATAGCTATACTGAAGATAATGACAATGATGACAGTAATAGTGATGATTATGACGATGATGATAGTGATTATAGTGATGATGACTCCGATGATGACAGTTTGACTGATGAAAAGTTAAAGGAACTATATAATCAACAAATAGATGAATATTACGAAAATTACGGTTCTGATACAACAGTTACAAGTTACGATATTAACGGTGATGGTGTCATTTCCGTATGGCGAACAATGGGTTATCAAGAAATATCTCAAATTACTATTGACGATAACGGTAGATTGAACGTTAAAACAATTGATGAAAAACAAATAGCATCATCTGACAAAGGTTATCAAGGAAATAGAATTGAAACATATATACTCGGTGATTATTTCGGTGAAAAAGAAGGTGCTTATGATAATGATAATGAAACAATTTCATATTACGATATGAACGCAACTGTAGATTCAAAGAATTGGGAAATTCATGTTACTGATGCTTATAATGATTCAGATGATTATCCAATTATAAACGTTAAATGTAAAATTAAAAACATAAGCAAAAGTGATAAATGATTTATAATGATTGGTAATGTTCAATTATATGTAAATGGTATTCATTATGATGGCGTAGGTAATAGAAATAATGAAGTAATAGCCAGTGGAGAATCTTTTGATACAAGCCTTGGATTTTCATTAACAGATTTAAGTGTTGACGATCTAAAAACAACCGATGTATTTCTATCTGTTGAAGGAACTAATATATTGCTTGACACTTTACGAAAGTAATTATTTATAATTGGAGGTAAAAATGTTTTGCAAAAAATGTGGTAACAAATTAGAAGAAGGATCATTATTTTGTGATCAATGTGGCGAACCTGTTTCAAAAAGGGCATTACAAAATGAACAAGCTACTAAAAACAAAGTAGAGGTTATTGATAAAAGTGAGCAAGTACCTGGGAATGATCCTGCTTACTTATATAAAGAAGAACTAGAGTCAAAGTCACATAGCAATAAGGGCATTATAATGCTGATTTTAGTAATAGTAATTATAATAGTAGCTACGGTATTACTAATTATTAATATCGTAAATCCGAAAACAGATGATAATGCCAACAGTGCTACAACAACTACAACACAAGTAGAGACTACTACTGAACCTGAAACTACTAAACCAGAAGAATCATATGATGAACTCTATTATGACTGCCTAAATAAGATCTATAATAAATATGGACAAGAAACAAGATATTCTTTTTATGATTTTAATAAGGATGGTATTGATGAACTTATTGTTTCATATGGTGAAAGTGAATTAGGTTGGTTTAATGAAGTATATGCCATAAATGACGGCAAAATCTACTCAGCCGGAACATTTGGTAAGCCATCAGCTTTCTACATAGATGAAAATGATGAAGGCATCTATGCAATATGGTATAAACAAGGTTATGGTCTAATCCAACATATAACAATGGAAGAAGGCAGTAACCAAATTACAGTAGAAGATACAGGAAGCCAAGATTTTTCAAGTTATGAAGCTAATGAGCCATTAGAAAATGACTATGCAGAAACATATCTAGATAATAATTAATACGAAAATAAGCGTGTGAAATTCCACTATGAGACACGCCCCACTTTTTATTACCTTTTCTAAAAGCTTTCAAGTCAAAAAAATGAAGCGTGCCTCATACCGTCCTTCCCCACGCTTATTTTTTGGCTTTTATCTTTTAGTTTTAGGATTGAAATTCTGTAATCTATCACATTATAAATTTATATTCATAATAAAATTCACAAAAGTATAAACCTGCAAGACTAGAGCCTTGCAGGTTATATTTTATTTAACTTTCATTGAAACAATATATAATTCTTTAATTATTTTTCATTAACAATAAAACATAAAACTACTGACCTGCCCCAGATTGTACAGACATTACAAAATGAATATATCCTATGTACCATAAACCGTGTGACTGATAGCTTTTGGACTTTGAGAAGTCAATATGATAATGTGCATATCAAAGTTTTATTCTCTTTTTCTGCACATTATAAAGGATTTAACCGCCGTATGCTCCCTCACTTTATCCCCCTCATTTGTACGATAATTTTAGGTCAGTTTTAAAACAAGCTTCATTGACACAAAGTATAGCATTAGATATAATATTTTATAGAAACATTGTTATATCTAAGATGTGGCATTATGCAAAAACTTATAAAACAGATAAGAGCATATTTGAAGCAGGAGAAGAATATCTACTTGATGAAGTTGCCGCCTATGCAGGTGAAATGCTTACAAGAAAAGGAGAAATATTCTCTGATGATATGTTATACTGGATAGGCTATATCTACCGTTATTGGCATCATTATAACGGTGAGGGCAGTGCAAAGATTTATAAACAAGCCCCTGCCCTGACCATGAAACGCAACTATATGATTTTTCACACAATGGATCCTGTTCTTGCTATTGAAGATTTAAAAGAAATCCATAATCAGAAACGATAATTCGTTTTGGATATGCAAATATGGTACTCGAAAATATTGACAAAACATATGAAAAGTATTGACTACAGTTACTACTATGAAGGATATACAACATCTAAGGCTGAAAAATTATGATAACGAAAAGAGGTACAAATATGTCCGATAAAAATTGGCAATTTGAACTTGGAGAATATATAAAACAAGGCGAACCCAACAAAGCCGAAAAAAGCAAAGCATGGCAAACTGCTATCGGCTTGCAAGCTGTTGACGGACTGAATACTTCTGACTATTTGTTAGACACCGCCAAAGAACATATTGAAGGTAAAATCACAATTGACGAAGCACAAAAACGTATTCACAGTTATTATGAACATCGTTCTATACGCACAGAGGCAGAAAACGAAACCAAAGAGGCAGATATTGTTTCAGCAAGAATCGCAAAACTGTTGGGCGAAAAAGCGTTTCAGTTCTCCCCTGCTGAGTGGATTTCAATTCATCGCAGATTATTTCAAGGTGTATTCAGTCACGCAGGTCAAGTTAGAGAATATAACATTACAAAGAAAGAGTGGGTACTGAACGGTGATACTGTCATCTATGCAGATTGGAACAGTATTAAGGAAACTTTGGATTACGATTTTTCCACCGAAAAACAGTTTTCTTACGAAGACTTGTCCGTAGATGAAGCTGTAAAACATTTGGCAAAATTTGCTTCCGATATTTGGCAAATTCACCCATTCAGCGAAGGAAACACCCGTGCAACTGCTGTATTTATGATAAAATATATGAAAACATTCGGATTTAGCGTAAACAATGATGCATTTGAAAAAAATTCTTGGTATTTCCGAAATGCTTTGGTTCGTGCAAATTACAACAACTTGCAAAAAGGCGTTCATTCAACGACTAAGTTTTTGGAAATGTTCTTTTCTAATCTTTTGTTAGATACCAATTATGAATTAAAGAACAGATATATGCACATTGATTTTGAGGATAAAAGCAATTCCCAAAGTGTCAATTCTAAAGTTCCAAAGTCTCAATTTGACACTTTGGAATGTACTTTAGATGAACTTGCAGTTTTAGAATTGATTGCAAAAAATCCGAATGTTAAACAACAAGAGCTTGCTCAAGCAACCGGAAAGTCTCTCAGCACCATAAAGCGAATTATGAAATCCTTACAGGATAAAAACTATATTCGCAGAGAAAGTGGAAAAAGATACGGCAAATGGGAAGTTTTGGTTTGAATTTAAAAATTATAAATCTTATTATCCCATATATTTTTATTGCACCCATTAAAATATTTTGTGGACAGATAATTACTGACATAAAGAATTTTATTAATTCAGAAATAAGCGTGTGAAATTCCGCTATGAGGCACGCCCCACTTTTTATTACCTTTTCTAAAAGCTTTCAAGTCAAAAAATGAAGCGTGCCTCATACCGTCCTTTCCCACGCTTATTTTTTGCTTTTATCTTTTAGTTTCAGGCTTTCAATCCTGAAACTTTTTTAATTAATGTTTTATCTACTCATTCCATTATTGAACATATAATATACATTTCTTATTAATCATATATATTTCTCTTTTTGATTAAATACATAAGCAAATTGCAGAATTACATAAAAACAAGTGTATAATATATACTTGCATATGACCGGACTAGTTCCGTTTCAAGAACACGGAACATAGGAACATAGAACCCCATAGGCTTAGTTGCCTATGGGGTAATTTTTATGTAAATCTCAGAAAAATCAAACAAATACTATAGTAGTGAATAATGATAATAATATACTTATTATCTTCGTTATTAAGCAGCTATATAAACAATATTAAAATTATTAAAAGGAGAGATTTTTATGGCAGCAAATGTTGAAACAATGTTTTATGTAAGAGAAAAGCCTTGGCATGGTCTTGGTACAAAGGTAATGGAAGCACCTACCTCTAAGGATGCCTTAATATTAGCAGGTCTTGATTGGAAAGTTCAGCAAAAGCCTATCTTTACTGAATCAAATCAGCTTATTCCCGGTTACAAAGCTAATGTCAGAGATATTGACAACAAGGCTTTAGGTGTAGTAAGTGACAAATACAAGGTAATTCAAAATGATGAAGCCTTTGCATTTACTGATGCTTTGCTTGGTGAAGGTGTAAGATATGAAACTGCCGGTTCACTTAAAGGTGGCAAAACTGTTTGGATGTTAGCAAGGCTACCTCAAGAATATATTATCGGTGGAGAACAAATTTATCCTTACCTTGTATTTAGCAATACCCATGACGGTTCAGGTGCAGTTAAGGTTGCAATGACACCTATTAGAGTTGTTTGCAGTAATACCCTTAACCTATGTTTAAGTTCCGCAAAAAGAAGTTGGTCTATGATCCATACAGGAGATATTAACCTAAAACTTGAAGAAGCAAAGAACACATTGTTCCTTGCACAAAGTTATATGAACGAACTTGGCAAAGAGTTTGATTCATTAAGCAAGATAAAACTTTCTGACAAAGAAGTTGAAGAGTATATTGAAATGCTTATTCCTATAAAGGACAACCCTACCCCACTTCAAGAAAAGAATATTCAAAAACTTCGTAATGATTTAAGGTCTCGTTATTATAATGCACCTGACCTTAAAGGTGTAGGCAAAAACGCTTATCGTTTCATTAATGCAGTATCTGACTTTGCTACACATGCATCACCACTTAGAAAGAATATGAACTATCAGGAAAACATTTTTGCAAAAACAATGAATGGTAATCCTATGATTGATAAGGCTTACAAAATGCTTTACACAGCATAAAGGAGAAATTATATATGAGCTTTACAAAGATACCTACAAAAAATTTAAGTCACAACGAATGGCTTAGATTAAGAAAAACAGGAATAGGTGGCTCTGATGTTGGAGCCATTTGTGGTGTTAATAAGTACAGTAGTCCTGTTAAAATTTATCAGGACAAAACTACTGATACTATCACCGAAATTAACAATGAAGCAACAAGAATCGGACATGACCTTGAAGATTATTGTGCCAGAAGATTTATGGAAGAAACAGGGCTAAAAGTTAGAAAGTCTAACTTTATGTATCGTTCAACTGAACACCCCTTTATGTTAGCTGATGTTGATAGATTAGTAATAGGTGAAGATGCAGGTCTTGAATGTAAAACAACAAACATTCTCAATGCATCACAGTGGAAAAATGGACAAATTCCTATTTCCTATGTTATGCAATGCTATCACTATATGTATTGTACAGGTAGAAAGACTTGGTACATTGCACGTGTAATTCTTGGCAAAGAATTTGTATATAGAAAGCTAACATGGAATGATGATATTATCAACAATATTGTTTCTATTGAATATGACTTTTGGCAAAACAATGTGCTGAAAGGCATTATGCCTGAACCTGATGGTTCATCTTCAAGTGACAACATAATATCATCAATGTTTCCTATTGCTGAAAACAAAGATGTTATTAAGCTGACAGGCTTTGATGAAAAACTATCTAAAAGGGATTCTCTGATTAGTGAGATTTCTCAATTAGAAAAAGAAAAGAAGAAAATTGAACAGGAAATACAGATTAAAATGGAAGATTCTGAATTTGCTGAAAATGATACCCACAGGATTAAGTGGAACAATGTTGAAACTGTAAGGCTGGACTCTCAAAGGTTACACAAAGAATTGCCTAATATTTACAATCAGTTTCTTAAGAAAACTGTTTCAAGGCGATTTCAAATTAAAGCAGTATAAAGGTTAATAATATGAAAAATGTAGATTACAATGAACTTTTATACGACAAGGTATCACAAGAACTTAAAGACTTTATTTCTAAATTAAAGTCAAAAACAGCTGAAGCAGTAATTGAATATGCATATGAATTAACCATAAAAGAGGATATTGTATGTGTCTTTGAATGTATAGATTTTACTCAGGAAGAAGCTAAATCTTTATATGAAGAACAATATCCACTAGATGGTTGTTATCAAGAATGGCTACATAACGATCAATCATATATGGATATAATAACTCAAACTGTTCAGGACAAAATAAAGTCTTCTGTAAACAAAAGGAGGAAAAATGAATATTAGAACATTATATGCTAATGAAATTGAATGTCGAATAGGTATGGTCAATGAAAAAGGACTAAGTTTGTTGCTTTACAAAAATGCAAGAGTTGATATGCAAATTCTTGATGAATGTTTCGGCATCTTTGGTTGGCAAAGGCAACACACTTGCATTGAAGGTAATCTTTATTGCACAATTCAGATTAAAGATCCTGAAACTCAACAATGGATTGCAAAAGAAGATGTTGGTGTATCAGGTTATACAGAAAAAGAGAAATCACAAGCTTCAGATGCATTTAAAAGAGCAGCAGTAAACATTGGTATTGGCAGAGAACTTTACTCTGCCCCATTTATTTGGATACCTGCTTCTAAAGTTACCATTCAACGCAGAGGTGACAAATTCTGTTGTTACGATCATTTCAAAGTATCTTCTATTTCCTACAATGACAAGAAAGAAATTGTAGGACTAAAGATTATTAAAGTTGAAGATAATTCAACCGTATATGAAATGCGTAATAATCACAAAACTAACAATACTGTTCTGTCAGACACTCAAGTTAGAAATTTATATTCTGAACTTAACAGAACCGGTGTTGATATAAATTCTGTATTTAAAAGATACGGAATCAGTTCTATTGAAGAAATGTCTTTTGATACTTTTTCAAAAGCAATGAACAGTCTAAGGAAAACTAAAGACAAAATTCATGTAGCATAAAATATAGTGGTAAATCTAACCTATACTTAAAAAGTAGTAAAGTCCTTTAATAACTATTTAATATATGCAATAAAAAATAGTGTATTATTAACGACCGTTAGATTTACCACTAAAATTATTGGAGGTAATAATGAAACAATATGGCTATTGTCGTATTTCCACTAAAAAGCAAAACATTGACAGACAAGTCAGAAACATTCTTACTCAATATCCAAATGCAATTATAATCAAAGAAATATTTACCGGCACAAAATTTCAAGGAAGAAAATCTTTAGAAAAATTATTAAAGATAATAAAACCCGGTGATATGATAATCTTTGACTCAGTAAGTAGAATGAGTAGAAATGCAGATGAAGGGTTCCTATTATATGAGGAACTTTACAGAAAAGATATATCTCTTGTTTTTTTGAAAGAACCACACATTAATACCGATACATACAAAAAGGCAATGCTTAATCAAATATCATTAACAGGAAACAAAGTTGACCTTATTCTTTCAGGCGTTAATAAATATCTAATGGAACTTGCTAAAGAACAAATTAAACTTGCATTTGAACAATCAGAAAAAGAAGTTAATGATCTAAGGCAAAGAACTAAGGAAGGCATAGAAACTGCAAAACTTAATGGCAAAATAATAGGTCATCCTGTTGGTTCAAAATATGAAACGCAGAAATCAAAAAATGCCAAAAAAATTATCCTTAAACATAATGTATCTTTCGGTGGTTCTCTTAACGATACCGAAACTATTAAGCAAGCCAGTATATCAAGAAAAAGTTTTTATAAATATAAAAAGGAGTTAAGAGAAACCGGCTTATAATCACAAATATACCCTATTCATTTAATTAGTGAATAGGGTGATAATTTTTTGTCGGACAAAAATTTTTGTCCTTTTACTATATATACACTCTACTTAATAATTTTTTGTACTAACCTTTACAATAATGAATAATATTATGATTATCTAAAAATAATTTTTTCGCATTTCCTATATCCACAAACAAAAATCCACTTATGTTATAGTAATTTGTGTAGAAACAATATCTACAATTATTTTAAAGGAGGAATATATTTTGTATTCTACAATAGTAAAAAAAAGTCTTTGGCAAGACATCAAAGAACAAGAAAAATCTGTCAGAAACCCTTATCACAAAACAGGTTTCGGAGCACAATCCATTGGTGATGAAGGAAAAATTAAGTGTTATTACCTTGACAAATGTTATTTAAACAAAGTAATAGAAACAGAAGGTGTTAATAATATTTGCAAAAATTCATCTGTCTTTATTATTTCACAAACAGGAACAGGTAAAACAACTTTTATCTTTGATAGTTGCTTACCATCAGCTAATGCAATAAATAAAAAAGTTCTATACTTATGCAATAGAACTGCATTAGAAGATCAAGTCAAAAAAAGAGCTATTAAATGCAATAGCAACAAAAACAGTAAGGGAGATGAATTTTTAGTTAAGGATTACAATCAAAATTATACTAAGGAAGGGCTACATGGTATTATTAATTTTGGGAATATAGATATTTGTACATATCAAAAATTTTTGAATATAGTAAATAAATTCAAGGAATCTAATTATGCTTATGTAATAATGGATGAGGCTCACTTCTTCACTTCAGATGCAACCTTTAATCAATTTACCGAACAAATTCTTGATTTGATTATTCAAAAATTCAACCACTGTAGAAGAATTTATTTATCTGCTACTCCCGAAGAATGTGTCGACTTGATTTGGCAAAAGGAAAAAATGTACACCAATATGACTTTTTTAGTTATGCAGGAAGATTACAACCATATAACCCCCTTCTTTTTTCATAATGAAAATTCACTTATTGATATTATCGAAAACAGTAAAGAAGATCAGTATTGGCTAATTTTTATTAATAATAAAAATAAAGGAAAAGATTTACTTAACAGACTGCAAAAACTCAGTCCAGAATTTTTTACAGCCGAATCAGAAAAAGGCAGTAAACTATATAACAATCTCATAAACAATGAGAGGCTTGATAGTAGAATTTTAATTACAACAAAAGTACTGGATGTTGGAATTAATATAAAAAATAATAATATAAATATTGTTGTTTTTGAACAAAACATTCCTGAAATAAAGCAGATGATAGGAAGAAAGAGGGTTAAAAGCAACGAGAAAATTAATGTTTATTTCTTTGTTCCAACTATCAACGAATTAAAGAGGTCACTTACAAACACTTCTAATCAAATAAGTGAATTTAATTCTATTGTAAATAGTACTCTTAATTCTAATAGTTTATCAAAGCTTGAACACCCAATGTTTATATATAATAATAAACTGCTTATAAATAGTTTCTGTAAAAGCAAACTACAAATAGATCGTAATTATCAAGAAACACTTATTAATTTTCTTGATGAAAAAGGAGATAAAGAAATGAATTATAATAACGAACAATATATGACTAACTTTGCAAAGTTCATATTAGAATACTTTCCAAACTGTAATTTTAGCAAAGTGAATATACTTGATGCTTCCTTTGATAATGAGGTAGATAAAATTATCAGAAAATACAAAACAATGAATACAATGGATAAAAAAACATTAAAGATGCTTTCTAGAGAAATCATAGAATGTATTGGCGATATTCGAAAAAAGCCTAGGGATAGCGATATGAGCATAGGCTCATTAAATAAAGCATTAAGTAAATATGGATATGCTATAGAATCTTTTGGAACTCCTAGAGAATATATAATAGAAGGAGTAGAAAATGCATAATTATAGTGAATATACCGTTTATAATTCTGAAGATAGCTTTGGAATTTTCCCTATTGACAGTAATGATTATCCTGATATAGTCAAACAGAACCCACAAAACATCAGTTATGTAAATGGTGATGATATTGAAAATTTTCTTATAGAAAATATCGGTCGTAATAACCTTGTAAAACAAGAGATTAATAATAAACTAATGATAGGCTTTTTATACTCAAAAATTTAAAAAACAAATCGAGTAGGAGGCTACCCATTAGTTGAGTAGCCGACCTCTCACACCACCGTGCGTACCGTTCGGTACACGGCGGTTCAATCATATTGAGTGCATAGACTTGTACGCTTTGGATATGTCATAATATCCCCTGCGTGCAAGTCTTTCGTTTGTAATGGTGTGGTTTAATGTTCTGCTTCCTGCAACTACCCAGTAGCCTTTTCACGTGTTTCCGTTTCGGTAAGCTTGCCACTTAGACATCCCTAATTTCTTTAGGTTTTCTACCCTTGTTTTCGGCTTCTTCCATTGCTTCCAGATATACATCCGTATTCTTCTGCGTAACCACCTGTTCCAATCTTCCATTGTGCTCTTCATTTCCGCTATTCCATAGTAATTCAGCCAGCCTTGCATATACACCTTAATGTTGTGTAATACATAGTCAAGTTTTCTGCCCTGACTTCGGAAAGTAAGTCTTCTCAGTTTGTCTTTGGCTTTCTGGATGAACTCGGATATATGCACCTTTCTGTTCTTTCCCATTGCAAAGCCGAGAAACTTAAAATTTTGGATTGAATACACACTTACCGCACAGCTTTTCTCGGTATTTACCTTGAGTTTTAATTTCTTCTCAAGATACCTTGTGCTTGTTTCAAGCAATCTTTCGCTTGCTCGTTTGCTCTTTGCTAACAGTACGATATCGTCTGCATATTGGATTACCTTTACTCCCCTACCCTCAAACTGGAATTGAGATTTCATGTATTCCAAGGGTTTTAATAATTGTTATATTTTATTATCAAATATCTCTCAAGCCTTTGAAAACACTAAGTTTGGCGCAGGTGAGCTTTCCCTTATTGTTTCCCTTGTGTTATATCGTCCCACCAGTGTTTACGAACTCTGATAAGGGCAAATACAAGGGCAAAAAAACTGATAACACATTATAGCACAAAATGAAAATGACATGGTGAACTGATTGAAACGCTTCTGATTTTTGTAAGAAATGATTGATTGAATGATAAGGAGATTTGATACAATGAGAACAATATTTGCAGAATACAATCCACAACGTAATAGTGTTGATGTTTATACCTCTGCGAGCTATATGCTCCGCATTGACTGTTCCGGTGCAAGTATCTGTACCTTGCCATTAAAACCAAATACCCAACCAAAAAAGGTTGGACTGGCTGATACTTCGGTCTGTACCCTGAAAGAAGTCATATCATACGCAAGGGTTTTCACATCTTCTCCGAAACGGTCAACCATTGTTTTCATCAGACTGTTATCACATCGTAAATCCACAAGGACTTTCTCGCCTGAGAACATAAAGAATACTTCTTTTGTGTAATTCTCAATATCAAAATCATCAGGCATAGGAATAATATCCTTATCCAGTATCTCCGGCTTGGAAGCAATACGGTCTACCCTGAAATTGATAACCTTGCTTTTCTTCTCAGAGTATCCGAGAACATAATAATAGTCCCCACACCAGAGAAGTTTATACGGGTTCAGCTTATAAATCTCGCCCTTATTCTTCAGAACCTTTTTCTTTAATCCGGTATAATCATAATACTGAAAAGAAATCTGTTTACCTGCGTTAATGGCTTCATTTATAGCGTCGATGATGTAATATATCTGCTCATTATCTGGCTTAATTCGATTGACCACATAATTATTACGCTTCAACTTTGCCACCTGCCCCGGACTGGTCATCGTATGTATCTTCTCAATCAGCGTTTCGCTTTTCTTCTTTGTAATGAACTTCGATGACTCTACTGCATCTATCAGCAGTTTCAGCTCCGGCAGTTCAAACTTTCGGCTGGCTACAAAGTATTTGCTCTGAGTAGAATGGATAGTAACAATGTCCATTCCAAACTCCTGAAGTGCTGCAATGTCTTTTGTGACTGTCGTTCTATGTGCAGATATTCCATATTCATCATTCAATATACTAATTAACTGTGTTGTGGAAAGAGGATTTTCTTCATTGGTTCTTTCCAGTAAAATCTTTTGTAAATATAAAAACCTTGGCTTTGTTTCCATAATTTTTATATACCTATCGCTCCATCAATAGTATCTGTCTACTTTTTCTTTTTAGGCTTAGGTGCTGGTAATTCATCGTACATTGCATTAAATAGTCCTGTTAAAAATTTCTTATTATCCACATCTTCTACAAGCAGCATTTCCTTTGCCCCATCATACGGCAATTCATAAGTAGCTGTCGGCATATATGAAATTGCTGATTTTATCGGTTTTACAAGTAATCTGTCATCATAAATTCCGCCGACAATTTTACCACGATAATAAATAATATATTCGCCCATCATCGCACGGAAAGTAATCTCGTCCAATTCTGCCAACTGTTCTAATATAAATTTCAAATATTCTTTACTTGATGCCATTAGTTGTCCTCCGACCTAATTTCATTTTACTCGATTTCTTTTTTATGATTCAAGTGTATTCCAATATGTCCAATCCCCAATATGATTGCTGCAACAAATAAAAACGGGTTTTTGCCATATATACTCAATAGACAAAATGCACATACTGGCAATGTTGCACCTGCCACCGGAATACCCAGTAAGCTGCTGTACATATCCTTCATTGTCTTAGCACTTCTGAAATATCTAATCCAATACACCTCATATAAGACCATCAAAACAAATGCAATCAAAAGTATTACAGTCCAACCGGATATTTCATTGATATTAAAATCTCTGAATATCAATGACAAGCAGGTTACAGAAATTTCTCCCACTCTTTCAAATAACAGCAGTACCCTGTTTTCATTTTTCACATACTTATCATAATCTTTCGGCTTATTTTTACTCCATACAATATTTGGTAGCATCAGCATCAATAAAAATATTAAACCTATATATGAAAATCCAAAATTTACATTCATTATTGTATCTCATTTCCAAGCAATTTACGCCTTTTTATTGGGTGTCTTATTACCGTTTTGCATTTCTCCGGTGCAACTTTTCTTGGGTCTGATAAATAGATTTCGTGATGGCGTCGCTCATCAGTAAAATCATTTACATAACCGTTTTCTTCAAGATATTTATCCATCATCGCCGCGGTTGCAGGTTCATCATCAAACGCTCCTATATGCATTATCTGTACGCACAAACCTTCGTCAATACTCAAGAACTCTGCACCAGAGCAATCCATCTTTTTCTTTTTTGAAGCAGTTTCCACCGCCCAATCAAAATCTTTCTTTGTAATAAAATCAGGCAGACGAATAACAGAAATCCAGTTGAAAGCTGATTTATCAGTATAATCTATACTTTCAACATTGTCCTGCCACCAAAAGCCCTCAAGCGGTGGTACAACATATTCAAAAAATCCTTCTATTTTGTAATCCGTCTTATAGCTCATCTTGAGAGTATATGCAACAGCATACAAAACACCAATAGCAGTTTTATATTCTCCGCCTTCTTCATTAGGATTTCCTTTACCTCGTACCGCTATATAATTTGCCTTTGGAATTGTCACAATCTGCGGCTTATTCTTCGGCATATAGAACTCTTTATATTCTTTCTTAAAATCGAATGCCATTTGTTTATCCTCTCTGTAAAATCATAATCTGCAAGGGTGAGGAGCATTGCACCGCTGCCTTTGCCGTCAAATTCATAGGCAGTAGTCCCATCAAAATCCCATTTGCCGGCAAGCGCATCTGTTCTGCCGGAGCAGCCTTTACAAATCAGCACAATAATCAGAACAACAAAAAGGAGTGCTAATAACGAAACAATCACAGCTCTTTGCCTTTTTCTTCGCTTTATTGCGGTTTTGCGTGTAGGGAAGAGATACCTGCCTTTGCTTGACTGAGCTTGTCTTTTGTATTCTGTTTGATTTGATGTGCGGGCAATCCGTTCGGTGTCAGTTGGTTTTTGGGAAATTTGCCGAGGCTGCTTATTGTTTTGCTATGCTTGATTTTGAACACTATTCTCTGACGAAGGCGAAGGTGCTTTGTCAAATGTTCTGAGTATTTCTTCAATTTCTTTTTCTTGTTCGTCCATTTGATTTCTCCTTGTTCGATTTCTTTCCGAAAATCGGCAAAGCGCTTTTTTTGCCGCCTTTCGGAAAGGGACTTCCGAAGAAATCCTTTTCGTAAGGAAAAGGCGGCAGCGGAAGCTCCGCTACCGCCATCCTTAAATGGTTAGCTATCTGTTATTTCACAGATTTTCTTTTTTAGTATAAACAGTAGTTGTCACAACTCCGAAGCCGCTGACGAACAGCAGAGCGATCCACAGCCACTCATACTGTT
>CAKSNZ010000014.1 GCA_934476515.1 uncultured Ruminococcus sp. | reverse complement strand
TTTAGACGAAGCTAGTAACATAGCCTTTAAGGCGTTAAAAGAAAAGCCACCGGCTAAGCCGGTGGATCTTTACTTTATATTATTTTCCGAAGAATAATTCAATATCATCTTCAACTGTACCTATACCGGAAATACCAAAGTTATCAATAAGTACCTTTGCTACATTTTCAGATAGAAAAGCCGGTAGTGTAGGACCAAGATGAATATTTTTAACACCCAAGTATAATAATGCTAGTAGTACAATAACAGCCTTTTGTTCATACCAAGAGATATTGTAAATAATAGGTAACTGATTAATGTCATCAAGTCCAAAAACTTCTTTTAATTTTAGTGCAATTACTGCAAGTGAATAAGAGTCATTGCATTGACCGGCATCAAGAACTCTAGGAATACCATTAATATTACCTAGATTTAGCTTGTTGTACTTGTATTTAGCACAACCGGCTGTAAGAATAACTGTATCCTTAGGTAAAGCCTTTGCAAAGTCTGTGTAGTAGTTTCTGGATTTTGCCCTACCGTCACAACCTGCCATAACAACAAACTTTTTAATATTACCACTTTTAACTGCGTCAACAATTTTATCTGCAAGTGAAAGTACCTGATTATGTGCAAAGCCACCGATAATTTCACCTTGTTCAATTTCTGTAGGTGGTGGACATTTCTTTGCAAGTTCAATAATTTCTGAAAAGTCTTTTTCTTCACCAATGCCACCATCAATGTGCTTAACACCCGGATAACCTGTAGCACCTGTAGTGAATAGTCTGTCAATATAACTTTTCTTAGGTGGCACAATACAGTTAGTAGTTATTAGGATAGGACCATTGAAACTTTCAAATTCTTCTTTCTGTTTCCACCAAGCATTACCGTAGTTACCAACAAAGTGAGAATACTTTTTAAAGTGTGGATAGTAGTGTGCAGGTAGCATTTCTGAATGTGTGTAAATATCAACACCTGAATTTTCACTTTGCTTTAGTAGCATTTCAAGGTCCTTTAAATCGTGACCTGAAACAAGAATACCGGGACGATTTTGTACACCAATATTAACCTTAGTAATCTCAGGATTGCCATAAGTTGATGTGTTAGCCTTGTCAAGCATAGCCATACCATCAACGCCATATTTACCTGTTTCAAGTGTAAGACTGATTAATTCTTCAACAGATAGACTGTCATCAAGTGTCTTAGCTAATGCACTTTGTAAAAATGCATCAAGTTCTTCATTGTCACTCATCAGCACATTAGCATGTTTACTGTAAGCAGAAAGGCCCTTTAAACCGTAAGTGATTAGCTCTCTTAAACTTCTAACATCTTCATCTTTAGTAGAAAGTACACCAACAGCTTTACCTTTGCTTTCATATTCATCTTTGTTCCCATTCCAAAATACTTCTTTAGGTAAAGTCTCTTTATCCATAACCTTAGAAAGTAATTCTTCCTTAACCTTTAAGGTTTCTGTAACTCTATCTTCAATTACCTTTTTGTCGAAATTTGCATTGGTAATTGTTGTAAATAGGTTAAGTGTAATAAGGTGATTAATTTCCTTATCAATAACCTTATTTTCTTTTCTTAACTGTGTAGTAACAGTAGAAAGCAGCTTACTTACATATACCAACAAATCTTGTATAACTGCTGTGTCAGGTGTTTTACCACATACACCACTTAGAGTACAACCACTACAGTTAGCAGTCTCTTGACATTGATAACAAAACATTTTATTTTCCATTATATATACCTCCAAAATTTCAAAGTCCCTTGACTCTGTGAGGTTAGTATAATATATTTTCAATTATAATTATGTTGTTTCTACAACAAAATCTAAAAAGGATGAATTTACTATTTTGAAATTACAAGAAAAACTTTTAAATCAAGAGAACATAAAAGTCCTAGAAAATTCATTATTGTTTAATAATATTTCTGTTGAAGAATTAAATAACTTATTGCATTGCCTAAAACCAACTATAAAAGAATATAATAAAGGTGAGTATATCTTCACTACAGGACAGAATGTAAAATCAATAGGACTTGTACTTGATGGCAATATAATAATAGAAAATAATGATGTGTGGGGTAATAGAAACATAATTGATACTGTAACAGTAGGGGAGATTTTCGGAGAAAATTATGCTTGTATTATAAATGAACCAATTTTAGTTGATGTGGTGTCAGCAAAAAATTCAAAAGTAGTATTCTTTGAAATTAATAAAATTCTTAATTTATGCAGTAATGTGTGTACTTATCATAATAGTATAATCAAAAATTTACTAACAATCTCATCAGTAAAGTGCCTTAACTTGTCTAAGAAAATTCTTATAACCACCCCTAAAACTATTAGAGAAAAATTATTGTCATACCTATCCTATGTGTCAAAATCAAATAATTCTACTACCTTTGATATTCCCTATAATCGCCAAGAATTAGCCGATTACCTTAATGTAGATAGAAGTGCCTTGTCCTACGAAATCAGCAAAATGCAAAAAGAAAAATTTATCATTAATACAAAAAACCACTTTCAACTACTAATTTAGGATAAATATTACAAAATTTAAGCTAATTACGACAAATATATTTACATTTCACTATTAATAATGTATAATATTTACATATTATTAATAGGAAGTGTTTATAATGATTTGTCCAAATTGTCGTTATGAAAATGATGACTGTTCAAAATATTGTCAAAGGTGTGGTTTCCAATTACATTCTGATGATAATGAACCGGTATATGATAATAGTAATCAAAATACAAATTTTGATTATGATGATAATTACAGTGATGATATTGTGCATTACAATGAAACATCAACATTTACCCAACCACCTAAAAAGAATAACACTAGTATAATTATTGCTATTGTCGCTGTAGGTGTTGCAGTAGTTGCAGTGTGTGTATGTTTATTTTTCTTTATATTTAATAAGGATAGTAATAGTTCTGATGAAGTATTAAATTCTTCAACTTCAGTTTCAGATACAACCACAGGAACTACTTCAACAACAGAACCTACTACCACTTCTACAACAGTTGCAAATAGATTAACACAAAATTATGTTGGCTTATATAAAATGCAAGCCATCAATAAGATAAATCAAGACGGTTATCAGTGGAATATAAAATATACATATTCAGTTGAACTTGATGAAGGCTATGTAGTATCACAAACTCCTTCATACAGAGAACCGATTGCCGATAATGAAACAATTACCCTTTATGTTTCTAAGGGAGAAAAGCCAACTTCTTCTTATAGTTCTGATGATTATATTCTTCCTGACTCTGCTATTTCATATGTAACAGAAAGTGATCTTGAATTTTTAGATAGAACTGATCTTAACATTGCATTAAACGAAATTTATGCAAGACATGGACGTAAGTTTAATGACAGTACACTTCAATCATATTTTGATGGTAAGAGCTGGTATTCCGGTTATATAGAACCGGAAGATTTCAGTGATTCAGTGTTTAATAAATACGAAACTAAGAATATCGCTACTATTGATTCATATATGAAGAAAAAGGGTTATAGATAACCCATAAAATAACATTTCTTAAAAGGAGAATTAAAAATGAAAAAATTATTTTTAATTGTTATTTCAATTTTAATGCTAGTAAGTATATTGGTTTTGCCTAATACAGTTAGTGCAGCTACCAATGATGCTAATAGCTTTAAGACTGGAACGTTTGTAAAATGTGGTGGTTACTATTTCTTTGTTGATTCAAATAAAAATGGAAAAAGCACATTGTATAGGGTGAATTCTGCAGGTAAGAAAAAGAAAACTATCTCTAATATAAACTTTTACTCTAATGACAATTTATTGTCATATAAAAATAGAATATATTTTAATGACAATAAGGGTGTAATGTGTTATATTCCAAAAAACAATAAGAAATTTTACTTGAAAAAGGGTAAATATGAATCAGTTGGAATTTGTAATAAAGGTATAATCTCTAGTGATTATAATACAGGACTTACGCTTATTAGATTTAATAAGAAAGTTAAGAGAATAAATTCCTACAGTAATTCATATATGTGTTCCAATAGTAAGTATATTTTTTATTACTCTACTAAAGAAGTTGGTTCTAAATATAAAATTACAATAAAAAGATTTAATTTAAGTAAAAATAAATCAAAAACAGCATCTACATTAACTATAAAAAAATATGGTCATAGTACAATTAGTTGTACTGCATCTCACGTATTTAAGAAAAATATTATATTTTCTGTAGGTTCTTATGAAGGCACAGGTCTGTATTATAGTGGTGTAGTATATAAAATGAATTCAATAGGTGCCGGTATTAAGAAAATTTCAAATAAGTCTATATATTCATTTACACCCGGTAAGAATTGTATATATGGTTTAGTACAAAAATATGAAACATCTTCATTCTACAAAATTATTTCTAATGGTAAATGTACAAAAGTTAAAGGTATAAATAATCTTAAAGAGTCAAATTTAAATAATTATTGCCTTTTTGCAAAAGATGTTGGATCTAATAATGAAGATTTATATTCTTCTTATATAGGTAAAGGCAAGAGTAAAAGATTATTTAAGGCTAGTTCCTATGTAAAAAGTACAGATCCAAATAATTCATATGCAGTAGGTGTAGGAGTGGGTTCATATGGAGATATGGCTCTAATTGAAATAAAAGTATTTTCACCAACAGGTGGTATGGGTTGGCGACCACTACTACTTAGAACATATACATATATGGTTAACCTAAAGACAGGTAGCAAAACTTTAGTATCAACTACAAATAATGTTTAATTTACTTGATTATTAGTATATTCATTTAACAAGGGGTCATAATTAAAATGAAGAGGATATTTAGTATATTATTATCAGTTGCATTATTTTTTAGCGTTTTTGAAACTGTAAATTTCCAATCTGTATATGCTACTAGTAAAGATAATGATGTTGTAGAACAAGGTAATTGTGGTGACAAAGGTAATAATGTTACATATAAACTATATAAAGATGGTAGCCTTGTTATAGAAGGCAATGGTAGAATGACTGATTATACAGCTTTACCATGGTACTCCTATGCAAACAAAATTAAAAAAATGTATATTAGAAAGAATATTACATGGTTTAATATTTATGCAATAAATGGTTGTGTTAAATTAACTTCAATTACTGTTGACAATAAAAATAAATATTATTCTACGGTTAATGGTATTTTATATGATAAGTCAAAAACCACATTAATTTATTATCCAGCTAATAAATCAGGCTTTATATTTAAAATTCCATCAAAAGTGTCGTTTATATCATTTTGTGCTTTTGAAGAATCACAGAATTTAAAAACTGTTGAGATATCTAATACTGTAAAAATGGTTGGGAAACATATATTTAATCGTTCTAGCATTGAATATTTGACTATTCCTAGTAGTATAAAAATTATGATGGATGGGTTTTTCTATTTTTGTGGAAATTTGAAGAAGGTTGTTATACCCAAAACTGTACAGGCTATTGGAATAAATTCTTTTGATTATTGTAAAAGGTTAAAAGATATTTATTATGGTGGAAATAGAAAACAATGGAAGAAACTTGTAGATAATTGTGATTTTTTAGAGGAAAGAATTTCTAATGTAAGAATACATTATAATTATAAATTAACAGGTAAAACATCAGGTAAAATTGTTTTTCCTACAATTAACATATGTTCCAGTGTATATAATGGTATTAAAATTGGTTGGAAAAAGGTAAAAGGTGTTGATAAATATAGGGTTTATCGAAAAGTAAACGGTAAATGGAAGAAATATTGTGATACAAATAAGAATTATATTATATATAATAAAGTGAAATCAGGTAAAAAATATACTTTTAATGTTGTAAGTATTAATAAATATGGTTGTAGTAAAATGCAAAACGGTAGAACTGTTACTTATTTTAATGCACCAAAAATTTTAAAAATCACTAATGCTTTTAATGGAGCTAAACTTCAATGGAGTAAAGTTAAAGGAATTAGTAAATATAAAATTCTTTATAGACCTAATACGAAGAAAAATTGGAAAACACTTGGTACATCTAATACCAATTCTTTTATAGATTATAACGCTCCAATGAATAATCGTTACTATACAGTAAGATGCCTAAATAGTAATGGAAAAAATTGCAGTGGCATTAATCCTAAAGGAAAGTTAAATTGTTTTCATATGGCTCAATTTATTAGAACTATTACCACAGTGAAAAATGGTATAAAAATCCAGTGGGATGGGGAATATAAAATTCCTAAATACAGAGTATTATTAAAAACAAACAAAGGATGGAAAAAACTAGTTGATACTAAATCAACAACATTTGTACATAAAAATCCTAAGGCAGGTCACATCTATCAGTATTGTATTAGAAGTTTAAATAAAAAAGGAAAATATATTAGTGGTTACTATATTATTCCTACAAAAATAAAATATAAAATGGCTGATAAAGTTAGGGATAGATTCATTAATGAATTGATGAATAATCAATCTCAATGGCTACCAAAGGAAAGTAGTCCTATTGGTAGAGGCTATGCAGCCGGATTTGAATTTACTGATATAGATTTTGACGGTGTAAATGAACTTGTTGTTCAAGAAGAGGGAGGTTCTTTAATGAACCGAGATGCAGTGGTTTTCTCCTTTAAAGATAATAAAATAGTAAAATATGACGGTGTATTTCAAAATACTTTAAATTATTATTACAATAAATTATCTAAACAATATGAAATTCATGGTATTGGTACAGTATCTAGTGGACCTTCTGGTTTCTGGCAAGGAAATTTTAGATTAAACATTGATAATGATAGTATCACATCAAATTATTATGCAGCATTCGTAAAAGATGCAACCAATAACACTTATCCATTAAAATATAAATATAGATTTTATAATGGTGCTAGTGGATATATGAATGAAGATAGTAGTGATAAATATAAGATAATTAGTAAAAAAGAGTATAATACAATTCTTAACGATGAATTAAAAAATTGTGTGAATATCCATAAGAATACTCAAATTATCTACAAAAAACTATGGACTAAAATGTCTTATAATCAAAGAAAACAAGCATTATTGGATTCTTATAATGTGGCTTCATATAACAAAAAATAAGCTAACTAAAAATCCCGATTCATTTGAATCGGGATTTCCTTATATCAATATTTCAAATTATATTTTCAGCAATGCAACTGTAGTGAAAATGTTATTTTCATAATGTGTAGTAATGTAACCTGAGTAAGTTTCAACAATATTACTGATAATTTCAAGTCCTAAACCGGAATGACCATCCTTAGTTGATTTAATTTTTTTATCAGATAAATCTACCTCTTTATCACAATAATTTTCACATTTTACAATAAAGTTATCGTCCCTAATATTAGCAGATAGAACAATGAAATTCTTATCACTGTTATTATTTTGAATACATGATTCAATGGCATTGTCAATGATGTTTGTGAAGATTCTACATAAGTCAATATCCTTAATATTAATATTATTAGGTATGGTGAGATTAGCAGTAAAAGCAATATTGTTTTCACTAATTGATTTGTACTTATTAATAATGATAATATTTACAAGTTCATTCTCACAGAAAATTCTAATTTTATTACTCCTAAGTGTACTGCTTAATTCATCAATAATCCTAGTTGCTTGTAGATACTTTTCAGAGTCTTTGTTGTCATCAATCATACTTTGTACAACAGTAATTATATTACTAATGTCATGATTCATCTTTCTTGTTTCAGAAATATTATCTTTTAGTTTGTTGTAGTATTCCATTTCATATGTACTTTTGATTTTAGAAAGTTCCAGTTCTTCTTTCAAATCATGATTTTCTGAGTTTACAAGAAGAACTTTGTATAACGCAATATCACAAATAACCATTGATACTATGGTTAAAAATACAAATAAATATAGAACAATGTTAGAACCTGATAATTCAAAATCGGTGTTTTTATATATTGACATTGTAATTGTAGAACTGCACATAAGTTGTGAGAAAATGATTATATCAAATTGCCACATATTTGATGAGTAATTTTTATTACCTAACTTATTGTTAAATATTCTCTTCCAGAATAAAAGCAATAACCATAACATCAAGATAGCCACAACACCACTTACTGTATTTGCTACTTTGTTATTTACTAAGTCAAATCCCATAAATGTGAATAATGCCATTACTATTAATTCAGTACCACACATCGACATAATGAACATTATGTAAGCTATAGATTTTTGGGAAGCTTTGTTGCTAAAGCAAAAGTAAAATACAAATGCTAACAAACCAAACAAGAAAGTCGGTTTAAATGGGTTACTATTAACTTCTTCACTTATTCTTGATAAAAATGAAACAACCATTGTAATTATGTAAAACATATATAAAATGACTTTATATATTGGCTTGTCTCTTTTTAATGTAAGCAGTTGTAGTGGATATTGCAGAAAAATTGCAGTTGTCAGCAAATCTATTATTGTTTGAGCAATTATCAGTACCATTATTAACCTCCATAGTTTAGCAGAAATAAGTCTTTTACATTCTTAGAATATTTTTTACTGATAGGAATTACATTTCCTGAACTTAGCAAAAACTGATTACCTTCTACATTTCTAACATAATCCCTATTAACTATGAAACTTTGATGACATCTGATAAAAGTATCAGGTAATTCCTCCAACATATCCGATAACTTTTTATAAGTCTTGAATTTTTCAGCAGTAGTGTGTATAACACTTAACCTCTTATCACTTTGTATGTATATAATATCCTGGTAAGGAATTATATAGCTATTGTAATTGTACTTAATTTTTAGCTTTGAGTTTCTGGCATTAAAGTGATACTCAATTTGTTTAATGAAAAAATTAAGAATATTATACTGTATAGGTTTTTCAAGAAATCCACAAGGATTAATATCTTTATAAATATCCTTGTAGTATGTGTCCCCGTATCCCGTAATAAAAATAATGTTTAAATTTGGAAATTGCTTTGTAAATTCCTTAGCAATATCTATTCCGTTAATTTTACCAAGTACAATATCAATAATTAATAAGTCTAATTTATCTTCATTTAAGTAATGATAAATACTGTTCTTGTCATTTGCAACCGATACATTGTAATCAAAGTTGCTTTCAATATACTTTGATATATCATTACATATGACTTTATTATCATCACATATCAAAATTTTCATCATTATACCCCCATATACAGTATTATAACTTAAAATTATGAACTTTTAAAGTTATTGTAGAAATTTATAAAAGAATGTAATAATTAGCAAAGCATATGTAATATTTGTCTATAGTAATTGCATTTTAGGTGTTGTATATTAATATGAGAAAAAAGTTGTTATTAATATAAAATTTGACCTGGTATAGTTATTAGTAAATATAAAAAGACCTACACAAAAGCATTACGCTAATGTGTAGGTCAATTTTTATAATTAAATTTATTCACAAGCCTTATTAATGCAGTTAATTGCATTTAGACTTCTTGGGTAACCAATGTATGGAACACATTGTAAAACAACTTTAATTAAAAATTCTTTGTCATTGCCCATATTCATATTACCCTTTGAATGGGCAATAAGCTGAGGTTCACAACCACCTTGAGCAGATAAGAAACAGAAAGTAATCATTTCTCTTTCAGCTAGAGCAAGTCCTTTTCTTGTGTAGTAGTCACCAAAGCAGTTATCAGCTAACCACTTGTTAATAGTACCTGCTTTCCAAGCCTCTTTCATATGTTCACCAAAGATAGTAGCTTGAGCCTCAATACCTTTTTCAAGTCTGTCTTCAAGTGTAGTTGTACACTGACTTTCAAGTGGCATTTCAATATTTCTTTCATTAAATACTTCATTAGTAATGTTTAGGAAATTAAGAGTTCTGCCATAACCAAGATAATCGGTAGCTTGATATACAACTTCCTTAATTACAACAGGACTAACTTTGTCATCAAGTGCTTTACCCAGCATTTCTCTGTAAGCATCAGTACCTTGACAACCAATTAGTGTTGCAAGAATTGCCATATATCTAGTCTTAGTGTCTAGACTTTCATCAGCATTTACAACTTCATCAAAAGCAAAATGATTGAATCTTTCAATATATTCAGGGTCAGTAACTTTCAAGTTCATATTATCACCTTATAAACTTTCTACCCAATTTTTGATTTCATCATCAGAAATATTGTTCATCATTCTGCCCTTATCCCACTTTGTACTACTGTCACATAGAGGCTTTAGTACATCAACAGTTCTGCCAAGACCACTACTACCGGAAGTAGCAAATGGAATTACTTTCTTGTTTGAGAAGTCATAACTTTCTAGGAAAGTATCAATAATGTTAGGAGCAACATACCACCAAATAGGAAATCCAACAAAAACTTCATCATACTGTTCCATATTTTCAACTGTAAATTTAATTTCAGGTCTAAAGTCAGGATGGTCCTTTTCATAAGTAGTTCTACTTTTCTTATCCATCCAGTCAAGGTCTTTACTTGTATATTTTTCAGTAGGTTCAATTTCAAATAAATCAGCATTTGCAATATTAGCAAGTCTTTCTGCAACGCTTTTTGTAACACCACTTGCTGAAAAATAAGCAACTAATTTTTTACTCATTTATTTTTCCTCCAATTTGTTGTATTCTTCATCACTAACTTCTTCACACCACTGGTTAGAAGTTTCTTCACCGGGAACTTCTACTGCAATATGAGAGAACCAGCTGTCTTTCTTTGCACCATGCCAATGTTTAACTTCAGGCGGAATTGTAATAACAGAACCTTCCTTTAGTTCAACTGCAGCTTTGCCTTCTTCTTGATACCAACCTTCACCTGCAGTACAGATTAGTAGTTGTCCACCACCACTTTTTGCGTGATGAATATGCCAGTTGTTCCTGCAACCCGGTTCAAATGTTACATTAGCTAGGAATACTGCTGTATCCTTAGGATTAGTTAATGGATTTAAAAATGAATTACCAACAAAATACTTTGCAAAAGCATCGTTAGTATTACCTGTGCCAAATTTATTGGCTTTGTCAAATTCTTCCTTATCTAAATACTTCATTTACTTTTCCTCCTTTACTAATAAATAACTTATATCATATTCCTTATTTACATTATATATCCTTAATAATACAATGTCTAATACTTAAAATTAATCGCCAGTTATGCCTTCTAGGTATTGCTCTATAAACTCAATAAATGTTGATGTAGCAGTAGAATATATACAGTCTTTCTTCCAAATTAGTACAGTTTCACTTTCAATTTTAGGACTGAATGGAACAAATTTTAACCCATCATATTTACAGTTAAGTTTAATTCCCACAACACAACTTTCTGTACTTTTGCCCATCACAGCTTGATTATACATTAGGTTGCCTTTACCAACAATCATATTACCATTGTTTTTACCTAGCCAACTGTTAACCTTTTGTTCCATAAACTTGTTCATAGAAACTATCATTGGAACACTTTTTAAGTTCTTAGGTTCAACAAATTCTTTGTTAGCTAACTCACATTCTTCACAAGTGTAAATACCCCAAAGTTCTTTAATAGGCATAGCAACATAGTTATATTTGTCAATATCAATAGGAGTTTGTACAAGACCAATGTCAAGAAGTCCACTTTCAATTCTGTCAAAAACACTGTATCCGTTACCACTGTGTAAATCAAATTGTACAAGTGGATATTTCTTCCTAAATTCAGCTATAATATCACCTAAAATTTTAGAAGATAAAAATTCCCCACAACCAATATTTATTACACCCTCAAGTTCTTTTTCATTGTAAGAAAGTTCTTTAACTGTCTTATCGGCTAAAGACAAAATTTCCTGTGCTCTCCTTTTAAGAATTAATCCATCCTCGGTTAAAGAAATGTTGTGATTGTTTCTAATAAATAACTTTGTGCCAAGTTCCTTTTCAAGTTGAGCAATTTGTCTTGATAGGGTAGGCTGAGTTATATGTAGTAGCTGACTTGCCTTAGTAAAATTCTTTTCATTAGCAATAACTAAAAAATAATTCAAAACTCTCAGTTCCATATTTATCACCAAATTAATTATAACATATTGATAAATAATAAGAAAGACAGTATAAAAACAAATAAATATATATATCTTTAATTCAATTCTTTATTCTTATGTTAATAATTTGACAGAAAGATATAATTGTAAAGTATATATTTATAAAAAGATGTGCAAATAGTAGAATTATTAACAAAGTTCACAAATATTCTAATTTGTTCATATTTTATTAACAAAATAACGATATAATTTATTGGTAATTATTATAATATGAAAATATTTATAACTACATTCTATAGTTATAAAAGGAGAGAGAACATGAAAAAAGTATTATCCATTATGCTTATCATTCTTGTTGTTTTCTCATCAATGCCTATGACGGTATTTGGTGCAGAAAATCAAGATAATATTAATGATGAATTTACTTATGCTTTGTCTGAGGATAACGCAATAATTACCGGCTATAACGGTAGTGATTTGTTTGTGGATATTCCTTCTGAAATTGACGGACACAGTGTAACAGAAATTTCATCTACTACATTCAAGAATGATAACAGTATTGTAGGTATTGAAATACCTAATGGTGTTACAACCATAGGTCAAGGTGCTTTTAAAAATTGCCTAAAGGCTCAGTATATCAGCCTACCTGCTACACTAAAGAATATTGACACAAACACTTTAACATCAAATGATGATTGTGTTTATATTGTGGAACGAAATTCTGATGCTGACAAGTTTGTAACAGAAAATGATATGAACTATAAGAAGAGATTTGCTTCAGATAAAGTGTCAGAGTCCGGACAAGACGATAACATAAGTTACAGATACAACAATCTCACAAGCTCACTTTATGTTTACGGTGATGGTGAAATTAAAAATTATAATTCTGATAACCAACCTTGGAAAAATTATAAATCAACAGCTAAGTCAATAAAATTATTTGATGGTATTACTTCAATAGGTAACTATGCTTTTTATAATTTTACAAGTGTTACACCTGAAGTTACCATCCCAAGTTCAGTTGAAAAAATCAACTATGAATCATTTTCTAATTGTACATCACTAAAGAAAATTATAATTCCTGATAATGTAAAAACAATAGAAAATTGTGCTTTTGAAAATTGTTCAGCTGTAACAGAAATTGAACTAGGTAAAGGTTTAACCCAACTAGGTACATCAAATGGTTATTACTATAATCCATTTTATAATATGACTAGTGTAAAGAAGATTACTTTTAATAGTGAAAAAGTACCTAATACCCCATATTTAGATTTATTTCAATATATGAATAACCTTGAAACAGTTTATGTTCCTGCTAAGTCATATAGTGATTATTTAGAAAGATTTTCTTCTTACATTAATAATGCCAAGTTTGTTTTATTAAACGATGATACAGATTTCATTATTGAAGATGGTGTACTTAAGTTATATCAAGGTAATGATGCAAATGTTGTTATTCCAAGTGATGTAACAGAAATTGGTCCATCAGCATTTAGAAATAATACTTCTATCAAAACTGTGGAACTAAACAGTAATGTTGAAAAGATTTCAGATTGTGCATTTATGGGTTGTACAAACCTTAAGAATGTTACATTAAATAAAGATTTAAAGACAATTTCAAATTCTGCTTTTAATGGTTGTACTTCTTTGAAAGAAATCACAATCTCTAATTCAGTAGAAACAATAGGTGACTATTCATTTTATAAGTGTACATCACTATCAAATGACTTAGTAATTCCATCATCAGTTACTTCTATCGGTAATTATGCCTTTGCTGAGGACAACAAAATTCCATCTATTGATATTAAGGGTAATTCTAATGGCACAACTATCGGTAATTATTCTTTCCAAAATGTAAGTAATGCATCTTCTCTTAATTTAGGAAATGTAACATCAATAGGTACAAATGCATTTAATAATTGTGCTTCATTAAGTGGTAAGTTAACTATTCCGGACAGTGTAAAAACACTTAATAGTTATGCTTTTTCTAGTTGCAAAAATATTAATGAGATAGAATTTTCTAAAAACTTAGAAGTGATAGGCTATGAATCATTTGCTAATTGTACATCTTTAAAGAAAATAACTATTCCTGATAATATAAAAACAATAGAAAATTGTGCTTTTGAAAATTGTTCAGCTGTAACAGAAATTGAACTGGGTAAAGGTTTAACTCAACTAGGTACATCAAATGGTTATTACTATAATCCATTCTATAATATGTCAGGTGTAAAGAAGATTACATTTAATAGTGAAAAAGTACCAACAACTCCATGTGCTGATACTTTTGAATATATGAACAACCTAGAAACTGTCTATGTACCGGCAGTTTCATATAATGACTATGTTGAAAGATTTACACCATATATCAACAACGGTAGAATTTTAATGAGTTCAAATGATGAATTTGTTGTTTCAGATGGTGTACTGCTTCAATATACAGGTGAAGCTACTGATGTAACTATTCCAGGTACAGTAGAAGAAATCAGCCAATCAGCATTTAAGAATAACAAGAAAATCACTTCAATTACTATTGGAGAAAATGTTTCTAAAATCGGTAAATCTGTATTTAGTGGTTGTACTGCACTTAAGAGTGTAAAACTAACTGACAAAATCACTACAATCGATAATTATGCATTTAATGGTTGTACTGCTTTAACAGAAATTACAATTCCAAATTCAGTGGAAACAATCGGTAACTATGCATTCTATAAATGTACTTCATTATCAAATGAATTAGTAATTCCATCATCAGTAAAAACTATCGGTGATTATGCTTTTACAGAAGATAACAAAATCACATCAGTTACTATTAAAGGTAATGAAGAGGGTACAACTATCGGTAATTATTCTTTCCAAAATGCAACCGGTATCAAAACATTAGATTTAGGAAATGTAACTTCAATCGGTACAAATGCATTTAATAATTGTACTTCATTAAGTGGTAAGTTAACTATTCCGGACAGTGTAAAAACACTTAATAGTTATGCTTTTTCTAGTTGTAAAAATATTAATGAGATAGAATTTTCTAAAAATTTAGAAGTGATAGGCCATGAATCATTTGCTAATTGTACATCATTAAAGAAATTAACTATTCCTGATAATATAAAAACAATAGAAAATTGTGCTTTTGAAAATTGTTCAGCTGTAACAGAAATTGAACTGGGTAAAGGCTTAACTCAACTAGGTACATCAAATGGTTATTACTATAATCCATTTTATAATATGACTAGTGTAAAGAAGATTACTTTTAATACTGAAAAAGTACCTAATACCCCATATTTAGATTTATTCCAATTTATGAATAACCTAGAAACTGTCTATGTACCGGTTGATGGTTATAGTGATTATGTAGCTAAATATGCACCATATATAAATAATGCAAATTTTGTACTAGTAAATAATAAAGATGAATTTGTAGTTAAAGACAACGTTCTTCTTTCATATCAAGGTGATAATCCGGAAGTAACAATTCCTAATGGTATCACAGAGATTGGACCATCAGCCTTCCAAAATAATAAAGTTGTTACTAAGGTTACTTTCTCAAAGGATGTAGAAAAGGTATCTTCTAGAGCATTTTTAGGTTGTAAAAATCTAACTGATGTTGTACTTAATGATAACTTAACTTATTTAGGACTAAATGCATTTAGTGATTGTACATCATTAAAGAGTATTAATTTAACTGACAAAATCACTACTATCGGTGATTATGCTTTTAGTTGTTGTACTGCTTTAACAGAAATTACAATTCCAATTTCAGTAGAAACAATCGGTAACTATGCTTTCTATAAATGCGATTCATTAACTGATGATTTACTTATCCCATCATCAGTAAAAACTATTGGTGATAATGCTTTTGCAGAAGATAACAAAATTACTTCAGTTACTATTAAAGGTAATGAAGATGGTACAACTATCGGTAATTATTCCTTCCAAAATGCAATCGGTATCAAAACATTAGATTTAGGAAATGTAACATCAATAGGTGCATATGCATTTAATAATTGTACTTCATTAACCGGTAAACTAACTATACCTGATAGTGTAACAACAATTAAGAATAATGCTTTTTCATATTGTAAGAGTATTACAGAAATAGAATTTTCCAAAAGCCTTGATACAATCAACTATGAAACATTTTCTAATTGTACATCATTAAAGAAAATAACTATTCCTGATAATATAAAAATAATAGAAAATTGTGCTTTTGAAAATTGTTCAGCTGTAACAGAAATTGAACTGGGTAAAGGTTTAACTCAACTAGGTACATCAAATGGTTATTACTATAATCCATTTTATAATATGACTAGTGTAAAGAAGATTACATTTAATAGCGAAAAAGTACCTACAACTCCATATGCAGATTTATTCCAATATATGAATAACCTAGAAACTGTCTATGTACCGGTTGATGGTTATAGTGATTATGTAACCAGATTTTCACCATATATCAATAATGCAAGAATTGTTATGATTTCAGACAGTGACTTTGTTATTAAAGATGGTGTGCTACTTCAGTATTCAGGTAATGACACAGATGTTGTAATTCCTGATAATGTAACAGAAATCGGTGACTCAGCATTTAAGAATAACACAAATATCAAAAAGGTAACTTTCTCTCAGAATATTAAGAAAATTAACCAATCAGCTTTTTATAGTTGTACAAATCTAGATACAGTTATTTTCAATAACTTAATTAGTTCTATTGGTAATAGTGCTTTCTATGGTTGTACAAAACTTTCAGGTGTATTAAAAATTTCTGAAAACACAAGAAGTGTAGGTAATTATGCTTTCGCTAATTGTTCTTCCTTAACTTCTGTTGAAATTGCAAGTAACAATGAAGAAATTAAAATCGGTGACTATTCATTCCAAAATGATACTTCTATTAAGTCAATTTCACTAGGTAATGTTACTTCAATCGGTAAGTATGCATTTGATAACTGTAAAGGTATCAATACAAAAGTACAGTTTAATGATACTCTAAAAACAATTGGTGAATATGCATTTAGAAATTGTAGCAATATTATTGATTCATTAGTTATCCCAACCAGTGTTATAACAGTTGCAACAGGTGCATTCCAAAACTGTTCAAGTATTACTAATGTTGAAATTCCTGATTCTCTAACTAGAATTAGTGAATACACTTTTGATGGTTGTAAAAGTTTAGAAAGTATTGAAGTTCCTGATTCTGTAACTATTATTGATAATCATGCATTTAATAATTGTTCAAGTGTTGAAACAGTTACTTTAGGTAAGAATGTTCAAACTATCGGTAGCAGTAATTATTACTACTACAACCCGTTCAACGGTATGAATTCTGTAAAGGAATTTACATTTAAAGGTGATACATTACCATCAGCATCATTTAACGATATTTTCTATTCAATGAATAGACTACAAACTGTATATGTAACTCTAAAGGCATACAAGTCATTTGGTTATACATATTCAGCATATATTAACAATGCAAGATACAAGGTTTTAGGTTACAAAGATGACTTTATTGTAAATGAAAAGAATGAGTTATTACTATATCAAGGTAATGATACAGTGGTAACAATTCCTGAAAATGTTGAAACTATTGAAATTTCAGCATTCCAAAATAACAGTACCATTGAAAAAGTGATTTTCAATGAAAATCTAAAGTCAATTTCTTCTTATGCTTTTGAAAATTGTATTAATCTAACATCATATGAAGTAAATAAAAATCTTGAAACTATCGGTAGCAGAGCATTTTATGGTTGTACTTCTCTTGAAAGTGTAAACTTAAATAATAGCCTTACTACTATCGGTTCATCAGCTTTTGCAAATTGTACTGATATAAGTGGTGACCTGAGAGTACCAAGTTCAGTAATTTCTATCGGTAGTAGTGCTTTTGACGGTGACAGTAGTATTGTTACTCTAAAGATTGAGGGTAACAAGAATGGTATATCTATCGGTTCTTATGCATTTAGAAATGCTAAGGCTTTAACTTCACTTGACTTAGGTTCAGTAGAAACTATCGGTACATATGCGTTCCAAAATTGTACAAGCCTTACAGGTGAACTTATTATTCCTGATAGCGTAACTTCAATGGGTGAAGGTTCATTCCAAAACTGTAGTAGTATTACATCATTAACTCTATCAGAAAAACTAACTGCAATTTCAAGGTATGCTTTTGAAAATTGTTCTTCTATTAAGGGAGAAATCAGAATCCCTGATTTAGTAACAGATATTTACGATAATGCATTTAGAAATTGTAAAAATGTTGAAAGTGTTGTACTGGGTACAAATATCAGAAATATCGGTACAAGTAATTATTATTACTATAACCCATTTAACGAAATGGCTTCTGTTAAGGAATTTATGTTTACAGGTACTAAAGTTCCAAATTGTCCTTTTGAAGATTTATTCTATTCAATGAATTCTCTTGAAACAATTTTTGTTCCTGTAGAAACTAAGGATAATTTTGTAGATAAGTTTGATAAGTACAAGAACAACGCAGTATTCTCAACAGATACTATGAAGTGTGGTGTTAGAAATCTAACTGCTTCTAATGTATATAGCAAAACAGTAAAACTTACATGGTCTAAGCACCAAAATGATACTGTAACAAGCTATATTATCACTAGAGATGGCGAACAGATTGCAACACCAAAGAATAATCAGTTTATTGATTATGATTTAACACCAAATAAAACCTATGAATATACTGTTTACGGTGTAAATGATGCCGGAGATAAAACAAGAGGTACTAAATTATCAGTAACTCCACATTCAATGGATGTTCTTGATATTACTACTCCGCATAGTCAAAATACTGTTTCTGTACAAGACGGTTCAATTACTGTAAGTGCAAAGAATGAAAATAACGGTATTGATTTAGATGGTAATGCAGTTTTAGGTAAACTATATTACTTTAACAAGGATAATAATAAAATATTTATCGGTAAGTCAAATGCAGTCATCAGCGACAAAATTTACTTTAACTTTGATTTAGATGTTGAAGATATTCCAAACGGTGAATATAAAGTTCTATTTACTTATACAGATATTGACAATGTAACAGTAGAAAAGGAAGGTACAATTCGTGTAGATAAAAGTGTACCTGAAAAAATCCAGAATGTTGTTGCTTTAGGTGATTATAATGACATAAAAATTTCATGGTCTAAGTCCAGTGAAGTAGATAGTAAGATTTATAAAATTTATAGAAAATCCGAAGTTGATACAGATTTCTCTCTATTAACTACTATTAAGGGTAGAGATATTCTTTCTTATACTGATACAAATGTAAAGAAAAACAGACTATATACTTACTATGTAATTACAGAAAACAGTTTTGGTATTGTCAGCGAAAAGTCTAATGAAACTATTGCAATGCGTGGTATTGATGAAGAACCGCCTGTAATTACTTCAATAACCCCATCAAGTTATAGCTATATCGGTAATGTACAGAAGATTACAGTTGAAGCAACAGACAATCTAATGTTAGGTAGTGCAAAGCTATACTATAGTACAGATGAAGAAAATTGGACTTTAATTGATACAGTGAAGAATTCTCCATTCACATTTGCTTTCAATACTAAAGAATTAACAGATAAAGAAATCTCTGTTAAAGCTGTTGTATATGACCTACAGGGTAACGAAAGTGAACCTAAGATTGTTAAGTACAAGATTGATAATCAAGGACCTGACAAGGTAACAGATTTTGCTATTAGTAAAGTTCTTTCAACAAAAGTTACTTTAAAATGGGATCAACCAAAGGCTGAAGATTTAGCAAGTTATGTCTTAGAAGAAAAGTTGGAAAACGGTAACTTTAAGGTAGTGAAAGATAAAATCACCGATAACGGTTGTGTTATTGAAAACTTAACACCAAATACAAAACATATTTATCGTGTAGCCGGTGTTGATAAAATCGGTAACATTGGTGGATATTCCGATACATTAGAAGTTACAACTACTGATGATACAACTGCACCTGTAGTTACTTCATTATCACCATCAGCCGGTAGAAGAAATTCAGTAATTAACTTTAGTGCAACAGCCGGGGACGACTACGGTATTAAGTCAATAGAAATTCAAATTTCAACTGACCTAAAAACTTGGAAATCTCTATCAAATAAAGAATTTACAACAGTATCAAAAACTGCAACATATTCATTTAATGTAAATGTTGATGAGTTTAATGACGGTAGTATTTATGTAAGAGCAGTTGCAACCGACTTTGCCGGTAATGTTAGTGATACTTCAAGCAATGCACCATTTGTTGAATATATGATTGACAAAACTGCACCATCTTCACCTACAAATTTAGTAGCTACAAGTACAGATAATGCAATTTATCTAACATGGTTACAAGGTTCAGAAGAAGACTTGTCAACTTATTCGGTATATCGTTCAACTGAAAAGGATAGTGGATTTATCCTACTTTCAAGTGGATTAAAGCAGATTAATTATTACGATACTACTGCAAAGAGTGGCACAGTATATTATTACAAAATTGCCGTTACAGATACAGTAGGCAATGTTAGTGAATTTTCACAGACAGTAAGTGCAAAACTTGCTGAGGATATAATTTCTCCTGAAGTTATTAGTATCTCTCCTGATAGCAATTCTTCAATCAGTAAACAGTTCCATACAGTAAGTGCTTTAGTAAAGGATAATTACTTATTAGATACAGTTACTTTTGAATATAAAATTGAGGGTGAAGATAATTACAAAACATTTAGTACAGTGAAGAACATAAATGCTGACTATAAAACAGTATCAGCTGATATTCCTTTATCAGGTATTACTAACTCAAAGAAAGTTTATGTTAGAGTATATTGTACAGATACAAGTGGTCTAAAGTCAGAATATAGCAAAGTTTATACTTATACATATGATGACTTAGCACCATCAATTAATAACCTAAAAGCAGAAATTAAGAAAAACACAGTAACTCTTAATTGGTCAGATAATAAAGACAGTGACCTATCAGGCTTTAAGATATACAGAATTGATGAAAAGGGTAGAGAAACATACTTAGGTTCAAGACAAGTTTCTTCTAACCATTCATATGAATTTTATGATACTATCAGTTCTAAGTCTGATTCAAAATATACTTACAAAGTGGAAACTTATGATGATTCAGGTAACTACTCCTCAACTTTATCAAATACAGTAGAATACAAAACTGTTGGAGATAAAGAAAATAACGAAAAACCTGTTGCCAGAATCAACGGTAATGAAGTAATGGAAAAGGGAGTTGAAGAATATTTTGACGGTTATTCTTCAACAGATGACGACAGTATTGTTTCATATCATTGGGATTTTGGTGACGGCACTTATTCTGATGATATTCAACCTATTAAAAGTTATAGATTAGCAGGTACATATGAAGTTAAGCTAACTGTAACAGACTCATTTGGTGAACAGTCAACTGCAACTTTCACAGTAACAGTTAAAGAAAGAACTGCAATCGGTACAGTAAAAGTTAAAGTAGTTGATGAAAAGGGCAAGATTATTCCTCAAGCACCTGTTTACTTTAATCTAGGTGAAGATAACCAAAAGGTTATTTATACCGATAGTAACGGTTATTCTTCATACAACCTTGCCGGTGGTGATACATTAGTAGGTTGTTACAAGTCAGGATATTTACCTGTTAGAAAGAATGTAACAGCCCTTACAAATGCAACTAGAGAAATTACTCTAACTATGATTAAGGAAGAACTTGTTACCGGTACTTTTGAAGTAACAAGAATGACATTTAACGAAATCGTTGATGCAGGTATCGATGTATATGACCCAGCTAACCAAAATGTTTATTCTGTTGAAGTTACTGTTAGATATGGTGAAAAAGAAATTCCAATTAAGTATATTAGAAATGATAACAAAATTATAAAATATACTGTTTCTAATTCCGGTGGCTCTAAACCTGACGAAAACAAACCTAACGGTAACGGAAATTCTACTATTAGTGGTATTAGCTTTATTCCAAACAAAGAAAATAAAGAGTTTATTGCAATTCTACAGTTTGATGCTACTGCAAAGACGCTAAAAGAATTCTTTGATGTAAAACTTCATATTGTAAATAACGCAACTAAAAACTTTGTCCTAACAAATAATGAAGTGAACCTAAATGTACCTGATGAACTTCACCTAATGGATAATGTTTCCGGTGAATGGTGTAACAGTAAGAATGTTAAGTTTGATAAACTTGTAGGTCAAGAAACTAAGACACTGTCATGGATTGTTCGTGGTGATAAGGTAGGTTCTTATGACTTGTCAGCAGATTATTCCGGTGTGCTAAGTGAGTTTGAAGAGACAGTTAAGACTTCTTTCAAAACCGATGAACCTATTGATGTTTACGGTATGACAAACATAATGTTTAATGTTGAAGTATGTAAAGAAATCAGAAACAATGCTTTCTACTTTAATATCGGGCTAAAGAATGTTGGTAATATTGATGCAATTTGCCCTTCTCTTGACTTTAATAATATTGTAAAGAATATTACTTCAACAGCACTTGGTCTTGACCCATCAGATGAAAATTATTCTCCTGATTTTTCAGTAGATGCAAGACTAATGAATGTTAGAACTGTATCAGCAGATAATCAAAGTAAGTATGTTGATTATAAGTACTCAAAGGATGGCAGTGTTTCTACAAATATAAATACTCTTGCTCCTAATGAATCAATCTATTTTGATTATATAGCATATAACGCAATTAACTATGATGATATTGCTCAGTTTAAGTCAGCATCATATAAGGTGCTTGACGGTATCGGTGGAGGTGTAACAGTAACACCGATAGACTTTAACTATTATAGTTTTGCTAATTCTAAAGAAAAGGCGAATGACTTAACTTCTAAAGAAGATAATAGCAGAAAGTCATCAGCTGATTATCTATTAAACGGTAACAACTTCCTATATGTTAAAAACAGTGATATGGCTAATTCTCTTGGTGAGGGTGTTTATAATAGCCTAAAACTTGCATTAACACTTGATTTTGAAACACTTACAAAGGATGATAAGAAGAAGTTAATTGATGAATTACTTGTTAAAATGATTACCGATGATAATTCAGAACAAAACATTAACGGATTAGTAAGTGACCAGTATGTAAGTGCAGTTAAGAATGCTCTTTCTGTTATAAAAAGTTCTTGTGATTCCTTTGACTTTGGTGATAATACAACTAAAAAAAAGGTAACTGCTATTATCAGTAATGCATTAGATAGCACTAATACAATAAACGAATTAGCAGGTAATTTAGAAAACTCAACTGATGAAGATTCAATTATTAATACATTCTATGGAAAACTTGGACTATCAGCAGTTGGTGGTATATCAGTTACTACGTTTAAAAAGCTAGTTGGTGATAACCTAGGCTATAGTGAAAACTCAGCATTATTTAAGGGTATCACAGGTGTAAGTGAATACGGTGGTATGGCAGTTGAATTATTAGTAGAAAATCCTATTAATGCTTATAATGATGCAGTTACTTCTCGTTACCTTTATACTCAGTTAAAGGCTCAAGCATCTGTTGAACAAGCTACATTACTACTAAATACCTTAATCAGTTATTATTCTGATGAAGAACGCTTTAGAGATTTTATGAAAGACTCTCAGCTTAATTCATTAATGTATAAGTCAGCTAATACAAACTACAAAAAGCTAATTGCTGATGAGGCTAAAAAGCTAAAGTCACAGTTACTAAATGACTCATATAACTTTAGATTAGAACTTGCTAAGAATTTCGCCTCAGCTACTGCAAATTCAGTTGCAAATATTGCACTTGATGAAGCTATTTCTAAGTCACTTGGTAAGTTGGCAATTTGGTATGAAGCACTTTCAGCCACATTCCAAGTAGTAGATTTAGCCTTTGGTATTGGTGATATGTATGAAGCAGCAGATTCATTTGCAGTTGCAAACTATATTTCAATGGCAGTAGAATCAGGTTATAACACAATTTCTAACAGTTATAAGAATAAAAACGGTAATCTCCTTTCAACAGGTTTATTTAAGGATATTGTTTCTGATGATTCTTCTTTAAATGACGACTCATTAGCTGAATATACTTTATATGAAATGAAGTCACTTTGTCAGATTAGACTACTGGGTGAACAACTATTCTATAAGTATATTAACAGTGATAATTCAAATATTATTCATACAGATAAAGAATTTGATGCAAAGATTGTTAAAGAAGTAAATGATTACTTCGGTATTAATGCAAAGGATATCGAAGAAGTATTTGATTATGTTTATGAAAAAATCTTATCTTCAAGAGATAGCATCTTTGATATTGAAAGAAAAGAAAGTATCACTCAGCCATCAGCACCAACAGTAACTATTGATTATAACAATCTTCGTACAGTAGAAAAGTTTGATGATAAGTATGAATATTGTACAGAAGATGGTGTATGGCATACTTGTGACGGATATATCAATGTATATCCTAAGACAGTAAGAACTATCCTAAGAGTTAGACTAAAGTCCGGTAGCAATAATATGTCCGGTAAGATTACAACAGTAAATGTTTATGCTAAAAAGTCAGTTAGCAAAAATGTTTCAGTTAAATATTCAGATGGTAAGTATTATCTAACTAACCTAAATGAAAACTATTCATATCAAGTAGCAACGGTTTCTTCATTAACTGCAAAAGCTGATTGGTCAAAGGCAGTAACAATTAACAATAAGGTTGATGCTACTGTTACAGGTTTAAGTAATTCGGATTATCTATCAATCAGAATTCTTGAAAATAAAGACCTAGAAGTAATGACTTCCGAACCAACAGTTCTTAAGGTTAATAAGAAATTACCTTTAACTATTGTTACAGAGGGTGATGGTAATGTTACACAGACAAGTAGTGACGGTTACTACTTTGTTGGTGAAGATGTAGCACTTACAGCAGAAAAGTCAGCTGACTCAATTTTTGCAGGTTGGTATGTAAACGGTGAAAAGGTAAGTTCTGACCCTACCTATATTCTTGAAATGACTGAATTCGCAGAAATTACTGCTAAATTCACCGGTAAATCAGAAGTAAAAGCAACTTCAATTAATGTAACTTCTCCATATACAGAAAATAAAGATACTTTCTATGTTGGAGAAAAAACAAAGCTGATAGCCAACTTTACACCAAATAACACTTCTAATAAGTCAGTTAAATGGACTTCAAGTAATAATTCAGTAGCCACAGTTAATAACAATGGTGTAGTATCATTCATAAAGAGTGGTAAAACAGTTATTACTGCAACAACTTCAAATAATATCTCAGCAACTTATACCATTAATGTTGTAGAAAATAAGGTTGAAAAACTGGTTATCACAACTGATTTCTCTGTAAAACAGTATTTTGAGGGTGAAACATTCTGTAATGACGGTTTAAAGCTGGTTGCAGTTTATACAGATGGTTCTTCTTCATATGTTGATGATTACACAGTAACAGGTTTTGACAATACAAAAGCCGGTGAACAAACATTAACCATTGCTTCAAATGGTAAAACAGTTACTACAACAGTTACAGTTCTACATAACGGTACTTGGAAAGTGCTTAAAGAAGCTACTTGTAAAGAAACAGGTAAAATGGAATATGTATGTTCTATTTGTAATAAGGTAGTTTCTGAGAAAACTATTGAAAAGATAGCTCATACAGTTGTAATAGATAAAGAAGTTAAACCGACTTGTGAAAAGAATGGTCTAACAGAGGGTAAGCATTGTTTAGTATGTGGCGAAGTAATCACACCACAAAAGACAGTTCCAAAGCTAGGTCATACAGTAGTTAAGGATAAGGCAGTAAAACCTACATATACACATACAGGTTTAACTGAGGGTTCTCATTGTTCAACTTGTGGTAAGGTGATTGTAGCCCAAAAGGTTGTTCCAAAGTTAAAGAAAACAACTATTACTCTAAAGAAAGCTAAACAATCTGTTTATGTAAAGGCTAAAACTACTGTAAAAGCTACAATTAAAAATCCTGTTGGTAAAACTACTTATAAGTGTAGCAATACTAAAATTGCAAAGGTAAACAGTAAGGGTGTAATCACTACTTATAAGTTAGGTACAGTTAAAATTACCGTTACAAATAATAAGGTATCTAAAACTATGACACTTGTAGTGAAGAAACCTAAGCTAAACAAAACTTCACTTACACTAAAGAAAAATAAATCCTATACACTGAAAGTTATGGGTAAAGTGGGAATTGCAAAATTCACTTCTTCCAATACTAAGATTGTTACCGTAAATAAATACGGCAAAATCCTAGCTAAGAAAAAAGGTAATGCAGTAATCATCGTTAAAACAAATGGTGAAACTCTAAAGTGTAAAGTAAAGGTGAATTAATCTAATAAAAGTAATAACTGACATCACACTATGTGGTGTCAGTTTTACTTTGAAAAATTATTATAAATTTCTTGACATATAAATTATTAAGTGTTATTATAAAACTACCATAAAGAGTGCGTGAGGGAGTAAGCCCTATGATCGCACACCAACCTACCAAAAGGCAAGGTGGTAAAGCTTAACCGATGGTGTGTATATATTTAGACTGGTCAACATCTATCGGTAACGATGGGTGTTATTTTTTTACCTCTCTTTGTGGAATTATTACTCAAAGGGAGAATTTTTTATGTCAAGAATTAAAAACTTATTAGCAGAAAATGAAGGAAGAATCTATGTTTATCTAAAGGATAAGGAAGTAGCAAATCAGTTTATGATTGATGCCGAAAATGAAGGTTTCACTTTTAGTGACTGTAAAAAGCCAACAGAAAGAAAACTATCCGATATTATGGCAGTTAATAGGGACAACACAATTAATTATGTTGGTACTGTAGGCCATATTGCATATCAGTCAGCAGACAAAATCGGAGATGAACCACTTATTAAGATTGATTATAGCAAAGTGTTACAACAATCAAAGTAAAATCAATATGTAATAAGAAAGGCTGATACCACTTAGGTGTCAGCTATTTCTATATAATTACAATATAAATTTTATGTACAAGCAAAATGCCAAATTCATTGAATAAAATGTATTAGTAATTTGGAGGTGGTGTTGTGCTGGAATTTATAAATTTTTTAAGTCAGTATATTTTTACTTTTATTCTTCACATATGTGGTAACGGAAAATTCCCTAAACCTTTGTCAGAAGATAAAGAAAAGGAATATCTACTAAAGTCTAAGAATGGTGATATTAAGGCAAGAAATATTTTAGTAGAACATAATTTGCGATTAGTGGCACATATTATCAAGAAATATTATGCAGTAAATGTTGACCAAGATGATTTAGTTTCAATCGGTACAATAGGACTTATAAAGGCCATAAATACATTTGATATGGACAAAAATATAAAACTCAGCAGTTATGCATCAAGGTGTATTGAAAATGAAATTCTAATGCACTTTAGAAATCTGAAAAAGTCCTCCCAAAATGTTTCTTTAGAAGATGCAGTTGATATTGATAAAGACGGTAACACTCTAAAATTAATGGATTTACTTTCTATTGATGATGATTTTGCAGATAACCTTGATAAAAAGCTAAATCTCCAAAAGATTAATAAGTACCTAACAGAAACTTTAACTAAAAGAGAATTACAAATTATCAATCTGAGATATGGACTTAATGGAAGTAAACCACTAACTCAAAGAGAAGTATCATCAATTATGAATATATCTAGGTCATATGTTTCAAGAATAGAGAAAAAGGCTTTGGAAAAATTAAAAGAAAGGTATGATAACAACTGATTATTTTAAGCGAGTAAAGAGGAATTATCCTAATTACTCGCTTTTTCTATTGACAAAATAATTATGTGGGATTATAATATAACAGTGTTATATAACAATGTTATATGAGGTGTGGTATGATAAATAAAGATAATGGAACACTTGAAAATATTTTAAATGCAGGTAAGGAAGAATTTTTAGAAAAAGGTTTCTTATCTTCATCATTAAGAAATATTGTAAAGAAAGCTAATGTAACTACAGGTGCATTTTATGGCTATTTCTCTAACAAAGAGGCCTTGTTTAGTGGTCTTGTTGAAGAACAAGCAAAAACCGTAATGCATATGTTTATGGAGTCACAAGAAGAATTTGACAGTATTCCTGATGAAAATAAAAGAGAAAATATGGGCAGTTGTTCCGGAGATTGTATTTCAAGATGTGTAGAATATATTTACGATAATTTTGATATTTTTAAGTTGATTATCTGTTGTTCACAAGGTACACCATATGAACACTTTATTCACAATATGGTTGAAGTGGAAGTTGAGTCAACTTATAGATTTATTGAAGTACAGAGGAAACTAGGTTACCAAGTACCGGAAATAGACAAGAAACTTTGTCATATTCTTGCAAGTGGTATGTTTGGTGGAATGTTTGAAATTGTAAGACACAATATGCCTAAAGAAGAGGCAGTTGTATATGTTAAGCAACTTAGAGATTTCTATACCGCAGGTTGGGAAAAAATTATGGGGTTCTAAAACCCTATATTTTTTACATATAGGTTAGCTATAACTAACTAATTTTTAGGAGGGATTTTATGAAAAAGAAATCAAATCTATCAACCCTAATGGAATATGCAGGGAAATATAAAGTCCTTACATATCTTTCATGGGTACTGTCGGGTATTAGTGCATTAGTAGCATTAGTTCCTTTCATTTACATTTGGAAAATTATCAAAGAAATTCTTGATAATATTTCTGATTTAAAGGATGCAGAGAACCTTACATACTATGGTTGGATGGCAGTTATTTTTTCTGTACTTGCTATACTGATTTATATATGTGCTTTAATGTGTTCCCATTTATCAGCCTTTAGAGTACAAGCAAATTTAAGAAAAACTATGACTCACCATATTACAACATTACCACTGGGCAAGATTGAATCTTTCGGTAGTGGTAAATTAAGAAGTATTATTAATGAGTCTAGTGGTGCAACAGAAACATATCTTGCTCACCAATTACCTGATATGGCAAATTCTTTCGTAACACCTATTGCGTTATTATTTATGTTATTCTTCTTTGATTGGAGATTAGGTCTCCTTAGCCTTATACCGGTTGTGTTAGCCTTTGTTATTATGGCAACTATGACAGGTAAGAGAATGCAAAAGAAAATGGAAGAATACCAAAATGCCCTTAATGATATGTCAAATGAGGCAGTTGAATATGTAAGAGGTATTCCTGTTGTAAAGACCTTTGGTCAATCAGTATTTTCATTTAAAAGATTTAAGGGTGCTATTGACAGATATAGCAAATGGGCAATTTCTTATACAAAAGAATTGCGTATGCCTATGACAATCTATACTATGCTTATTAACGGTGTATTTGCATTTTTAATTGGTGGAACTTTGTTCTTTACAAGAGATACTATCACAACAGAATTTATTCTAAACTTAATTTTCTATATAATCATTACACCTATTATTTCAGTAACATTGACTAAAACAATGCATGCAAGCGAAAATAACCAAATTCTAAATGATGCAATGAATAGAATCAACTCTGTATTAGAGTTAGAACCTCTTTCATCATCAACTACTCCACAGTCACCTAAGAACGGTTCAGTTCAGCTAAAGAATGTTTCTTATAGTTATGATGGTGAGAAAAAGGCTCTAAATAATGTTAGCTTAAAAATTAATTCAGGTGAAACAGTAGCATTCGTAGGACCATCAGGTGGTGGTAAATCTACTTTAGCAAATATTATTGCAAGATTCTTTGACCCTAATAGTGGTGAAGTTTTAATCGGCAATATTAATTCAAAGGATATTCCAAAAGAAGAATTAATGAATACTGTTTCTTTTGTATTCCAAAACAGTAGATTAATTAAAGGTACTATTTATGACAATGTAAAACTAGGTAAAGAAGATGCCACAAAAGAACAAGTATTGTCAGCACTACAGAAAGCCCAATGTATGGATATTATAAATAAGCTACCTAACGGTATTGATACATTAATAGGCACTAACGGTATTTATCTATCAGGTGGTGAATGTCAGAGAATAGCTATTGCCAGGGCAATATTAAAGGACAGTCCTATTGTTATTCTTGATGAGGCAACTGCATTTGCTGATCCTGATAATGAAACAAAAGTACAACAAGCATTTAATACACTTTCAAAGGGTAAAACAGTTATTATGATTGCCCATAGACTTTCAACAGTTATTAATGCTGACAAAATCTTTGTTATTAATAACGGTGAAATTGCAGAAAATGGTTCAAGTGAAGAATTAATTAATTCTAATGGTATCTTCAGTAGTATGTGGAAGAACTATCAGACCTCTGTAAATTGGAAAGTTAAGAAGGAGGTAGTAAAATGATTAAGAAAATTCGAAAGAAATATGCACTTTCTCATAAGGGTGCAGTAGATTTAGTAAAAGGTATATTGGCTTGTACATTGCAGAATATTGTATTTATGTTGCCTGTAGGTTTGCTTTATCTATTAGTAGATGATTTACTAAAGGGTAGTATTAGCCAAAGTCACATTGTATTTTATATAGTAGGTACAGTAGTAACACTTCTCTTAATTGCTTTATCAACTTATTTACAATATAATTGTACATTCCTTGCTACCTATGTAGAAAGTGGTGTAAGAAGAATTACTTTAGCCGAAAGACTTAGAAAAATTCCACTTTCATTTTTCGGTAAAAAAGATTTAGCAGATTTAACCTCAACTATTATGGCTGACTGTACATATCTTGAAACTGCTTTTTCTCACTTTATTCCACCACTATTTGGTGCAATTATTTCTACAACATTAATTGCAATTAGTTTATTTTTTGTTGATTGGAAACTTGCCATTGCCTCATTGTGGGTATTGCCTATAGCTTTTTGTATTGTTTTGTTCTCATCAAAAATTCAGCAAAAGCTTAACAAAAAGTCTATGAAAGCAAAGATTGAATGTGCTGACGGTATTCAGGAATGTATCGAAACTATCCAGGATATTAAGTCTAATAATGCAGAAGGAACTTATCTAAAGGGACTTGATAAGAAAATTGATAATGTTGAGAAACAAGCTATTAAAACTGAATTTGGTACAGCAGTATTTGTTGGTTCAGCACAAATGATTTTGAAACTTGGTATTGCTACAACTGCCTTAGTTGGTGCATATCAGCTTATAAACGGTAGTATTTCTGTAATCACAATGTTTATGTTCTTACTTGTAGTATCAAGACTATATGACCCACTACAAGGTTCATTGCAAAATTTAGCAGCAATTATTGCATCAAAGACAAATATCGGAAGAATGAACGAAATCCTTGATCATGATATTCAGCAAGGTGCTGAAAAGATGGATAATAAGGGTTATGATATTGATTTTAATAATGTTTCATTCTCTTATAACGGAAAAGAAATAATTCTTAACAATGTGACATTTACTGCAAAACAAGGTGAAATCACTGCTTTAGTAGGTCCTTCCGGTGGTGGTAAAACAACAGTTTCAAGACTGGCAAGTAGATTTTGGGACACAGATAGTGGTACAATCACAGTAGGTGGTATGGATATTTCCAAGATTGAACCGGAAACATTACTTTCACTTTATTCAATAGTTTTCCAAGATGTTACACTATTTAATAACACAATTATGGAGAATATCCGTATCGGTAGAAAAGATGCCACAGATGAAGAAGTGCTAAAGGCAGCTAAACTTGCAAATTGTGATGAATTTGCAAAGAAGTTACCTAATGGTTATAACTCAGAAATCGGTGAAAATGGTTGTGAACTTTCCGGTGGTGAAAGACAGAGAATATCTATTGCCAGAGCATTTCTAAAGGATGCACCTATTATTCTACTTGATGAAGCAACTGCGTCCCTTGATGTTGAAAATGAAACTCTTATTCAAAATGCACTTTCAAAACTTATTACAGATAAAACAGTTTTGATTATTGCCCACAGAATGAGAACAGTTGCAGATGCCGACAAGATTGTTGTTTTAGCTAATGGTACAGTTGCCGAAAGTGGCACACCAACAGAACTTGAAAAACAAAATGGCATTTATAGTCATATGGCTAGTTTACAAAAGCAAAGTAACAGTTGGACTATTAAGTAACTTGAATTAAATTATTGTAAAATAAAATTTAAAGGTGAATGTGTTTTATAGATACATTCACCTTTTTGTATATTACTACTTGAAATTTTTGCAACTTAGGTTATATAATATTTATGGCGAAAAAAGTAGGGAAGATGATATAAATGGCTATTGCCAAAAGAAAAACAAATTTAATGACACAGGGTAATATAGTTAAGCAAATATTATTCTTTTCAATACCACTTATTTTAGGTAATTTACTTCAACAACTTTACAGTACAGTTGATTCAATTATAGTAGGTAACTTTGTAGGCAGTAATGCCTTAGCAGCAGTAGGCTCCAGTACATCACTGATTTATTTGTTAATAGCCTTTAGCCAAGGTGCAGCAACAGGTGCCGGTGTTGTAGTATCTCAGTATTTAGGTGCTGAGGATAGAAAGAGAACCCATGATGCAGTTCATACAGCAGTAGCAATTTCAATAATCCTAGGTTTAGTTTTAACAGTTGGTGGAGTTTTTCTAAGTAGGCAGATACTTATTTGGATGAATACACCTAAAGAGGTTTTAGGTGACTCAGTTACATATTTAAGGATATATTCAGGTGGCTTATTATTTAATGTTGTATATAATATGGCATCAGGTATTCTTAATGCAGCAGGTAATTCAAAACGATCACTTTATTATTTAGGCTATGCCTCAGTTACAAATATCATCCTTGATATTGTGTTTATCAATATTTTAGGTATGGGTGTTGAAGGTGCAGCTATTGCAACAGATATTAGCCAAGTAGTTTCTTGTATATTAGCAATAGGTTATTTGGTAAAAGTAAATGAACCTTATAAAATTAAGTTAAAAGATATAAAGCTTAATAAATCTACTGCCGGCAGAATAATCAAAATAGGTTTACCTACCGGTATTCAGAATATGACAATTTCACTTTCCAATGTATTAGTACAGTCAAGTGTAAATCAGTTTGGTGCATCAGCAATGGCTGGTTTTGGTGCATATATGAAGATAGATGGTTTCAATATTTTACCGGTACTAAGTTTCAGTATGGCTATTACCACATTCGTAGGTCAAAACTATGGTGCTAATAAAATTGACAGAGTAAAAAAGGGTATGTGGATAACCCTTGCAATGGGTGCAGTTTATACTATCATAACAGGTATTTTACTGCTAACTTTCTCAACACCATTAATGCGACTTTTCACAAATGACCCTAATGTAATAGAGTATGGCAAACTGGCTATGGATTACTTCTGCCCATTTTATATTTTAATTAGTTGTTTGCAATGTCTAGCTGGTACAGTTAGAGGCACAGGCAAGAGTATTCCACCAATGGTTGTACTACTTACTTCAATGTGCCTATTTAGAATAGTATGGTTACAAGTGGCATTACCATTCTTTAGTACAATAGACGGTATCTATGTTTTGTATCCGGTATCTTGGATGGTAGGTCTAGTATTAATGGTCATCTATGTGTGGAAAGGCAAATGGCTAGTTCCTCATACGGTAAGTTGATATTCTAGAGATGATTATATGACTCAAAAATTATTAAAGATACTATGAAGAAAACAGGTTTTTCAGCTGAAATGATTGAATCATCAGAGCAAAGATCGACAAACAGTTTTTTGTTTAATTTGGCAATGGATATACTGTTGTTTACAATTTTCGGTATGTCACTTAATACATATATGGTAATAGGTTTCTATATTATTTTTGGTATCGGTTGTGGTATAACTTTTGGTAATACTATGACTATCGGTAACTTGCGATTTCCTGTTCAGCAAAAGGCATATGGTAATACTTCTTTTAATACATTAATGCAGTTTGCAGGAGCAGTTGGTACAAGCATATGTGCAGCTTTAGTTTCATCAGCACAAAGTATGGATAATTCTATGAATTATGCTGAGAAAACTGTCGGCGGTTCTACTCATAGTTTTATTTTCTTATTAATACTTGCAGTTGCATGCTTTGCACTTCAAGTTATCGGACTTAAAACATATAAAGAGAATTAAATACATACATAATTATATAAAAGAAACAGACACCAACTTTATTTGTTGATGTCTGTTTTTATGTATCATCATTCTTCTGTTGATGATGTTTCTTCAATTTTCTTAACTTCTTTATCTTTATTTTTCTTATCGGATAAAGGAGTCATAGACTTTGCACAAATCATCATTGTTGATGCATTGTGAAGTAAAGCTGAAATGGAAGGAGTAATAACACCCATAAAACCAAGTAAAAGTAGGGAAGAATTAAACCCTAAAATAAATCTGTAATTTTTATGAATTCTCTCCATCAATTCTTTACTTAAAATTCTAACTCTAGCCAGCTGATTTAGTGAAGAATCTTTAATAGTAATATCAGCAGTTTCTCTTGCAATGTCTGACGCATCATTCATTGCTACAGATACATTAGCAGCAGCCAAAGCAGGCGTATCGTTAATACCGTCACCAACCATAATTACACAGTGACCTTTATCTTTCAAATCTTCTATGTATTTATGTTTGTCTTCAGGTAGCACCTGATACTTGTATTCTGTAATGCCGAGTTGTTCAGCAGTCGTTTTTGCTGCCTTATAACTGTCACCTGTAAGCATAACAATATTATTAATGCCAAGTGACTTTAATTCAGCAATAGCATCCTTAGCATCATCCCTTGGAGGGTCACTAATACAAAGAACACCTACTAATTCATCACCGATAGCTAGATAAAGTACAGAACAAGCACCGGACTTTTCATTGATAAGTTCTTCTTGTTCGTCAGTAACAGTTATGTGTTCATCTTCAACAACAAAGTGCTTACTACCGATAATAGCTTTCTTGCCATGTAGTGTAGTAGAAATACCATGTGCTACAACATAGTTAACTTCAGTATGTTCCTCTAAATGAGCAATACCTCTTTCATTAGCAGCATTTACAACTGCATTTGCTACACTGTGAGGGAAATGTTCCTCAAGACAAGCTGCAATTTTTAGTATTTCTTCTTCACTGTATTTACCAAATGAAACTATCTTTTCAAGAGTAGGTTCAGCATTAGTCAGTGTACCTGTCTTGTCAAATACAATAGTATCAGCATTTGAGAATGCTTCAAGGTATTTACAACCTTTAATAGTAATATCGTGTACTGCAGCCTCTCTAATAGCAGAAATTACTGCAATAGGGGTTGATAGCTTAATAGCACAAGAATAGTCAACCATCAAAAGTGAAAGAGCCTTGTTTACATTTCTTGTGAAAATCAATGTTAAGAAGAATCCTAAGAAACTGAATGGTACAATTCTGTCAGCTAAGTTTTCTGCGTTACTCTGTACACTAGCCTTTAGATTTTCTGAATTATCAATTAGTTCAATAATCTTGCTAATCTTTGTGTTAGAAGAAAGTTCTCTAACTTTTACAACAACAGAACCTTCTTCAATTACTGTACCTGCATAAACAGAAGTATCAGCAACTTTCATTACCGGTAGAGATTCACCTGTAATAGATGCCTCGTTAACAGTAGCTTCACCATCAGTAACAATACCGTCAATAGGAATAACATTACCTGTATGAATACGGATTTTATCCCCAACTTGTAGTTCTGTAATAGGTATCTCAACATCTTCACCGGAAGTTACCAGCCATACCTTATCAGTCTTAATAACTAGGCTGTCAGTTAATACAGCTTTTGTTCTTTCTCTGGTATATTTTTCCAGTAAGCTGGAAATTGATAGTAAGAACATAACTGTACTTGCAGTTTTAAAGTTCTTTCTGACAAAACAAGCGACAATAGATGCACTGTCCAGTACATCAACATTTAGCTTACATTCACTAAGTGCTTTTAAGCCATTTTTAATGTACTTAACACTGTTGTAAATTGTAAGTGCTGTGGCAATAGGGTTAGGCACAAATGCTTTGAAAAATACTCTCTTTAAAGCAATTTTAAGTAAACTGTCTTTAAATTCTTTATCAATTTCTTTTATGCCATATTCTCTTTTTTCTGCCATAGGAGCAAGAGTGTTTATATTAAGGTTCTTAACTAATTCAACAACCTTTTCTCTGAAACCGGTCTTGTACATAACAAGAATACCACCGTTAATGCTTGTAACATAAACTTCTTTTACAAAACTACTTGTAGAAATATAAAATCGAATACTCTCCTCATATTCTTTAGGAATAGCATAGTTGCCACATCTGAAACGAATACGACAAGGTTTATCATATACAATTTTGAATTTCATTAATATTCACTTCTTAATTATTCAGCTACTGCTTCTTCTGTAATACCTGCTTCAGTTTTAGCATCATAACAAATGTCAGAAGCTTCATCCTTAATGTTCTGGAATGTAGCCTTTGCATCATTCTGTAGCTTCATACCTTTTGCAAGACCTGTAACTGCTAGGTTTCTTGTCTTTTCAGACTTAAGAACTTTCTTACCTACAACTATTGCTGCTGCACCTGCAACTGCACACCATAATTTTTCATTCTTTAGAATGTCTAACATTTTAAAAACTCCTTTTGTGATTATTTTTGCAGTTAGTAAGCTATAACTAACTGCTTGTTTTTATTTTATTACAACACCTAAAAATAGTCAAGATTTTACAATCATTTTTATAAATTTTATGTTACTATTTTGATTGTATTTATATGTAGATTATGTTATTATATTACCTGATTAAGTAATGATTTAGAACGAAAAGAGGAACAGTTATGATGATATTACAAGTGCTTTTATTGCTGGTTGGTTTCCTGTTACTCGTAAAGGGTGCTGATTGGTTTGTAGAAGGTGCTGCAAGTATTGCAAAGAAAATGGGAATACCTCAGTTAATAGTAGGGCTTACCATTGTAGCAATGGGTACAAGTATGCCTGAGGCAGCAGTTAGTATTACTGCTGCAATAAACGGTAATGCCGGAATTACAGTAGGTAATGTTGTAGGTAGTAACATTATGAATATTTTGATTATTCTAGGTATTACCTCAGTTATAACAAGTGTTGCTATACAAAAATCAACTTTATATTATGAAATACCCTTTATGATAGGTATTACTGTTGTAATGATGATATTCGGTTATACAGATTCAAAGATTACTTTCTTTGAAAGTGTAATTCTATGTATTCTATTTGTTGCTTTTCTTGGCTATCTATTTTATATGGCTAAAAAGGGCTCACCTACCGAAGAAGAAACTGCAAAAGATTTTCCGGTTTGGAAATGCCTATTGCTTATGGTTATAGGTGGCATTATGGTAGTAAAGGGCAGTGACTTTGCAGTAGATGGTGCATCTTACATAGCAAAGTTCTTTGGTATGAGTGATAGATTTATCGGCTTAACTATTGTTGCATTTGGTACCTCACTACCTGAACTTGTAACTTCAATTACAGCAGCAAAGAAAGGTAATGTTGGTATAGCTATCGGTAATATAGTAGGCAGTAATATCTTTAATATATTATTTGTAATCGGTATTACAGGTCTTATCTGTGATGTGCCATTTGAAAGCAAGTTCTTAATTGATACTTGTGTAGCTATCGGTGCAGGTATAATTCTTTGGTTAGGTACAATTAAACATAAAGAATTGAGACGACCTTGTGGTATATTAATGTTACTTTGTTATGCCGGATATTTTGCATATTTATGTGTTAAGTAGCTTTTTAAAATTTAATATGAATTAAAAAGGTATCTCACAAATTTTAGTAAGTGAGATACCTTTTTTTACATAACTATATTTATAAGAAAACAAAATATTAATCCTGTTATAGTCGGTAATAAAATAGAAATCAAAGTCCATAATTTACTTTTTGTTTCCTTATAAATAGTAAGACAAGTTGTTGAACATGGAAAGTGCATTAATACAATAATTATCATACAAATTGCAGTTTTAATAGTCCAACCATTACTGATTAGTAGGTTACTTAATGCCCCTAAGTCACTACATTCAACAAGTGTACTACTGCCACAATAAGCCATTAACATAATAGGAATTACAATTTCATTAGCCGGAAAGCCCAGTAACAATGCAATAAGTATTTCACCGTCAAGTCCAAATACTTTTCCAATCGGATTAAGAAAATCAACAATATAACTTAGTATAGTGTAGTCATTGATTTTAATATTACCACATAACCAAATTATAGCACCGGCAGGTAAAGCCACAACTAATGCCCTAAGCAACACGAAAACGGCTCTATTCTTAATTGACTCATAAATAGTAGCAAAGATTTTAGGTTTCTTGTATTTAGGCATTTCCATTACAAAATCTTTGTTTCCATTTTTCAGTATAGTTTTGCTAAGTAAAAATGAAATACCCATAGAAACAATAATACTTAATATAATAAATCCCGTAAGTATTAATGCAGATACAAGTGACCGTAATTTACTGCTAAAGTAAGAAGTCATAAATATAGTGATAATGGAAATAAGTGTAGGAAACCTACCGTTACAAGGTACAAAGTTATTTGTAACAATAGCATTTAGCCTTTGCTCTCTGTTGTTAATTATCCTACAACCGGTAACACCACAAGCATTGCAACCAAAACCCATACACATAGTTAATGCTTGTTTTCCACTGCAATTAGCTTTACAAAACACTCTGTCTAAATTAAATGCAACTCTAGGTAAATAACCAAAATTCTCAAGTAAAGAAAATATAGGGAAGAAGATAGCCATAGGTGGCAACATAACTGCAACTACCCATGTTACTGTCCTATATACACCATCACATATTAAAGAAATTATATAACTAGGCAAAGAAATATAGTTTAAAAATTCATATAGATATTCTCCACCTTTAGCAAATATATAACTCAAAAAATCACTGGGATAGTTAGCACCAATAATAGTAATGTACAGTACCATTGCAAGTAACAAAAACATTATAGGAATACCAGTAACTTTTGAAGTGAAAATTTTATCTAACTTTCTTTGCCTGTCATTGCACCTGTCATCAACAACTTCTTTAATAATATTTTCCTTATCAAGTTTTCTGTGTTTTATAGGTGTAGGAAAATGATTGTTTATATTAATATTTATTATATTATTAAGTATATCAAGTGAACTTCTGTCAGTAGCCTCTGTAGTAACAATAGGAATTTTCAGTATTTCTTTTAGCTTATCTATGTTAATTTTAGTGCCGGATTTTGTTGCACTTTTATATTGATTGATACATATAATTACATTACTTGTTATGTTAGAAACTTCCTCAATAAGTGTAAGGCTTTTGTAGATGTTATTACCATCAACGACAACTATTACAAGTGCATCTTTGTGTTGTAACAAAAATTTTTTACTGCAAATTTCTTCAGCATTAGCAGCACATAAAGTGTATATACCGGGTAAATCAACAATACAAATATCCTTGTTGCATTTTAACTTGCCTTCTGCACATTCAACAGTTTTACCTGTCCAATTACCTGTGTGTTGATTGTCCCCTGTAAGCCTGTTGAATATAGAACTTTTACCCACATTAGGGTTACCGATTAATATTACTAAATTATTATCACACATTTCTCACCTTTATGTTTTCAGCAGTTTTATTTCTAATAGCAAAGATACCGTAATAAGTTTTGTAAGCAGAAATGTTTTTGCCCATACTTCTGTATAAAGGTACAATAGGTGCATTTTCAAATATTCCGTAATTCTCATATACCTTGTTATTATTTTTTATCTTGTGAACAATATAGTCTTTGTTTAATTCAGCTTTACATAAATCTATTACTTGTGACATACAATCACCTTAAAATTTTTAGTCACTATAAATTATGTAATGATTTTATTATTGTGAGTGTAAATGGATAAATAGGTAATAAAAAATGGATGCTTTCTGAATAAAACAGAAAACATCCATCGGTTATGTAATATATAATATGAAATTTTCTAAAAAGGGAAAATCACATATTTTCTTTTATAATATCTATAAAATATTTATGTACTGTTAAGTCATCATTTAGTTCAGGATGAAAAGCAGTTACAAGCTGATTGCCCTCTCTTGCACCAACAATTTTACCATCAACTGTAGAAAGTACCTTAACATTATCACCAACACTTGAAATATAAGGTGCTCTGATAAATGTCATAGGAATTTCATCTTTATCGTCAAATGAACTTTTAGTATAGAAACTGCCTAACTGTCTGCCATAAGCATTTCTCATAGCAGTAATATCCATAGTAGCTAAGTGAGTCTTATCGTCATTATCAATACTTTTAGCAAGAAGTAGCAGTCCGGCACAAGTACCGAATACAGGCAAACCGTTTTCAATCTTTTCTTTTAATGTATCATAAATGTCAAGTTCATGAAGTAATTTACCTTGTACTGTGCTTTCACCACCGGGAATAATCAGACCGTCAAAGTGCTTATCTAGGTCAGACTTTTTTCTAATTTCAAAAGTTTCAACACCTAGTTTATCTAGCATTTGTATATGTTCAATTACTGCACCTTGCAAAGATAAAACAGCAACAACCATTATTACTTTCCTCTTTCAGCCATTAGAATTTCAATTTCCTGTTCGTTGATACCAACCATAGCTTCTCCTAGGTCTTCTGAAAGTTCAGCAAGCATCTTAGCATCATTGTAGTTAGTAACAGCCTTAACAATAGCGTTAGCTCTCTTCTTAGGGTTGCCTGACTTAAAGATACCTGAACCTACGAATACACCTTCAGCACCTAACTGCATCATTAGAGCAGCATCAGCAGGAGTTGCAACACCACCGGCAGCAAAGTTAACAACAGGTAGCTTACCGTTTTCGTGTACATACTGAACAAGGTTGTAAGGAACTTGTAATTGCTTAGCAGCCTCATATAGTTCATCAGTGCTCATAGAAACAAGTCTTCTGATTTCAGACTGCATCATTCTCATATGCTTAACTGCCTGAACAACATCACCTGTACCGGGTTCACCCTTAGTTCTAATCATTGATGCACCTTCATTAATTCTTCTTAGTGCCTCACCAAGGTCCTTAGCACCACATACGAATGGTACTTTAAAGTTTGTCTTGTCAATGTGATAAACATCATCAGCAGGAGATAGAACTTCACTTTCATCAATGTAGTCAATTTCAATAGCCTCAAGAATCTGTGCTTCTGCAAAGTGACCGATTCTGCACTTAGCCATAACAGGGATAGAAACAGCTTCCTGAATACCCTTAATCATCTTAGGGTCACTCATTCTAGAAACACCACCGGCAGCTCTAATATCGGCAGGGATTCTTTCAAGAGCCATAACTGCACAAGCACCGGCTTCTTCAGCAATCTTAGCCTGTTCAGGTGTAGTAACGTCCATAATTACTCCACCCTTTAACATTTGTGCTAAATTCTTGTTTAATTCAAATCTTTCGTTACTCATAACAAATTTTCCTTTCCTTTCAAAACTGTTGCCACAATTATATAAATTATTTGGTTATATTAAAACTACCAATTTGATATTAATTAATAATACCAGATTAATATGGCTTGAAATATAAATAATTTACTTTAAATAGTTGATTATAATGATATAATTGTAATTACAAAACTTATGGTGAGGCAATAGGAGAATGATTTATACATATTATTACAATTCACCACTTGGCAGAATTACAATGGCTAGTGACGGTGATTATCTCATTGGTTTATGGTTTGATGGACAAAAATACTATGCCAATTCAATAAAAGGAGAGCATATAGAAAAGTCACTTTCTATTTTTACAGAAGTGACACAGTGGCTTGATATTTATTTTAGTGGCAAAGAACCTGATTTTATACCACCGTTATTGATGAAAACAACACCATTCCGTAAAGCAGTATGGGAAGCTATGCTCACCATTCCATATGGCAAAACTATGACCTATGGTGAAATTGCAAATATAATAGCTAAAGAAAAAGGCACTAATAGAATGTCTGCTCAAGCAGTAGGTGGTGCAGTCAGTCATAATTCTATTTCAATTATTATTCCTTGTCATAGAGTTGTTGGCACAAATGGTAGCTTAACAGGTTATGCCGGTGGAATAGATAAAAAGATTCAACTACTAAAATTAGAAAAAACAGATATGAAAAATCTTTTTATCCCAAAGAAAGGCACGGCACTATGATAAAAAATTACATAATAACAAACTCGATTTTAATACTGATGTTCAAAATCATCATTGCTATAGTTTAAAACTATAGCAAACTTATAATTATATATATTATACAAATCAAAGTAATTGTTATATAATTAACACCAAGCGATATAAATATCGGTAAAATATAAATTTTGATTTGGAGAATATTATGAAAACATCAGTTATTGGATACCCTCGAATCGGTACATTAAGAGAACTTAAGTTTGCTTCTGAAAAGTATTTCAGAAAAGAAATCACTTCAGTTGAACTTTTGGATATTGCAAAGTCTTTGCGTAAAATTCATTGGAATACACAGAAGAATTCCGGTATTGAATTTATTTCAAGCAATGATTTTTCTTTTTATGATATGACTTTAGATACAGCAGTATTATTTAATATCATCCCTAACAGATACAAGGACCTTAACCTTTCTAACCTTGATACTTACTTTGCTATGGCTCGTGGTTTTCAGGATAATTCAGGTGATGTTAAAGCACTTGCAATGAAAAAGTGGTTTAACACTAACTATCACTACATTGTTCCTGAAGTTGATGATGATACAGAAATCAAGCTAGTTGGCAACAAACTATTTGATGAATACAATGAAGCAAAGTCTTTAGGTATCGAAACAAAACCGGTTGTTATCGGTCCATATACTTTACTAAAGCTATGTAGATTTACAGGCAACAAAACTTGTGCTGATTTTGTAGATGTAGTTATTACTGCTTATAAGGACTTAGTTACTAAGTGTGAAGAAAATGATGTTAAGTGGTTACAGATTGATGAACCATCACTTGTAAAGGATATGACAAGTGATGACCTAGCATTATTTAACAAGATTTACGGTGAAGTTCTTTCAACTAAGCAGAATTGCAAAGTCCTTCTACAAACATACTTTGGTGATGTAAGAGATGTATATGCTGATTTAATTAACAAGCCATTTGATGGTATTGGTCTTGACTTTATTGAGGGTAAAGAAACATATAACCTAGTTAATAAGTTTAGCTTCCCAAGTGATAAGGTTTTATTTGCAGGTCTTGTAAATGGTAAAAATATCTGGAAGAACCATTATGAAAAGACACTTGAAACTCTTAATGATTTGAAGAATAAGGGTATTAACACAGTGCTTTCAACATCTTGTTCATTGCTTCATGTTCCTTATACTCTAAAGCATGAAACAAAGCTAGATGCTAAGTACCTTTCTCACTTCTCATTTGCAGAAGAAAAGCTGGTTGAACTATCAGAGTTAAAATTATTAGCTGACTTAAGTGATTATGCAAATGAAGAAACATACAAGAATAATAAGAAGTTATTTACAGAACAGAGAGATTGCTTTAATCAGGCTGTACATGACAGACTATCCAGTGTTACAGATAAGGACTATACAAGACTACCTGCAAGAGCAGAAAGGCAGAAACTTCAAAAGGTTGAACTTAACCTACCGTTATTCCCAACAACAACTATCGGTTCATTTCCACAGACTAAGGAAGTAAAGGTTAATCGTTCAGCATTTAAGAAAGGTGAAATCTCTAAGGAAGAATATGTAGATTTCAACAAAAAGAAAATTGCAGAATGTGTTAAATTTCAAGAAGAAATCGGTCTTGATGTACTTGTTCATGGCGAGTATGAAAGAAATGATATGGTAGAGTACTTTGGTGAAGCACTTGGAGGTTTCCTATTTACAGAAAAAGCATGGGTACAGTCATATGGTACAAGATGTGTTAAGCCTCCAATTATCTGGGGTGATGTATATCGAGAAAAGCCAATTACAGTTGATTGGTCAGTATATGCTCAGTCATTAACAAATAAGATTATGAAAGGTATGCTTACAGGCCCTGTAACTATCCTAAACTGGTCATTCCCAAGAGAAGATATTTCTATTAAAGACTCTATCTCACAGATTGCACTTGCTATTCGTGATGAAGTTCTTGACCTTGAAAAGAACGGTATCAAAATTATCCAAATTGATGAGGCAGCTTTAAGAGAAAAGCTACCACTTCGTAAGTCTGATTGGCAGAAAGAATATTTGAATTTTGCAATTCCTGCATTTAGACTAACTCATAGTGGAGTTAAAGCAGATACTCAGATTCACACACATATGTGCTATAGTGAATTTACAGATATTATCCCTGCTATTGATGATATGGATGCTGATGTTATTACATTTGAGGCATCTCGTTCAGATTTGCAGATTTTAACTTCATTAAAGGAACATAACTTTGAAACAGAAGTAGGTCCGGGTGTATATGATATTCATTCACCAAGAGTTCCATCAGTTGAAGAAATTGTCAATGCACTTCATTTAATGCTAACTAAGATTGATAAAGAAAAGCTATGGGTTAATCCAGACTGTGGTCTAAAAACAAGAGGTATCCCTGAAACAGAAAAGAGCCTAAAGAATATGGTTGAGGCTGCAAAGATTATTAGAAAAGAAGTAAAGTAATGGAAGTTTCTGAACTACATAAAGACAAAAAGAAAACTCTTTCTTTTGAAATTGTCCCACCTGAAAAGAACAGTGAATTAAGCAGTATTGATGAAACACTTGATATTTTGTGTGAACTTAATCCTGATTTTATCAGTGTAACCTTTGGTACAGGTGGTAGCGAAAACTGTAATAGTACCATAGAAGTTGCAAGAAAAATCAAAGAAAAGTATAACATTGAACCTGTTGTTCATTTAACTTGCTTAAATTTCAGTAAAGCTGAAATTGACTTAATTGCAAAACAACTTCAACAGTCAGGTGTACAGAATATTCTTGCTTTAAGAGGAGATAAAATTCCTAATATTCAAGCTAAGAATGACTTTAAATATGCATCGGATTTAATTAAATATATGAAGTCAAAATACGATTTTTGCTTTTTAGGTGCTTGTTATCCTGAAAGCCACCCAGAGTCAGAGAACTCAGTAGCTGATATTAAGCATCTTAAAGAAAAGGTCAATTCAGGTGCAGAAGTATTACTTTCACAGTTATTTTTTGATAACAATTATTTCTATGATTTTCAGGAAAAGTGCAAAGTAGCTGATATTGATGTACCGATTATAGCCGGTATTATGCCTGCTATCAGTAAATCTCAACTTGAGAAAATGGTATCTTTATGTGGAGTTACAATCCCACCACAACTTGAAAGAATAGTTAATAAATTTGGCAGTAACAAAGATGCCCTTTTTGATGCAGGTATGTCCTATGGTATAAGCCAAATCATTGATTTACTTACAAGTGATGTAGATGGTGTTCATATCTATACAATGAATAATCCAATGGTAGCAAAACGAATTTCTTCAGAAATTCATAATTTTATTAAGTAATTACTACCTACTAAATTTGTTTTACCCCATATTCTATATACCCTAAAAGTCGGTTAACATAAATTGTATGTTAGCCGACTTTCTTGTATAACGAAAACCCCCGATTGTATCGGGGGTTCAAAAAAGCTTTAGCGATGAGTATAAAAAACAAACTCC
>CAKSNZ010000013.1 GCA_934476515.1 uncultured Ruminococcus sp. | reverse complement strand
CTGGCGAATATGTACAAATTTAAGGTAACTACATAGGACAAAATTACAACAAACTTTTGGCTCACAGTCGTAGGGGCTTCACTACAAAAGTTTTTTACAAAAAACTTTTGCATAAGTTCACATTAGCAAATCAAACTTCGCCTATGGCTCGTTTTCTTTGATGTTTACTTAATTGTTCGCCCGTTAAAAAGTGTGATACCTATGGGATTTTTGTCCTGTTTGCAGACTTATAAATTTATAATATCTACATAGGGCAATATGCCAATAAAAAGGATAATTTGCTCGGTCCACCAATGGTGGACCCTACACCTGTAAGCCACACTTTAGTAATAATATCAGGTATGATATTTTTGAAAATTTCAATTTATGCTCAATAAAAACTAAAAAAGAAATTTACCTTTACCCTCAATCAAAATTAAAAAACCCCAATTTATAGAACTAATTTATATTAACCACAAAAGAAATAAAAAACATTATTAATTCCCCATAGGAAGGTATTATTTTATACAAGAAAAGCCGTTGCAATGCAACGGCTAATTTTTATTCATTGAATAATACTAATTAAACAATATTGATTCAATAATAATCATATAAATTCTTATTTATTTTGAAGAATCTTTCTTCTGTCAACTTTTTTACTTTTCTTGCTATCGATCTTAACAGATACTCTCTTATCAAGTTCTTCTCTTGCAACTGCAAGCATTAGCTTAATTCTGTTTTCTTGGTTAACTCTAGGAGCACCCGGGTCATAGTCAATAGCAACAATATTTGCCTTAGGGTTGATTTCTTTAATTCTTCTAATCATACCCTTACCGTTAATATGGTTAGGTAAGCAACCGAATGGCTGAGTACAAACAATGTTTTCAAAACCTGTTTCGGCAAGTTCAAGCATTTCGGCAGTTAGTAGCCAACCTTCACCCATCTTTGAACCAAAACCGATAACACCGTCAATAAGGCTCTTTGTATGAGAATACTTTGATGGTGGCTGAAAACCGTACTTTGTAGTAGATGCAATCATCATATCTTCAGTTTTAGATACATAATCAAGCATAAGTTCGCAAACTTTTTTCTTTGCTTTGCTACCACCATAAAGTTTAATATCTTCAATACGGTTATCAATCTTAAATGCTGCAAAACCCATAACCCCAGGAAGACAAACTTCACAACCTTGGTCATATAGGAACTGCTCTAGGTCATTGTTACCAAGTCTGGCATATTTAACATAAATTTCGCCAACTACACCAACACGGATTTTCTTTTCATCAGTCTTTTTAATCTGAGAAAATTCAAGGCAAATTTCATCAAGAATTCTAGACATATCCTTGAAACGATAGTTCTTACCTTCGTTAAAGTCCTTAGCAAGTTTGTTCTGCCACTTTAGAACTAAAGCATCAGCCTCGCCTTTATTAACCTCATAAGGCTTAGTCTGGTTACGAACAGACATAAGTACATCACCATAAACAAGACCGGCAATAACTCGTCTGATTAGTGGTAAAGAAATCTTAAATCCCGGGTTTTTCTCAAGACCTGAAAGGTTAAGTGAAATAACAGGAATTTGTTCAAGACCGGCTTTTTTAAGACCTTTTCTCAGTAGGTGAATATAGTTAGACGCACGACAACCACCACCTGTTTGGGTAATCATCAAAGCAGTTTTATTTAAGTCATATTTGCCACTTTCAAGTGCATTAATCAACTGACCGATAACCAAAATAGCAGGATAACAAGTGTCGTTATGTACATACTTTAGGCCGGTTTGTGCAATTTCCGGACCGTCAGTATCAAGTAGTTCAACATTGTAACCCTCATGACGGAAAGCATCCATTAGAATACCAAAATGAACAGGCATCATCATAGGTACAAGAATCTTGTAACCCTCGTCATTCATTTCTTTAGTATACATTAGACGACCGTCTTTATCATAAACAAGCTTTGCCATAAGCAAAAACCCCCAATATCAAAATTATTATTTGCCAATGGCTGCAAGTAAGGAACGAATACGAATTTTTACTGCACCAAGGTTTGTAATTTCGTCAATCTTAATCTGTGTATAAATCTTGCCATTCTTTTCAAGAATATCTCTAACTTCATCAGTTGTAATAGCATCAACGCCACAACCAAATGATACAAGCTGTACAAGGTTCATATCTTTTCTAGTGCTAACATACTTTGCAGCAGCATATAAACGGCTATGGTAAGTCCATTGGTTTAGAACACCAACCTTGAACTTTTCTACTCTGTCAGAAACACAATCTTCTGACACAATAGCAACACCAAAGGAAGCAATCATCTTGCTGATACCATGGTTAATTTCAGGGTCAATGTGGTATGGACGACCTGAAAGAACAATAATATCCTTGCCCTCTTTTTCAGCCTTTTCAATAATTTCATTACCATGCTGACGAATCTTTGCAAAGTAGTTGTCATATTCTTCATAAGCACACTTTGCAGCATTTTTAACTTCCTTTTGAGTTAAGTCAGGGAAGTACTTTGAAAGGTCTTCATAGGCCTTTTTATAGAAATCCTTTGGACGATGAATACCAAAGTAATCTTTGATAAATGTAACGTTGTGAACCTCTTTCATATTGTTATAAATAACTTCAGGGTAATAAGCAACAACAGGACAGTTGTAGTGGTTATCACCTAAGTGTTCATCAATGTTGTATGACATACAAGGATAGAAGATTGTATCAACACCCATATCAATAAGTGCTTTAACATGACCATGCATTAACTTTGCAGGGAAACAAACAGTATCACTAGGAATAGTTTGCTGACCCTTTTGATATAGCTTACGAGTAGAGAATGGACTTCTGATAACTTCAAAGCCCAGTTCTGTAAAGAATCTATGCCAGAATGGTAAAAGTTCAAACATATTTAGACCCATAGGGATACCGATTCTGCCTCTGCTACCCTTAACAGGCTTATATTCTCTAAGTACCTTTAACTTGTACTCATACATATTTAAACTTTCGTCAGGTGATTTCTTAGTGATAGGTCTTTCACATCTGTTACCGGCAATAAATTTTCTACCGTCAGCAAAAGTATTTACTGTTAGTCGGCAGTTGTTGTTACACATACCACAGTTAACAACCTTGATTTCGTGAACAAAGTTCTCTAGGTCAGGTTTCTTTAGAAGTGTGCTACCTTCATCAGAACCTTCTGACTTACTCTGTGCATACATAGCAGCACCATAAGCACCCATAAGACCTGAAATTGTAGGTCTTACAACATTAACACCCATTTCTTGTTCAAATGCACGAAGTACAGCATCATTCAGGAATGTACCACCTTGAACAACAATTTTCTTGCCAAGTTCATCCGGACCTGATGCTCTGATAACTTTATAAAGGGCATTCTTAACAACAGAAAGAGATAGACCACTTGAAATATCTTCAATAGTAGCACCGTCTTTCTGAGCCTGTTTAACAGATGAATTCATAAATACAGTACATCTTGAACCAAGGTCAACAGGATGTTTACCAAAGATACCTAGCTGAGCAAAGTCTTGAATTGAGTAACCAAGAGCATTTGCAAATGTCTGTAGAAATGAACCGCAACCTGAAGAACAAGCTTCATTTAGGAAAATGTTATCAATTGCACCGTTATGCACCTTGAAACATTTAATATCCTGACCACCAATGTCAATAACAAATTCAACATCAGGCATAAAACTTTTTGCAGCAGTAAAGTGAGCAACTGTTTCAACAATACCGTAATCAACGCAAAAAGCATTTTTAATAATATCTTCACCATAACCTGTTACGGCTGATGACTTAATCTTTATATTAGGTTTTTTATCATATAATTCATTTAAGAAATCTTTAATAATTGGAACAGGATTACCACTGTTTGAAAGGTACTTAGAATATAGCAGTTCACCGTTTTTGCCCATAACTACTGCCTTAACAGTAGTAGAACCGGCATCCATACCGACATAGCAGTCACCGTCATAATCCTCCAAAGGAACTTCCTTTACAGTAGCTTTTGCATGACGAGCCTTAAACTGTTCATATTCTTCTTCATTTTTAAATAGAGGAGGGTTAAAGGCAAAATTGCCACTACCTGTATAATGGCTAACCTTTTCAATAATCTCATCAAAATTAATTGTGCTTTCAGCACATAGGGCAGCGCCACAAGCAACATAATATAGAGAATTCTCAGGACAAGTACCCTTAGTTCCAAGTTCTTCGTCAAAAGCTTTGCGAAGTTCCTCCATAAATGTAAGAGGACCACCTAGGTAAACAACATTACCCTCAATCTCTCTGCCTTGAGCAAGACCTGCAACAGTTTGGTTAACAACTGCATGAAAAATACTCTGTGCAATATCGGCTTTTCTTGCACCCTGGTTAAGCAGTGGCTGAATATCTGTCTTAGCAAAAACACCACAACGAGATGCAATAGTATATGTCTTTTCGTAACCCTTAGCAAGATCATTCATTTCTTCAAGAGGTACATTTAGCAAAGTAGCCATTTGGTCAATAAATGCACCGGTACCACCGGCACAAGTACCATTCATTCTAACTTCCATACCACCGGATAGGAACAGAATCTTGGCATCTTCACCACCAAGTTCAATAACAACATCTGTACCCGGAATAAATGTATTTGTAGCAACTCTAGTTGCATAAACTTCCTGAACGAAAGTAATATCACACTGTTCAGCAACACCCATACCGGCTGAACCTGACATTGCAACTAAAGCATTTTCAACACCATCAATTTCTTTTCTTACTCTTGTAAGAATTTCACCGATTTTAGTTGTAATCTGGCTGTAATGTCTTTCATATGTACTATATAATAGTTTATTATTATCATCTAGCACAACACACTTAATTGTTGTTGAGCCAATATCAAGACCTAATCTCATATTTACTCCTTAAATATAGTCATTTAGACCCATTTTCACATTATACTTCTTATACCATTGTATGATATTTTCTTAACATTTTAATTCTAATATAGAATAATAAGTCGATTTATTACTATTCTACATTCTATCAATAAGTTGTATTTTATTCAAGGAACAATTTGTGTAATTTTTTCTTAAAATGCAATATATTCAGTGTGATTTTAATGATTTATATACACCTAAAATAAAAATGTTCATTATTTGTATAGGGCGTTTTTCCACATTTTAAGAATTACATATGGAAAGTTTTTTAATTTCGATAGTGTTATTTATTTCACTTGTGAGTATAGGTAAGTTTGTTTTCTATTTTGTTTATGGAGTTTCTTTATTTTGTTTTTGCATTAAGATAAAATATCCTCATAAATTGGGGTTTGTGGGGATAAATAATAACAAAGTTTTGGCTCAAAGTCGTAGGGGCTTCACTACAAAAGTTTTTTATACAAAAACTTTTGCATAAGTTCACATTAGCAAATCAAACTTCGCCTATGGCTCGTTTTCTTTGATGTTCACTTAATTGTTCGCCCGTAATGAAAGTGTGATACCTATGGGATTTTTGTCCTGTTTGCAGACTTATAAATTTATAATATCTACATAGGGCAATATGCCAATAAAAAGGATAATTTGCTCGGTCCACCAATGGTGGACCCTACACCTGTAAGCCACACTTTAGTAATAATATCAGGTATGATATTTTTGAAAATTTCAATTTATGCTCAATAAAAACTAAAAAAGAAATTTACCTTTACCCGGAAACAAAATTGAAAAACCCTAATTTATATTAACCACAAACGAAATGGGAAAAACTGACTACAAGGTTAAAAATATATATTCAATTAAATAAAAGTAGCCGATAGGGGGACTCCTACCGACTACTATATAACATTTGTATTAAAATTACTTATTTTAATTTAAATTACTTTTAAATTACTTTTGGGTTTCACCTTTATCGGCTACTAGGGTAACACTGATTGTAGCAGTTTTGCTATTACTAGGGTTATCGCTATCAACCTTACAGATTTCAATATTGATTTTATCTCCGACTTTATGTTTAGCAAGAACAGAATAAACTTGATTAAATGTCTTAACTCTTGTGCCGTCAACTTTAGTAATAATATTCTTAGGCTTTGCACTTGATTTAGCAAGGCTACCATCATCGGAAATTTCTGTAATTAAGATACCCTGAGGGATACCTAGTGCAGTAGATGCTGTTTCGTCAACAGCAACACCAACAACACCAAGTCTTACTCTGTTTTCAACATAACCGGTTCTGATAATATTGTTTACAACAGTTTCTACAGTATCACTTGGAATAGCAAATCCCATACCTTCATATGTTGCTGAATTAATTTTAGCAGTTGTAATGCCAACAACTTCACCATATAGATTACATAATGGGCCACCACTGTTGCCAGGATTTACTGCTGCATCTGTTTGAATGTATGAAACTGTGCTGTCGTCTAATGTTCTGTCTTTAGCTGAAACAATACCCTTAGTTAAACTGTTTTGAAAATCTAGTCCTCCGGGATTGCCAACAGCAATAATATCTTCACCAACTTGAAGTTTGCTTTTCTTGATAAAATGTACAGGCTTTAGGCTTTTACTTTCTACTTTTAATACGGCTAGGTCTGTACGGGTATCATATCCAACAACATTAGCAGTATATTTTTTGCCATCATTATTGATTACCTGGTATTTGTATGCTGTCTTGCTGTCACCGATAACATGACTGTTTGTAACAATATAACCGTCACTACTAACAATAATACCTGTACCTTGACCCTCAGCATTTTCTTCACTTGAGATTTTATCTTCAAAAGTTAGAATTGCTACTGTAGAGTCGGAAACCTTTTCATAAGCTGATTGTGCTGACTTTTCACCACTTGACTTAGTATCAATAATAATGCCATCAAAGTTTTTGTCTGTGTAGTTCTTTGCAGTATTATTTGTAGTTGTTGTACTGTTTACTGCATTTTTTACAAGGTCATTATAGTATTGGTTAAATGTATAGTCAGAGGTGTAGTCGCCACCTGCAGGGTTTGTAGCTTGTTGTTCATACATATTGCCATTAGGGTTGCTACTGCTACTGCCTTTTACAGACAAACCGTTGCTACCCGTTAATACAGAGTAAGCAAAGAAACCACCTGTCATAATAAGTACAGTTACAATAACGGTTATAAGGATTGTTACACCTTTTTTTGAGCTTTTTTTCTGTACAGTAGGTACATTGAATTTACCCACAACATTTTTTTCAATATTTTCTGAGTTGTCGGTAGTTTCAATAGGCTTAGGGTCACTTAGAAAAGCGCTGTTATTCAGCTTTTCTTCGGTAGGCTTTGCAGCTACAACGGTTTTTTCTTTCTTTGGTGTAAAAGAAAATGTGTCGTCAGGTCGGTTAGGTCTTTCCTCACCAACAGTAAAGATTGGCATTTCTTTTACAGGTGAAGGCTTTTTATCGGTGCAAAATCTGTTAGCTACACCGTTAAAGCCACCATCCTTAGTTTTTTTCTGTAATTCCGGCAATGGCTCCGGAATAGGAGCAGGTGCCGGATTATTTAGTTCAAAATCATTATTGTTTTCCATATATATTTCTCTTACTTCTAAAAATTATTTGTTAGGTATCCAGAAAGCAAAACAGGTTTCTTTGTCAATTTCACTAGTAACAGTAATTTCACCACCATGTAGGTTAACAATAGTTTTTACAAGATAAAGACCAAGGCCCATTGACTTTTTGTCCTCACTTCTTGATTTGTCTGTTTTGTAGAATTTATCAAAGATAAATGGTAAATCTTCCTTAGAAATACCCTTGCCTGTATTTGTAACGCTAAAGTATAGTTTATCACCTTTACTTTCAGCATGGAAAGTGATTGTTCCACCTTGCGGTGTAAACTTTGTAGCGTTTTCAATTAGGTTGTATAGAACTTGATGAAGTAGTGCTTGGTCACCATAAATAGAAAGACCGTCAGCAGATTCAAGTCCTATAATTTCAATTTCTTTTTTCTCCAGTCTGTCTTCAAATGTTAGAAGAATATTGACAATAGTAGAAATTAAGGAGAATTTAGTTTTGTAAATAGTAGTTTTGCCACTATCAATTCTTGCGAGGCTTAGCATAGAGGCAACAAGTCCTGAAAGTCTGGAAATTTCTTCAGAAACAATGGTTAGATAGTGTTTTTGCTTGCTTTCCGGAATAGTGCCGTCAAGAATACCGTCAATGAAACCTGCAATAGTGGTCATAGGTGTCTTTAATTCGTGACTTATGTTTGCAATAAAGTCCCTTCTGACAGATTCTTCCTTGTCAAGTGCATCTGCCATATCATTAAAGGCTTGAGTTAGCTGACCGACTTCATCCTTACCTTTTACAGGAATACGGCCTGAGAAGTCACCCTTTGCAAATTTCTTAGCTTGAATGCTCATCTGCTTTAGCTGTTTAGATTGAGTGTAAGAGAAAACACCGGCTAATATGCAAGAAACAAGCACTGAAGCCAAAACTGCATAAATAAGGATTTGGAAAATTTGATTTGGCAGTTCATTTTCTATTGTGTGTTCCGGCACACAAACAAAAACATAACCTGCTATTGCCATACCTTCTTTTTTGCCTTCAGTTAATTTTAACTTGAAAGGTGAGGCAACAGTTAATTTTGTATCACTGTAGAAGAAGTTTGTTTTCTCACTACTTTCATAATACTGGTCTTTTATCAGTGTATTTGTAACATGGTAAGGTATTTGATAGCCTTTTTTTATGTTTTTATCTTGTCTTGTAACTCTATACACTGTACCGGCAGCATCTGTAACAATAACATTGTAGGAGTTGTTTTTGCTAAAATCTATCATTAGATTAAAGGTGTCTTGATCTTTAACTTCTAATTTGCCATCATCATTTTCCAATGCTTTTGATATTAGCAAAACATAAGAATTTAGGTCTTCCTTAGCTTTGTTTATGTTTCTGGTATCCCAAAACTGATGAACAAAAACCATTAGGAAAGTCCCTAGTATTATAAATGCTATTAGTATAATACCCATTGTGATAGACAGGTATTTTTTAAATAAAGATATTTTCATTATTTTGCGTCAAATTTGTATCCGACACCCCATACAGTCTTAAGACTCCATTGATTGGATACACCGTTAATTTTTTCTCTTAGTCTTTTAATATGAACATCAACTGTACGGCTGTCACCGTAGTAGTCAAACCCCCATACTTTGTCAAGAAGCTGATCTCTTGTAAATACCTTGTTAGGGTTACTTGCTAAATAGTAAAGAAGTTCCATTTCTTTTGGTGGAGTATCAATGTACTTACCGTCAACTCTAAGTTCATAATTAGTTAGGTTTATAGAAAGTTTATCCCAGTTAATTTCCTTAACCTTTTCTTTTTCTTCGTTAGTACTTGTTCTTCTAAGTACTGCGTGAATACGAGCAATAACTTCCTTTGCTTCAAAAGGCTTAATAATGTAGTCATCGGCACCTAGTTCAAGTCCTAGAATTTTATCAAAAAGTTCACCTTTGGCAGTTAACATAATGATAGGTCTGTTGCTTGTTTTACGGATTTCCTTACAAACCTGCCAACCGTCCATTTTAGGTAGCATAATATCAAGCAAAACAAGGTCAGGTTGTTCTCTGTTGAAAAGTTCAACAGCCTGTTCACCGTCATTGGCTATTACAACCTGATAGTCATCTCTTTCAATATATAAACGCAAAAGTTCGCAAATGTTGACATCATCATCAACAACCAATATTTTTTCTTTGCTCATTGTTTCCCTCTTTTCGATTTTTATTTCAAAAATCCTTTTCTTTAAAATAGTACAAACTATCCCTTATAACTACATTATAATATAAAATTAGAAAATTTCAATGAATATTATTTAAAATCTGATTTATTTTTAATAAAAAATAACATCACTTGCATTTTACAAGTGATGTTACAGAAGTTTTACTGTTAATTTTCTTCAGCAGTCAGTTCAGCATAAACTTTTTTGAATGTATCAATTACATATTGTGCATCATCAAAGCTCATTTTACTGTTCATTGGTAATGTTAGCTGATTCTTGTGCATATTGTATGCGTTAGGATAATCGGTAATGTCAAAACCCTTTACTTTATAAGCAGTAAGCATTGGTAAAGGCTTAAAGTGTACATTACACATAACACCGTTTTCAGCCATCTTGTGGTAGAATTTATTTCTAAATTCAGCACCTTTACCTAGAAATCTTACAAAGTAAAGGTGACCTGATGAACGGCTGTTCTCATCATGATGATTTAGTACCTGTAGGTTCATATCCTTAAATGCCTCATTGTACATATCAATCATCTTGTGCCTTTTATCAAGAATTTCATCATATCTGCTAAGTTGTGCAAGACCTAAAGCACCCAGTACATCAGGCATATTACATTTATACTGTGTATCTACTACATCATATTCCCAAGAAGTACCATGGTTTTTAGCAAAGGCATCCTTAGTCTGTCCATGTAGAGAAAGTAGCATATATTGCTTGTATAGTGCCTCGTTGTCAATTCCTTTGTGGTTACGCCAAGTAACTGCACCACCTTCGGCAGTAGTCATATTCTTAACTGCATGGAAAGAAAAGTTAGTAAAGTCAGCTACAGAACCACACTTTTTGCCGTTTCTCATAGCACCAAAAGCATGAGCACCGTCAGCCATAACAATAATTCTGCCAAAAGCATCTTGAGTAGGACTGTTAGGCTTGAACAAATCTTTCTTGCTTTCTACAATGTCAAAGATTGTGTCATAGTCACACATAACACCGGCAAGGTCAACAGGAATAATAACCTTAGTCTTTTCGGTAATGGCATTGGCCATTTTGTTGTAATCCATTTCAAATGAATTTTCTTTACAGTCTATCATTACAGGTGTAGCACCAACATGACAGATAACAGAAGCAGAGGCTGTGTATGTGTATGCAGGTACAATAACCTCATCCCCAGGACCTACTCCTAAAATTCTAAGTGTCATTTCGGCACAAGCAGTTTGACTGTTTAAACATACTGCAATATCTGTATTACACCAATTTGCAATGCCTTTTTCAAAGGCTTTTGTTTTTGGTCCGGTTGTAATCCATCCTGATTTTAATACTTCTACAACAGCGTCAATCTCTGTCTGTGTAATATCAGGAGGAGAAAAAGGTATATTTCTCATAAATAAATCCTCACTTAATGACAAATTGTCAAAATACCTATATAGGAGTGATTATACTACTATTATTTCCAAGTGTAAAGTAAAGGTATAGAAATATATGTAAAATGTTGCTTTTAGTCGAATATTTATGTGTGGAAATTTACGAAAATATACAAAAACAGAAGCCTTTTTATGTAAGACTTCTGTTTTTATAATGTGATATTTTGTTTTATTTATGTATTTTCTCTTTGCTTTCTAAGGTTAAGATACTTGTTTTTTGTGGCAATTCCACCACGGATATGACGCTCACTTTTATTTATTTCAAGAACTTTTTTTACATCAAGGTATAGCAATGGGTTGATTTTTTGTAATCTTGAAGATACATCTTTGTGAACGGTACTTTTGCTAATGCCGAATTTTTTGGCAGTTTGCCGTACAGTATCTCCACTTTCTGCAATATAATTGCCTAGGGTAACAGCTCGTTCTTCCACAATTCCTTTCACATATTAACCCTCCCTTTAAGGATAGTTAAATTTATGCTATGGGAATTTCTTTTATTACTACTATTTACCTTTAATTGTAACTACCGTAACATCAAGTGGATTGAAAAATCTTGGAATATTTCTTGAAGTGTTTAGTCCGGAAGTGATGATTAGATTTACATTTTTTTCTTTAAAGTATCCTTTGGTGTATTTTGGAAAGTAACCTTGTTCAGGAGCATATACACCACCTAAAAATGGAATTCTAATTATGCCACCATGAGTATGACCTGAAATCATTAGGTCAATGTTGTAGTCTTTAAATGACCAAGTGTAGCACTCAGGCTTATGACAAAGTAAAACTGAGAAGTGACTGTTATCCTCTTGCTTTAGGTAGCTTTGAAAAAGTTTATTTTCATCATTGTTATAGTCAGGTGCATAGTATTCAAAGAATGGATAGTCCTTTATACCTGCTATTGTTAATTTATCACCTGACTTAGTTTTGTAGTCTACCATTTTATTGTCTAGCAGAGTAACACCTGTTTCAGAAATTTTATTTTCAAATGATTTTAGTTTATCATTTAGTCCTACTTCGTGATTACCCAGTGCATAATAGGTTGGATATTTTTTAGCTAGGCTTTTACAAATAGAAATAGCACTGTCGTAATTGTTAGAATTTTTCTCTACCATATCGCCAACAATACAAACTATTTCAGGATTTGCATTATCGATTTTCTTAATAAGTCTTTTATTGTCCTTACCTACAAAACCACCCTCAGTATCAGAGATTACAACCATCTTTACCGAACCTTTGATTTTGTTAGTTTCAACAGTATAATTGCTATAGGTTAAACAGTAGTTGCTATATATTATGTTGCCTATTGTAAATAGAATAATTGCAAGAAAAATGCAAAGTAAGGTAAAAGCAACCTTATGTTTCTTAATCTTCATATATACCACCAAAAATATTTTATCACTATTTTTTATAATATGCAAAAAACTATGAAAAATAATATGGTAAATTTGAACTTTATATGTTACAATTAATCTGCATATTTAAAAATAGAATTTGTATAGATTTTGATTTTGCTATAGTTTTTAACTATATCAAACATAAATAATAAGTATTTTGTATATATTAAAAGCTATGGTAAAATACTAAATGTCTTAAAGATATTAATTAGAAAAGACAAGGTGAAAAAATGAACGAACCCTTAGAGATAGAGAGAAAATGGCTGATTGAATATCCATCTGTTGATATGATGAAAAATATGACAGATTATGATTATTCGGAAATTGAGCAAACCTATACTAATTATATGGAACATTCTGTTTACGGTAGAATTCGTAGAAGAGGTAAGAAAGGTAATTATAAATTCTACAAAACTTTTAAGAAGAAGATTACCAACCTAACAAGAGTTGAATACGAAGATGAAATTACTGAGGAAGAATATAACAAAATAATGAAGCATAAAAGAGAAGGCTTTAATACTATCAACAAGGTTCGTCATACTTTTATTTATGAAGGGTTAAAGTACGAAATAGATGTGTTTCCTTTTTGGAATGACAGAGCATTTATGGAGTGTGAGGTAAATAGTGAAGATGCAAAAATTCCTATTCCTCCTTGTGTAAAGGTTATTAAAGAAGTAACCGATGACAGCAGATATACTAACTCAAACCTTGCACAAAAAATTATTACTGAGGATTTAAACTAAGGAAAGATATAGAGGTATAATTATGAAACTAAGTAACTTATATACAAAGGCTAAAGAAGAGGGAAAGACAGTATTATCATTTGAAGTTTTCCCACCTAAAAAGACAAGTGGTATTGAAACAGTTTATAAAGCACTTGATGAACTTGCAAAGATGAATCCTGCTTATATTTCCGTTACATACGGAGCAGGTGGTACTGAAGCTAACAATACTGCAATTATTGCTGAAAAAGTAAAGTTATTTGGTGTTGAACCACTTGCTCATTTAACTTGTGTTAACAATGACAAAGTTTCTGTAGAAAAGGAACTTGATGAATTTAAGTCAAAAGGTATTGAAAACATCCTTGCTTTAAGAGGCGACATTGTTCCCGGTGTTGAACCAAAGAAAGACTTTTTACACGCAAGTGATTTGTGTAGTTATATTAAGGCAAGAGGTGACTTTGAACTTGCCGGTGCTTGTTATCCTGAAGTACATATGGAAGCAAAGGATATGGTTGAAGACATTAAGAACTTAAAGCATAAGGTTGAGTGTGGTGCAGAACACCTAATTTCCCAGCTATTCTTTGACAATGAAGTGTTCTATAAATTCCAGGATATGGCTAGATGTGCCGGTATTGATGTACCTATTGCAGCCGGTATTATGCCTGTTACAAATACAAAGCAAATTCAGAGAATGGTTTCAATGTGTGGTGCTAGTCTTCCTGCTAACTTCTCAAGAATAATGCAGAAGTATGAGAACAATCCTGAGGCTCTAAGAGATGCCGGTATTGCTTATGCAATTCAGCAGATTGTTGATTTAATTGCACATGGCGTTGACGGTATTCACCTATACACAATGAACAATCCTTATGTAGCCGGAAAAATTACAGAAGCAATTGGAAGTATGTTATGATAACATTATCAAATTTAAATAGGTCAGAGGCACTTCGTTATATGGGTGCTAAGGCACTTAACCCTGACAAAATGACAAGTGACATTATGGATGAAGTGGAAAATGAACTGTTAAAGGTTTGCAGACCTGCATATACCTTTACAGAAATTCCAAAGGACAGTCCGGCACTTGGTGGCAATGACATTAAGAAAGTTGTAGCAGAAAGCGAGAAGGTCTTGCTTATTGCTGCAACTTTAGGCATATATGTAGAAAAACTTTTGAGGAAAACTCAGATAACCGATATGGCAAAGGCTGTTGTAGTTGATTCAATGGCATCTGTTGCTATTGAACAGTTTATGGATAAGATTGAGGATGAGTTAAAGGAAAGATACAAAGGTCTTTACTTTACCAACAGATTCAGTCCCGGTTATGGGGATTATCCTCTTGAAAAACAAAGAGAAGTTGTTAAAATCTTAAATACAGAGAAAAAGCTGGGACTAAGCCTAACAGACAGTTTGTTGCTTAATCCTACAAAGTCTGTTACAGCAGTAATCGGACTAAATAAAAATGAAGTAAAGGGAAAAATCAACTGTACTTCAAAGTGTATGAAGTGTGGAAACAAGAATTGTCCATATAGAAGGGAGAACTAATGGATTTCAAAACATTACTACAAAAAGACTTTATTATATATGACGGTGGTATGGGTACAATGCTACAGGACAGAGGTCTTGAGATGGGGCATAACCCAAATGTACTTAATATTACTAATCCTGAAACTATTGTTGAAGTACACAGAGAATATGTAAATGCAGGTAGTGACATTATTTGTTCAAACACATTTTCTACCAACAAATATAAATTGGAAGATACAGGCTATGATGTTAAGGAAGTTGTAAAAGCTGCCCTTGATTGTACTGAAAAAGCAGTAGAAGGTACTGATGCTTTAGTAGCACTTGATATTGGTCCTATCGGTCAGCTACTTCAACCTAACGGTACTTTATCACCGGAAGAAGCATATGAAATCTTTAAGGAAATTGTTACTGCCGATGATAGATATGATGTTATTGCTATTGAAACAATGACAGACTTACTTGAAATGAAAACTGCACTTTTAGCTTGTAAAGAAAACAGTGACAAGCCTGTTCTTTGTACAATGAGTTTTGAGGAAAACGGCAGAACATTCCAGGGGGTTTCACCGGAGGCAATGATTCTTACACTAGAGGGACTAAAGGCTGATGCTATTGGTCTTAACTGTTCCTTAGGCCCTGATGAAATTGCTCCTATTCTAGAAAGAATTTGTAATAAGTGTAATGTTCCTGTTATTGCAAAGCCAAATGCCGGACTGCCTGACCCTGTAACCAACACTTATACAATGGGTGCCGAAGAATTCGGTGAAAAACTTTCTGCACTTTCTAAGCTGGGGGTAAAGGTACTTGGTGGTTGTTGTGGTACAACTCCTGAATATATTAAGTGTTTAAAGAATGACTTGAAGAATTATAAATATGAAAAGAATGTTCACCCATATGTAACTGCAGTTTCTTCCGGTACAACTGTAGTGGAAATCAATCAGCCTAGAATTATCGGTGAGAGAATCAACCCTACAGGTAAAAAGTTATTTAAACAAGCACTTGTAAATAACGATATGGACTATATCCTAGGTCAAGCTATCAGTCAGCAAGAAGACGGTGCTGAAATTCTTGACATTAATGTAGGTCATCCTGAAATTGACGAAAAAGAAATGATGGTTAAAGTTGTTAAAGCAGTACAGGGTGTTGTTGATTTACCACTTCAGCTTGACTCAACAAAACCGGAAGTTCTTGAAGCCGGACTTAGAGCATATAACGGTAGAGCAATTGTAAACTCTGTAAACGGTGAGGAAAAGTCCTTAACAGAGATTTTACCTATTGTTGCAAAGTACGGTGCATCTGTTGTAGGTCTAACCCTTGATGAAGACGGTATTCCTGAAACAACAGAAAAGCGTGTTGAAATTGCAGAAAGAATTATTAAGAGAGCAACTGCCCTTGGTATTAGAGAAGAAGATATTTACATTGACTGTCTAACACTTACTGTTTCTGCTCAGCAGAGTGGTGCAGTACAAACCCTTGACGCTATTGAAATTGTTAAGAGTAAATACAAGGTAAAGACAGTTCTTGGTGTTAGTAATATTTCATTCGGTTTACCTCACAGACCTTTGCTTAACCAAACATTCCTAACAATGGCTATGGAAAAAGGTCTTGATTTGCCGATTATTAATCCTAGTGTATTCGGTATGGCAGGTGCAGTCAGAGCATTTAGAGTGCTAAAAGGTTTTGATGCTGAGAGCCGTGACTTTATTGAAAAGTACAGTGACTATGTAATTGAAACAGTTAAGGATAGTCACGAAATGACTTTAACTCATGCAGTTATGAAAGGTTTAAAGAAAGAATGTCACGATATTACTGCTAAGAAGTTGGAAGATACTGACCCTATGGAAATTATCGACAAGGAGCTTATTCCGGCACTTGATAAGGTTGGCGACCTTTTTGAACAAGGTAAAGTTTTCTTACCGGGACTACTTTCATCAGCTACTGCAGCACAACAAGCCTTTGAGATTATTAAGGAAAAGTTAGCTTCCTCAAATGAAGAAAGTATATCAAAGGGTAAAATTATCTTAGCTACTGTTAAGGGTGATATTCACGATATCGGTAAAAATATTGTTAAGGTACTACTAGAAAACTACGGCTATGATGTAATTGACCTTGGCAGAGATGTTGAACCGGCTTTGGTTGTTGAAACAGCAGTAAAAGAAAATGTTAAGTTAGTTGGACTTTCTGCTCTAATGACAACAACCTTAAAGAGTATGGAGGACACAATCGCTCTTATTAGACAAACACCTGAACTAAAAGATACAGCAGTTTTAGTTGGTGGTGCTGTTCTTACTGAGGAGTACGCTAAGAAGATTGATGCCGATTACTACTGCAAAACTGCTGCTATTTCAGTAGAAACTGCTAATAAGTTTTTTGGTAATTAAAACATAAGCAACACATAAACGTTTTATGTAGCAAATGTTTTAAAAATATTATATTATATACGAACAAATTATTATCACTGTATTGGACATATATATAGAAAAAATCACTTTACATTGACTTTACAATTTATAAGTTATATAATTTACTTGTGGAGTACCTTTATGTGAGTTGAGGTTTAGAGGGAACTCCGGAGAGGTAAATATGCGAATTTCAAATTTTAATTTCAGAAAAGTGATGCTACTTATTGTTGATGCAGTGATTATTTCAATTTGTGGCGTTATATCAAACTTTATTTTACAAGTATTAGATTTTCAAACAGGATTTAGAAGCATCGTGGAAACACCTTATGTTGTTGTTTCTATACTTATAAATGTTATTATATGTATTTGTTGCTTGTTTATATGTGGAGCATATAACAAGGCTTGGAGATATTTTAATGCAAAGGACTATCTGTCTTGCCTTATCGGTATGGTAGCCGGTGTTGTATTAAGTACATTAGTTCTTTCTTTAAGATACAATTCATTTAACTATGTTCTTCCATATACACTTATTAGTGGTGGGCTTTCAGTAGTTGGTGTTGTATTATTTAGATTAATTTTTAAACGAGCATTTATTAAAATTAATGATGCCGGTGCTATTGATGTAGGCGAAAGAACTATTATTGTGGGTGCAGGTAATGCCGGTAGGATTATTCTGGAAGATATTTTTAATGCAAAGCAAGACTCAGATAACCCATCAAAATCAATTTTCCCTGTAGGTTTTGTTGATGATGACATACTAAAGCAGAACAATGTTATTAACAGTGTTAGAGTCTTGGGACAAACTACCGATATCCCCAAAATTTGCGAAAAAGAAAATATTTCACTTATTATCTTTGCTATTCCTTCATGTGAAGAAGAAGAAAGAAAGAGAATTCTTGATATTTGTTCTAAGACAAAATGTAAAATCAAGATTATTCCTTATATTTCAAAGCTACTCCTTGATGAAGGAGAGGACGGTACAAGACTGCTAAACCAAGTTAAGGATATTAGAATTGAAGATTTACTTGGCAGACCACCTATTACATTTGATAAGTCATCAATCAAAACTTTAGTTGAAGGCAAAGTTTGTATGATTACCGGTGGTGGTGGCTCAATCGGCTCTGAACTTGTAAGACAAATTGCACAATATAACCCTAAAAGAATTGTTATAGTTGACATATACGAAAATAACGCATATGATATACAACAAGAATTACGCCTTGAATATGGCGATAAGGTAAACCTTGATACAATTATCGCTTCTGTCAGAGATTATGACAAGATGGAACAGATTTTTGCACAGGAAAGACCTGACCTTGTGTGGCACGCAGCTGCCCATAAGCATGTTCCACTAATGGAAACAGTTCCTTGTGAAGCAATTAAGAATAATATTTTCGGTACATATAATGTTGCAAGACTTGCACAAAAATATGGTGTAAAGAAATTTGTAATGATTAGTACAGATAAGGCAGTAAACCCTACTAATGTTATGGGTGCAACAAAAAGATGTTGCGAAATGATTATTCAGTATATGAGCCAAAATACAACAGGTACAGACTTTGTAACTACTCGTTTCGGTAATGTACTTGGAAGTAACGGTTCGGTTATTCCTATTTTTAGAAGACAAATTGAAAACGGTAAGCCTATTACCGTAACTCACCCTGATATTATCAGATACTTTATGACAATACCTGAGGCTGTATCTCTTGTACTTGAGGCTGCAAGTATGGCTAAAGGTGGGGAAATCTTTGTACTTGATATGGGTGAACCTGTTAAGATAACAACTCTTGCTGAAAATCTATGTAGAATGTACGGCAAGATTCCTTATAAAGATGTTGAGATTAAGTTCACAGGTCTTCGTCCCGGTGAAAAATTATTTGAGGAACTTTTGATGGATGAAGAAGGACTTAAACAGACAGATAATGAAAAGATTTTCATCGGTAATCAGATTCACATTGACAAAGACAAGTTACTTCATTCACTTGATGAACTTAAGGAATGTGCAAGTGAAAATGATGATGATGAGGCTCTTAAACTGTTGGCTGAGATTGTGCCAACTTTCAACCATCAAACAAATAAATAATTTATTTTAAGTATTGGAGAAAAAATATATGTGTGGTATTGTAGGTTATGTAGGACCTAGAGATTGTAGTGATGTGCTTGTTTCAGCTTTAACAAGACTTGAGTACAGAGGCTACGATTCTGCCGGTATTGCTGTTTTTGAAAATGGCAAGATTGAAGTTGCTAAGACTAAAGGCAGATTAAAAGATTTATCAGAAAAAATGGAAAGAGAGGGTAAGCCACTTGGTCATGCCGGTATCGGTCATACTCGTTGGGCTACTCACGGTCAGCCTTCTGACATTAACAGTCACCCTCATTCCGGTAAGAGAGTAACTATCGTACATAACGGTATTATTGAAAATTATATTGAACTAAAGGAATATCTATTAAAGAAAGGCAGAACTTTCCTTTCTGAAACAGATACTGAGGTTGTAGCTCAGCTTCTTGACTATAAGTACAACGGGGACCCTATTGATACAATTCACAATGTTATCCGTATGTTAAAGGGTAGCTTTGCTTTTGGTATTGTATTTGCAGATTTCCCTGATGTTGTATATGCAGTTAGAAGAGAAAGTCCTCTGATTGTTGGTATCGGTGAAGAAAAGAAAGAATGTTTCATTGCTTCCGATGTACCTGCAATTCTAAACTATACTAAGAAGTATTACCTAATGGACCATGATGAAATTGTAAAACTTTCTCATGACGGTGTAGAGTTCTTTGACAGTCATATGCTACCTGTTACTAAGGAACTTCAAGAGGCTGATTGGGATATGGATGCTGCCGAAAAGGGTGGCTACCCACACTTTATGATTAAGGAAATCCATGAACAGCCTGACTCAATTAAGAGAACTATTATTCCTAGAATTGTAAACGGTATGCCTGACCTATCAGAATGTGGCATTACTGTTGAAAAGCTAAGAGAATTTAAGAATATCCACATTGTAGCTTGTGGTACTGCTATGCATGCCGGTATGGTTGGTAAGTATGTTATTGAACAACTTGCAAGAGTTCCGGTTAATGTTGATATTGCTTCTGAATTTAGATACAGAAACCCACTTGTGGGTGAAGGTGACCTTGTAATTATTATTTCTCAAAGTGGTGAAACTGCCGACAGTAAAGCAGCAATGGCACTTGCTAAGGAATATGGTGCAAAGACACTTGCTATTGTAAATGCAAAGGGTAGCTCAATTGCAAGAGAGGCTGATATGCTTATCTATACTCACGCAGGTCCTGAAATTGCCGTTGCATCTACAAAGGCTTATATGGTACAGATTGCAGTTATGTATCTGTTTGCTTTCCAATTTGCTTTTGCTAAGGGTAAGATTACTGAAGAAGAATGTAAGTCACTTGTTTCTTCTTTGCTAGAAGTTCCTGATAAAGTTAAGGAAACACTAGACAAGATTATGGATGATTGTCAGTATGTTGGTAGTACACTAATCAATGCTGATAGCCTACTATATATAGGTAGAGGTCTTGACTATGCACTTTCTATGGAAGGTTCACTAAAGCTAAAGGAAATTTCTTATATTCATAGCGAAAGCTATGCAGCAGGTGAACTAAAGCATGGTACAATTTCTCTGATTACTAAGGATATGCCTGTTATTGCAGTTGCAACTCAGAACCAACTTCTTGAAAAAACAATTTCTAATGTTAAGGAAGTTAAGGCAAGAGGTGCATATGTTATACTTATTTGTGACGAAGATAACACATTTGGTGAGGATGTAGCTGACCAGATTATCCAAGTACCTAAGTTTAGAGAAGAGCTTATGCCTATGCTTGCTATTGTTCCACTTCAGCTTATTGCTTACTATACTGCTTTATCAAGAGGTAACGATATTGATAAACCAAGAAACCTTGCAAAGTCAGTAACAGTTGAATAAGAATTTTTTAGGTCGGGAATAGGTTAAGTCTAGTCCCGACTTATGTTATTTGTTGACAATTTTTAAGAATGATGTATAATAACCACAAGGAGAGGTGGTGCATTAATGAGCTTTCAATGGCTACTAGATACCGGTGTAGTTGCAGTCAGAGTGGTATTACCACTATATGCACTGGTAATTATTTATTCAATTTTTGCATCAATGCGTCGTCACAGACGACCACAAAAACCACTGCTTACTTTACATAATGTAGAAACCGGTGAGAAAATTCCGGTTCTGTTTTGGGAAAATTCTATCGGTAGAAGTAGAGGCAGTGATATAAGGGTTAACGACCCAGCCGTTTCCAGAGACCATTGTATTCTTTTGCGTAGACAAGAGGGTTGGATGATTACCGATGTTGGAAGTACACAGGGTACTTATGTTAACGGTGAAAAAATAGTCAGTAACGGTAGAGAGAGAAAGTTATCTTTCTTTGCCAGTATTATCGACTCAGTAAAAAGTAATATTCAAAAGGGTATTAAGGCAGTAGATGATACTACTGTTAACCGTACCAAACTTTTGATTGGTGATGAAATTCAAGTTGGCTCAAACCTGTTCAGAGTTGAACGAGGTGACGAGTATATTGAGCCTATTAAACCAAATAGATTTATGGGAAAAATCAGCAATAAGCCTTCTATGAAACAGTATAAGCTTATGATTATGATTACTATTTTCCATTTTCTAATGGCTATAGAGGCTTGTTGGGATTATTACGATAAAGACTTAATGCCATTTGTTTATTGTGGTGTTTTCTCAATTATCGGTTGGGTACTGTTCTTTGTGTCCAGCAATATTCTTAAGAGAACTAACTTTGAGTTAGAGGCTTTGGGACTTTTCTTGACGGGACTTGGACTGATGTTACAAGTTAGGCAAGAAGCAAAAATGTCTATTATGACTATTGTAACTGCTGTTGCAGGTATAATAGGATTTATGATAATTGTTAAGTTGCTTGAAAAACCCGATTGGGTTCAGCGTTTCCGTTTTTGGGGAATGATTTGTGCCGTAGGTTTGCTTGGACTTAACCTTGTATTTGGTACTGTACAGAACGGTGCTGCTAACTGGATTTCTGTTGGTGGTATTTCAATTCAGCCATCAGAAATTGCAAAGATTCTTTATATCTTTGTAGGTGCCGGTACTCTTGACTCAATTATGACAAGAAGAAATAAAATTGAGTTTATTATTTTCTCAGCAATTTGTGTTGGTGAACTTGCCCTAATGGGTGACTTTGGTACTGCACTTATTTTCTTTGCAACATTCTTATTTGTTGCATTTATGCGTTCCGGTGATATTAAGACAGTGTTACTTGCACTTGCTACAGCTATTGGTGGTGGTGCTTTGATACTAAAGATTAAGCCATATATTGCAAAGAGATTTAATACTTGGGGACATGCCATTGAATATGCCTCAGACGGTGGTTTCCAGCAAGCCCATGTGTTAACTTATTTAGCATCAGGCGGACTTTTTGGTGTTGGTATCGGTAACGGCTTTTTGAAGTATGTATTTGCTTCCGAAAGTGACCTTGTATTTGGTATTGTTTGTGAAGAACTTGGCATAATCGTAGGCTTTGTACTTATTATTGCAATTCTTTGCCTAGCAATTTATACAAGAGATATTGCCACAAGAAGTAGAAGTACATTCTATTCTATCTCTGCTTGTTGTGCTGCCGGTTTATTTATTGTACAGATGTCACTTAATGTTTTTGGTGCAACAGATATTTTGCCACTAACAGGTGTTACATTCCCATTTGTATCAGCCGGTGGTTCTTCAATGATTTCTTGTTGGGGGCTTTTGGCATTTATCAAGGCAGCAGACGAAAGAACTTATTCTCAGAAACGAGGATAAATTTATTTGATTATTTAGTTAAAGGAGGAATTGTATCCGATGAAAAGAACATTACGCAGAAGTGGTATGATATTTATTGTTGTACTGCTTATTATCGGTGGATTAGGATACCTTTCCTATAGAATATTCTTTAATCAAAACACTTGGATTAATATGGCATATAACCGTCATATTTCTTCCGATGGTGGTTTAACTCAGGCAGGTACTATTACAGACAGAAACGGTGTTGAACTTGCAAAGTCAGTTAACGGTAAGAGACAATACAATGATGACGAAAATGTCAGAGAAAGTATGCTTCATATTGTTGGTGACGATACAATCAACATTGGTACATCTATTCAGTCAATGTACCGTATGAGCCTTACAGGTTACAGTCCATTATTTGGGCTTGGTCTGCCATCATCACTAAAGGCTAACAGTGATATGCGTCTAACTGTTGATGCAACAGTTAATTCAGCAGTTTATCAGGCTTTTGGTAATAAGACAGGTTCTTGTGTTGTGTTTAACTACAAAACAGGTGAGATACTATGTGACGTATCAACACCTTCATATGACCCTAATGCACCACCTACAATTACCGAAGATAACCAGGATGACTACAAGGGTATCTATATTGATAACTCTGTAAGTAGTACATACACTCCCGGTTCTATCTTCAAGATTGTAACAACTGCCGCTGCACTAAAGTACATTGACGATATTGATACTCGTACCTGGGAATGTGCCGGTGTAGAAAAAATCGGTGGTGATGACGATAGTAGTGAGGTTTACTGTAATGACGGTGAGGCTCACGGTACAGAAACTTTAGCACAGGCCTTTGGTAATTCTTGCAACATTGTTTTTGCTGAGATTGCTACAGAGCTTGGTAAAGAAAAAATGACTGAAGTTGCCAAGGAAATGGGTATTAACGGCTCATTCTCTATTGGTGATATTCCTATAAAAGACGGCAGTTATGATGTTAGCAAAGCAAGTAAGAACCAACTTGCATGGTCCGGTGTCGGTCAATATACCGACCTGGTAAACCCTATGCAAATGGCTATTATTTGTTCAGCTATTGCAAATGACGGTAAACCAGTTTTACCATATTTGCTAGGCAGTGACGAAAGCATTTTAACTTCACTTCATATTACAACCGGTGGTGGCACAGGTAGTAGAATGATGGACAGCTCTATTGCAAAGAAAATTGCAGAAATGATGCGTAACAATGTTCAGAACTATTACGGTGACGGTAGTTTTCCGGATGGTCTTGAAGTTGCAGCTAAGACAGGTACAGGTGAAACTGTAAAGTCTAACGGTTCAAGTAGCGACAAGAACAATGCTTGGACAGTTGGTTATTGTCAGAATAGTGACTACCCACTTGCCTTTGCAGCAGTTGTAAGTGATGTTGAGGGCTATGGCTCTACTAACGCTATTCCTATTCTAAATACTGCACTATCTGCTTGTATGTCTTCTATGGATAAAAAGTAATTCTTTACAAGAAGTCGTTAAAGTTTTTGTATAAAAATGATAGATTTTTCTATATGCGACCTCTTGCAAATAAGGATATACAATATTTGATATAAATAATTGTGTTATAAATATTATTAAGGGGAAGTATTTGTGTACTTTCCCTTTATTTTTTGTAATAACTATGCTATAATATAACCTATAATCGGAAATTATAGGCAAATTTCTAAATAAAGGATGAGAAAAATGAACATACTTAGAAAAATGTTTGGCTCTTACAGTAAGAAAGAGTTAAAGAGAGTAGAACCTATCACACAGAAGGTACTTGCTCTTGAAGAAAAATATACAAATATGTCTGAAGAAGAACTAAAGAATCAGACAACTGTTCTTAAAGAAAGACTTGCTAACGGTGAAACAACTGATGATATTCTACCGGAAGCATTTGCTACTTGTAGAGAAGCATCATGGCGTGTACTTGGTATGAAGCATTTCCCTGTACAGATTACCGGTGGTATTATTCTACATCAAGGTAGAATTGCTGAAATGAAAACAGGTGAAGGTAAAACTTTAGTTGCTACACTTCCTGCTTACCTAAATGCCCTAACAGGTGAAGGCGTTCATATTGTTACAGTCAACGATTACCTAGCTACTCGAGACAGTGAATGGATGGGTAAGGTTTATAAATACCTAGGCTTAACAGTCGGTCTTATTACTCAGGATATGGACAACGATACAAGAAAAGAAATGTATGGTTGTGACATTACATATGGTACAAACAATCAGCTTGGCTTTGACTATCTTCGTGACAATATGGTTGTTTATAAAGAAGATAAGGTTCAGCGTGGTCATGCATTTGCAATCGTGGATGAAGTTGACTCAATCCTTATTGATGAAGCCAGAACTCCACTTATTATTTCAGGTCAAGGTGACAAGTCAACTGACCTATACACAAGAGCAGATAAGTTTGCTAAGACTCTAAAGAAATATGTATTTACAGAAGTTGACGCTAAGGAAGATAAAGAAGATTTCTATGCTGAAAACAACATTGACTACATTGTTGATGAAAAGGCTAAGACAGCTACACTAACACAAATCGGTGTTAAGAAGGCTGAAGAATTCTTTAACCTAGAAAACCTAACTGACCCTGAAAACCTAACAATTCAGCACCATATTAATCAGGCTATCAAGGCTAACGGTGTTATGAAGAACGAAGTTGACTACATCGTAAAAGACGGTGAAATCATTATCGTTGATGAATTTACAGGTCGTCAGATGATTGGTAGAAGATATAACGAAGGCCTACACCAGGCTATTGAAGCTAAGGAAGGTGTAGAAGTTCAGAACGAAAGCAAGACACTTGCTACAATCACATTCCAGAACTACTTCCGTCTATACAAGAAACTTTCCGGTATGACAGGTACTGCTCTAACTGAAGAACAGGAATTCCAGGAAATTTACAAACTTGATGTTGTTGAAGTTCCAACAAACAAGCCTCTATTGCGTAAGGATTTACCGGACTTAATCTTCCCAACAGAACAGGGTAAGTTCCATGCAATTATTGAAGATATTATTAAGTGCCACGAAAAAGGACAGCCTGTTCTGGTTGGTACAGTATCAATTGAAAAGTCAGAATTACTATCAAAGATGCTAAAGAAGCGTGGCATTAAGCACAATGTTCTAAATGCTAAGCATCACGAAAAAGAAGCTGAAATCGTTGCTCAGGCAGGTAAACTTGGTGCAGTTACTATTGCTACTAATATGGCAGGTCGTGGTACCGATATTATGCTTGGTGGTAATGCTGAATTTATGGCTAAGACTCAGATGAAGAAGATGAAGTTCTCTGAAGAACTTATTGCTGAGGCTGATGCTTATTCTGAAACAGATGATAAGGATATTCTATTTGCAAGGAATACATTTAAAGAACTTCTTGATGAATATAAGGATGAAATCAGTGAAGAAGCTGAGAAGGTTCGTGAAGCCGGTGGCCTTTACATTATGGGTACAGAAAGACACGAATCTCGCCGTATCGACAATCAGTTAAGAGGTCGTGCAGGTCGTCAGGGTGATCCCGGTACTTCAAGATTCTATCTATCAACAGAAGATGACCTAATGCGTCTATTCGGTGGAGATAGAATGAAGTCAATTATGAGTACACTAAAGGTTTCTGATGATACTCCTATCGAAAACAAGATGCTAACAAATATTATTGAATCTTCACAGGAAAAGGTTGAAGCAAGAAACTTTGGTATTCGTAAGAATGTTCTACAGTATGATGATGTTATGAACAAGCAGAGAGAAATCATTTACGGTCAGAGAGATCAGGTTCTTAATGGCGAAAATGTACATGATGACATTATCAAGATGCTAAAGGATACAATTGAAGAAAATGTTAGCCTATATGTAAATGACCATATTCTTCGTGAATCTTGGAACTTAGCTTCACTAAAGGAAACTTACAAGTGGTTAGTTCCTGATAAGGACTTCCTAGTATTTACAGGTGATGAACTTGATAAGTTAGACAAGAAGGACATTATTGAACTTATCACAAACAAGGCTCTTGACTTGTATAAGGAAAATGAAGAAGTGCTTGACGCTGAAACAATGGAAGAAATGGAAAGAGTTTATCTTCTAAAGTCAGTTGATACACATTGGATGGATCACATTGACGCTATGGAACAGTTAAAGCAGTCAATTTACCTGGCATCATATGGTCAGAAAGACCCTGTTGTTGAATACAAACTTGTAGGTTTTGATATGTTTGACGAAATGATTGCTGCAATTCGTGAAGATACAGTTAAACTTTGCCTACTTCAGCCAAAGAGGATTGCAAGAGTAAAGGCTCAGCAGGAAGAAATGGCTAGAATTCGTGAAGAAGAAGAAAAGAAAGCAGCAGAGGCTCATCAGGTTCTACTTGATAAGCAGAGCAAAGCTCCAATGCCAAGCCCAATCAGCCTAGCACTAAAGAGAGAACAGGTAGCAGTACCAACTCAGGCAGGTGTTAGCGACAATGGTGAAAAGCCAAAGAGAAAGCCAATCGTTAAGAAAAACAAGGTTGGCAGAAATGACCCTTGTCCTTGTGGCTCAGGTAAGAAGTACAAGAAGTGCTGTGGCAGAGATGAATAATTGTTAATTCATTTTCTAATTAAAATCAAATAGCTTTATAGCAAAAAAACACCACTTACCTTTCGGTAGGTGGTGTTTTTGTTACCTATTATTCGTACATAATAGAGTTTGTTTGCAGTTCTTTAAGTCGCTTTTTGTATCTTTTCTTTTGTTTTAAAAGTGAAATAAGTCCCAATATAAATGTTATAGTAAAAAATATGTAGATACTTGCTATTGTATATAGAACAACTGATTTAGCTAAAATTGCTGTTAAAGTAAGGAGAAGTGTTGCTATAAAAAACAGTATCAACATAGCCCAATATAATTTGCAAAAATGAGAGAATTGCTTTTTCATTATTGTGTAAAAGTTAATTTTAGAGTCAGTATCGTTGATAAAGTCAGCATCAACTTCAGATTTTTTACCGGTTAAGTAAAGTAAATTACCAAAACCGTCCATAGTGTGAGGAATAGACTCATAACCATACTGTGCAACAAAGGCAGAGATTTGAGAAACTTTTTCTTTTTCTACTGCATAAAAAATTGTTGTGTATTCATCAGGTTGAGTTTTGATAAAGGTGTATAGGCATCCACTTTTTATATACACTAGCTTATAGCCTTGCTTGTTCATTTCATTAATATATTTTAACTCTTTTTCTAAGTCAAAATAAAATCTACATTGTGTGATTTTGTTCTTATTTTTCATTTTGTCCCTCCAATATATGTTTACCGTTATTAAAAAGTTCTTCAAGTCTTTTTACCTCGTTGTTAACTGCATCTTTACCTAGTGGAGTAATGATATATTCCTTTTTGCTTAGGTCATTACTTTTCTGTTCAACTATAAATCCTTTTTTTGTCAATGTGTTTAATGCACCGTAAAGTGTACCGGCACCTATTGTTAATCTGCCGTTAGTCATTTTCTGAACATTTTGCATAATGCCATATCCATGAAGTGGTGTGTAAAGTGAAAGCAAAATGTAGTAAACTGCTTCAGTTAGTGGTGGATATTTTGAGTTAGGCATAGTATCAATCCTTTCTGTATATTGTTAGCTGATATATCGACAACTGATATATCATACTGTGAGTATATCATACGCCGATATAGTTGTCAACATTTTAAATTAAAATTGTGGAAAAATAAAAGGTGATGCACAATGTACACCACCAAAAAATTTTTATTTTTATGTAATTATAGTTAATCTGCTTTCTTAACCTTACCACAGAACAGGAAGAAAATTCCAACAACTGCAACTAGGCAAGATGCCATACCGGAATAAGTTGACATATCATTAGGTTCTAGTGAAAATATTTTTAAACCATCAATATTTCCAAGTGCAGTACAAGTGATTGAAAATATCAGTAGCAAAATGCTAAGTGAAAATAGCATTACACCAACTCGGAAAATCCAATTCCACTTTGTTTCTTTTTCTCTTTTTGTGAAAATTTTAAAAAATAGTGCTTTAATTTTCTCCATTGCAATACTCCGTATAGCAGTCTGTCAGTCTGCCAAAATCTTTAAGTGAAAGTTTCTCTGCTCTAATAGACGGTGCAAGATTTGCATTTTCAATAAGACTGTTTGCATCTTGCTTTGAAATGCCTAAGCCTGATGAAAGACTGTTTGAAAGTGTCTTTCTACGCTGAGAAAAACCTGCCTTTACTACCTTTCTAAAGTCTTTTTCATTCTTAACTTCAACATTAGGTTTGTCCGAAATATTTAGCTTAATAACTGCACTGTCAACATTAGGACTAGGCATAAATGAACCTCTTGAAACATTGAACAGAAATTCAGGTGTACTGTAATATGCTACTGCAACTGTTACTGCACCACTTTCTCTTGAACCTACCTTTGCAGTTAGTCTGTCTGCTGCCTCTTTCTGTACCATTACAGTTAGGGACTTTATTGGTAGCTTTTCTTCAAGAAACTTCATAATAATAGGGGAAGTGATGTAGTAAGGTAGGTTAGCACACACTACTACATCAAGGTCGTTGAATTCTTCTTCAATTAGCTTTCTAACATCAATTTCCATAATGTCACCACTGACTAATTTGAAGTTCTTATGTTCTGCTAAAGTTTCAGCCAATACCTCAGGTAGCCTTTGGTCTAGCTCAACAGAAACAACCTTGTCTGCTCTTAAACAAAGTTCGTGAGTAAGTACACCAATACCCGGACCTACTTCCAAAACACCGACTCCACTATCTGCTCCACATTCTTCTGCCATTCTGGGGCATACTGATGGGTTAACAAGGAAGTTTTGCCCCAGTCCTTTGCTAAAGGTAAAACCATGCCTACCTAAAATTTCTTTAATTGTACCAATGTTTGATAGTCCATTCATATTATAAATTCCTTAATCCCTTTGGATATTTGTTTTTTAGTGTGCCGTTACTTGCTTTGCCAAAGCCTGTAACAATGCCGTTTACTGCAACTGCTGTGTAACCTTTTGTTTCTTTAGGTACAGGGATTTCCTCACCATGTAGAAACTTTTTGATTTCTTCACTGTTAATGTCAAGGTCAACATAGCTTTTGCAATCTTCTGTTTTACTTGCCATAAAAGCACTATGACAAGGTTCAATTCTATTTTTCTTAATTTCACCCAACAAGATACCTGCCCTTAGAACATTCAGTCCTTTTATGTTAGGCATATTGTTTGGCAATAAGTAAATTTTATCCTTAATAACTTCTAGGTTACTGCCAAATGGTCTGTTATTAAAAATACTGTCGTAAAATTCAAGATACTTCTTTTCATCTTTAGGCTTAGTGTATTTGTATGGTTCTGTGTAGCCGTCATTTGATGATGTTTTTCTAAGTCTGCAACAGAAATGACCCTCACCACCATCATTGATGAAAATTCTCTTTGCATATTTTAGAGTGTTTCTACCGTAAGTTTTGCCACTGTCCTCAATTATAAAGTCAGGATTTTCTTCAATAAACTTTGTGATAACACCTTCATTTTCTCGCTTATTGTATGTGCAAGTTGAATACACCAACACACCATTTTCTTTTAAACAGGTTTTTGCACTGTTTAAAATTTCTAATTGCCTGACACTACAAGTAACTGTATGTTCGTAACTCCATTCTTGCTGAGCCTCATTGTCCTTTCGGAACATTCCTTCCCCTGAACAAGGTGCATCAACTAGAATTTTATCGAAAAAGTTTGGTAACTTTTCTGCAATTACCGTTGGATGGTTTGAAGTTACAATTGCATTTTTAACACCCATTCTCTCTATATTGGAAAGGAGAATATTTGCTCTGCTTTTTATAATCTCATTACAAACTAAAAGCCCTTTGCCGTTTAGCAAAGATGCAATCTGTGTGCTTTTGCCACCCGGTGCTGAACACATATCAAGTACAAAGTCACCTTCTTCTACACCAAGCATAGGTACTGCCGAAGTAGCTGATGGTTCTTGAATATAGAAAGCACCTGCATGATGAAGTGGATTTTTCCCAAGTCCTTTTTCTTCGTTAGGATAGTAGTAACCGTTATCACAGAAAGGTGTTTTCTTTAGTGGAAAGTCCAGAAGTGACAGCAACTTTTCACCGGTACATTTTAGAGTATTTACCCTTAAACCTTTGTATGGTTCTTCATTGTAGCATTTTAAAAATTCATCATAATCATTCGGTATTAAATTTTTTATTTCTTCAAAAAATTTTTCCATATGTATATTTCCTTTATATTTACAGATACTGTTTCTGTAAGGGAGGTGTTCTTATGAACAATAGATACAGACAGAATAACAATCAGAATCAGAACCAGAACAACAACCAGAACCAGAACAATAATCAAAATCAAAATAACAATCAGCAGAATCAGAACCAAAATCAGAACTGCCACAAAAATCAGTCTAACAATCGCAAGAACAATCAGAACATTTAATTTTTAGCAATATGATTTTACATTTTAGCGTGTAGAAAGTTAATTCTACACGCTTATGTGCTGAATTTACATAATTATATTTTACCTTATTTTACGGTGTAAATCAATGTTTATTTAGGTTCAACAAATGGCACATTAAAATATTCTGCAACACTCATTGCAAGTACTCTGGCAATGTTTCCAATGTTATCCCTAATCCATTGTGCATCTTGACGGTTATCATGATAAGCAACTTCAATCAGCACACTAGGGGCTTTTGTCTGTCTGACTTCTCCTAAAGATGTGGTAGGGATAATTTCTATACTTCTGGGGTAAATGGTTTTGTAGTTTTTTGCTATGATTTCAGCAAACCTTTTACCATTAACCGAAGTAGGGTAGTAGTAAATATCTGCACCTGTATTTTGTCCTTTCACACTTTCAGGAGAGGCATTACTGTGTATTGCTAGGTGTAGGTCATAGTTGCCACCGTTGCTTTGTGCAATAACCTGTCGCACATTATCGGTAGGGCTGTTGCGAACAAAATTAATTCCTGATGCATAAAGGTAAGGTTCCATTGCATCAGCAATAAGGTTCATATAGTATTCTTCATTGCCACCATCAACAAATGGATTGAATTCTTGTGTTGAGGGACTTAAAAATAAAGTAGGCATAAAAACACTCCTTTTCTGTTATCTTTAAAGTTTATGAAAAAAAATTAAAAAAATTACTAAAAAGGTCTTTACAAATGAAAAACTTTGTGCTAATATAATATCAAATCAGTAATGATTATCGATTTTACAGATAGGAGGATGTTTATGAGAAGGAACTTTAGTGCTAAGCGTCAAGCTATTTATGATATGCTTATAAATAGAACTGACCATCCATCAGCTACTCAGATTTATGAGGACTTAAAGGAAGATTATCCTGACCTTAGCCTTGGTACTGTTTATCGCAATATCTCACTTTTTAAGGATGAGAAAATGGCAATTTCTGTTTGCTCCCTAAACGGTGAAGAAAGAATAGACGGTAATACTACACCTCATACACATCTGGTATGCACCTATTGTGGTAAGATTACTGACTTATTCACAAACGATATTGGCACAAGAAACAATGTTGTAGGGGATGGCTTTATAATAGAGAAAAGAGCTATCACTTACTATGGCAGATGCAGAGAATGTGACAATCGTTTGAAAAGTAAAAACATAGAAAATTAAAATTTATATTATCTTAGGAGGAAAATTATTATGGCAAAATGGGTTTGTGCAGTATGCGGTTATGTTCACGAAGGTCCTGAACCACCAGAAAAGTGCCCACAGTGTAACGCACCGGCATCAAAGTTTAATGAACTAAAGGAAGGTGCAGGTTTCGCTTGTGAACATCAGGTAGGTATTATTGATGGTGTTTCAGAAGATATTATTGCAGATTTAAGAGCTAACTTTAACGGTGAATGTTCTGAAGTAGGTATGTACCTAGCAATGGCAAGAGTTGCTGATAGAGAAGGCTATCCTGAAATCTCAGCAGCATTTACAAAGTATGCTTTTGAAGAAGCTGAACATGCAGCAAAGTTTGCTGAAATTCTTGGTGAAGTTGTAACAGACTCTACAAAGAAGAATCTACAGTTAAGAGCAGAAGCTGAAGCAGGTGCTTGTGAAGGTAAGCTAGACCTAGCAGTTAGAGCAAAGAAAGCTAACCTAGACGCAATCCACGATACTGTTCACGAAATGGCTAAGGATGAAGCTAGACATGGTGCAGGTTTCCAAGGTCTGCTAAATAGATATTTCGGCTAATTTCTTAATATCAATATTATAAAATTAAGGCTAGTTACTATAACGGTAACTAGCCTTTTTGTATATAAAATAACTTTTATATTATTGCTTTTGGGGTTTATGATTGCCACAGTTGGGGCAAAATTCATTTGTACAGATTGTACCACAGTTATGACATTTCCAATATACCTTGTTTACGCTTTGGTTGTCTTGTGGATATATTTTTTTAGCATTTGCAGTAGGCATATTGTTTGAATTGTTATTATCTTCAATTTTATCTTCATCGTCAGTATTATTTTCTTCTATTAATTGATAAATTGCCAATTGCCCATCAAGGTTAGCTTGAAGTAAACTAACTACTTCTCCAAATCCCACAAAACCCATACATGCAATAAAACTATATATTGCAGCAATAATAGTAACGACAAAATTACTCATGTTTCCTAGTATAGTTGAAAAAATTATTCCAATTCCAAAAATAACAATGCCCATTATTTTGAAAATTTTTGCAATTTTATTCGTTTCTTTCATCATTATAATTACCCCTTTTGTAGAAATATTAATTATTTTCTTTAATTGTAAGATAATTTTATATGTTTGTCAAGTATAAATATCATTTTGATAATGCAATATCTTTTTGATTAGCTTAGTATTCTATTAACGAGGTGATTAGATGGTTGCTGATAGAATAAAAAAACTTAGAGAACAGAAAAATATGACACAAACCATTCTTGCAAAAAAGTTAGGAATTACTAGGTCTAGTGTAAATGCTTGGGAGATGGGTATTTCTGTTCCGTCAACTCAGTATATTGTTGAATTAGCAAATATTTTTGATGTTTCTACTGACTATTTGTTAGGTGTAAATAATACTGTATCATTAAGTGTTGAAGGCTTAACAGATAAAGATATTGAACTTGTCCATAGCATTATTGTGCATCTAAGAAATAAATAAAATTTGTTATGCATCGTAATCATTTATCACATATTTATATAAATAATTAAGGCTAGTTACTATAACGGTAACTAGCCTTTTTACGTGGTGAAAATGTGTATATTTGTTTATGTTTTTATTTGTAGGTGATGATTCAGTTTAACAAATTTGGGTTTGTAGAGTTGTTTATGTAATGTAGGTTAATTAGATGATAACCGATTAATCCATCTAATTTATAGTTTTATCCCTCCTTCAGTCGATTTATAAAAGGTAAATTGCCGTTCCGTCAATTTACAATTCCATATTAGTTGAAACTATCAAATAACCCCATAAACCCCAATTTATCAAATTTATCTTTACCCACAAACAAAATTGAAAAAAACAAATTTATATTACTAATCCATAAAAACAAAAATCAAAATTAAACATCCCTAGGTTCGACATAAATTCTTTTATAAAACAGGTTATAGAAGATTTTACCGAAGAAGTTTTTATTAAGGTAGAAGAATTCCTTTTCTGTAACGGTCTTATTATCCTTATTGTAGCCTAGCATATCGTAGGTAACTGACTGTTCTGTCATTGTAAAGTTAAGGTCATAAAAACCGTTTTTGATGTAGAAATTCTTTCTCTTAATTCGTTCATCAATGTTAGGAGCATTTTGGTCAAGCTGTTCAATAGCCAACAAAATTCTGTAATTTTTGTACTTTTCTTTTAATGCTGAAAGGAAAGCTGAACCGTAGCCTTTGCCTCTTTGCTTTTCATCAATAGCAAAGAAAAATAAATATGCAGTGTCCTTGTATGTAGCAACATATGCTAAGCCTACAAAGTCCTTTTTGTCATAAATACTGTAAAAATCTGCTGACTTTTTTCTGCTTAACAGTTTCATCATCCAATATGGCAGTTGTTCATCTTTTGGAAAAGCTGAGAAATACAGTTCCTTTACCTTATCTTTGCTTTCTTTTGATATGTTATATTTTCTTAGTCTTAAATTCATAATATCCTCTTGCTAAAATGAAAAATGACTCCGAAGAGCCATTTCCCATTTTGTTTTCATTATTTTATTCCGGTGACTCTGCTATTTCAAGTTCAAACCAGAAGTTACTTCCTTCACCAACAACACTCTTAACACCATAGTGTGCGTTGTGTCTGTCAAGAACATTCTTAACAATTGAAAGTCCTAAACCTGTACCTACAACAGAACTCTTGTGTTCCTTATCAACCTTGTAGTATCTGTCCCAGATATTTTCCAAATGTTCTTGGTCAATACCCTCACCATGGTCAATAACTTCAATAAGTACATTTTTGTCTTTTCTTGATTGACGAACAATAATATGTTTGTCTGTTCTTGAATAGTTAATTGCGTTGTTAACTAGGTTGTAAATTACCTGACTTATCTTGCTATAGTCAGCATTTACATAAATATCTTCATCATACTCAAAGTCTAGGGTGTAACCCTCTTGTTCCTTTAGCTTGTTGTAGCGTTGGAACATTTCCTTGATTAATGTTGTAATTGAGAAAACTTCCCTGTTGATTTCTGTTGCACCTGACTGTAGCTTTGAAATATCAAGTAAGTCTGTTACAAGCATATTCAGTCTGTTTGCTTCATCAATAATAATTTGGATATTCTCCGGAGTATTTTCTCCCGGTAAATCCCTCATTACTTCACCGTAACCTGTAATCATAGTCAGTGGTGTTCTTAGGTCATGGCTAATGTTAGCAATAAGTTCTCTCTGTAATGAATCAACTTTCTTTAATTCGGTTGCTGCATAATTTAGGGTGTTGTTCAGTTCGGTAACTTCAAGATAACCTGTGCTGTTAAACTGAACATCATAGTCTTTGTTAGCAAGTTTTAGTGCTGACTTTGTTGTGTCGGTAATAGGCTTACTAATCTTCCTTGCTGCAACAATAGCAATAAATACACCGATAAATAGCAAGATAAATGTAACAGTTACAAGCTGGTATCTTAGTGTGTTTACAACACTGTCAACCGGTGAACTTTGTGAAGTGATAATCAGCATATAGTTATTGTTACTGTCATCATCAAACAGTGAAGTATATACAACACCTTTGGTGTTTAGCTTATCCATTGGTGGTGTGTGACCTTTGATTTTGTGTAGTAGATTATCCTCACTGTTTTCTTCTTCGTCAATGTATCTTGTGTAGGTTTTGTCATCACTTGCTTTAGCTTGGCTATAGTAGTTATATGGACTTTCACCTTTAATTAGCTGATTGGTGCTAAATGATACATACTGTCTGTGAGTAATTGAACTGTTGCTATCACTTTCGTTGCTATCGGAATTTTTATTTGATGAACTGTTATCTGAAGATTTTTTGTCAGATGAATTTTTATCGGAACTGCCGGAACTTTTTGAACTGCTACCTGAATTGCTATCATTTGATGAACTGCTTGAACTGTCATAAATCATAATTTTCATAAATGATTTATCGGTAGAATAAACAGGTCTTACTGTAGAATCTGTAGTGTCATAAACATAAATCATAACATCGTTTTGTTCTGCTAAGTTCTCTACCAATGTAGTAATGTTATTTGAATTAATATTTTCTTCAATTGATGATGCACATTTCTTTACTTGATTTACCCTAACCTTGCTATATACACTTCTAAAGCAAACTGTTTGGAAAACCCATAGTAAAACCAGCATTATCAAAGAGAAAAGTACAAACCACAACAATATTTTGTAATGTAGTGGTAGGGAAGACATTTTGCCCTTAAACCGTGTCAAACCTGTAGCCAACTCCTCTCAGAGTAACAATGCACTTACTATATTCACCTAGGCTTTTTCTAAGTAGCTTAATGTGAGTATCCAGAGTTCTGTCATCACCAAAGAAGTCATAACCCCATACTTCTGAGATTAGCTTTTCTCTTGTTAGGGCAATACCCTTGTTTTTAACCATATAGAAGAATAGTTCATATTCCTTAGGTGTCATATCAACTCTTTTACCGTTAACAGTAACAATTCTTGCAGTAAAGTCAACAACAAGGTTCTCGTACTTAAACACATCCTGACTAGGAGTGTCGGCACCGTTACTTCTCTTTAGTACTGCGTTAACTCTCATCATTAGCTCCTTAGGTGAGAATGGCTTAACAACATAGTCGTCAATTCCAAGTTCAAAACCATGAATCTTGTCATACTCTTCACCTCTTGCAGAAAGCATAATAATAGGTGTGTTGCAATGCTTACGGATTTCTTTACAAGCAGAAAAACCGTCAAGCTCAGGCATCATTACATCCATAATAATTATATCAAAAGTTTCTTTGTTGCAAATTTCAATAGCAGACATACCGTCAATTGCCTCAGTTACTTTATGACCTTCAAAATTTGCATATTTCTTAATAATCTCTCTAATTCTAAATTCGTCATCAACTACTAAAATCTTACTCATAATATGACCCTCACTTTCTTTAATTATAGAATAAAATCTAAATGTGATGATTTTATGTTGAAAATCTTAATATTTTCTAATAGTATTTTCTACATTTTATCATATTTTCAAATCCTTTTAAAGGAAATATTGAAAAGTTAGAAAAATAAAGTTATAATAGGTTAATGTGGGTGATTATATGGAAGCAAGAAAAATTAAAGCATCATTAATAACAGAAAAGGTTAAGAAGTTGTTTATGGATTGCAACTACTTTATTGGCAATGACATTTACAACGCATTACTAAAAGCCAGAGATACCGAAGAAAGCGAAACAGGCAAAAGTATCCTTGACCAAATTATTGAAAATGATGATATAGCAAGAAAGGAAGAAATACCACTTTGTCAAGATACAGGTATGGCAATTCTGTTTGTTAAGTATGGTGACAAAGTTATTGTTGAGGACGGTTCATTTAATGAGGCTGTTACCGAGGGCGTTCGCAGAGCATATATTGACGGATACCTAAGGAAAAGTGTTGTTAGTGACCCTGTCTTTGACAGAATAAATACTAAGGATAACACTCCTTGCATTATTCATACTGAGATTGTTCCCGGTGATAAGATTGAAATTCTTGCCGGTGGCAAAGGCTTTGGTAGTGAAAATATGTCAAAGATTGCAATGCTAACACCAAGTAAGGGTATTGAGGGTGTAAAGGAATTTATCCTAAATACTGTAAGAGAAGCAGGACCTAATCCTTGTCCACCTATGGTTGTAGGTGTTGGTATCGGTGGTACTTTTGAAAAGTCAGCTTTACTTGCTAAGAAAGCAACCTTTAGAAGTATTGATACTCATAATGAGGATAAGCGATATGCCGACCTTGAGGATGAACTGCTACAGTCTATTAACAAAATGGGCTTTGGACCTGCAGGTCTTGGTGGTACAACTACTGCCATTGGTGTAAATATTGAAACTTATCCAACTCATATTGCAGGTATGCCTGTTGCAGTAAATATTTGTTGTCATGCAGCAAGACACAGTACAACAACAATATAAGGAAAAATTTATGAAAAGAACAATTAGAATTACAGTAATAACAGTTATTATTATTGCTATTGGCGTAGTGACAATGTTTGTAACTCCCGGTACATGGAAAATGGGTACTAATGTGTATTCTAATGATTTCCAAAAAACACCGGAGGACAGTTTGTTCCATTACTATAGCACAGTACAACTACAGCAGTCTATCGGTAAGGCAGAAACAGACAAAACTTGTCTTTATCTTTATTTTAACGGATACTCAATTAATGTGTGCGAAATGATAAAGAAAAATAATAAGTATTGTTATTTTGGAGAGAAAATAAAGTTTAAATATGGCACAGATTATATGAAGTTTGATAAGAATCAAACCGTTATAAATGATGATGTGTATTATTGGGATATTATTTACGAGAACAGAAAGTACCTTATTAGGGATGACAAGTTTAAGTCCATTGACTTTACTGTTACTATCGGCAATGAAACCCGTAATCTGTCCTTTGTGTATTACATAGATAAAAAATAAGATGGTGAAGAAAATGAAACAATTAACTTTGCCTTTATCGGATAGCGACATTAAAGACCTAAAAGCCGGAGAAACTGTGCTACTTTCAGGCACAATGCTGACAGGTCGTGATGCTGCCCATAAAAGGTTGTATGAACTTGTACAAAATGGAGAAAAGTTACCTATTGATATTAAAGGTGAACTTATCTATTATGTAGGACCTGCACCGGCAAAGCCCGGTTTTGCAGTAGGACCTGCCGGACCTACCTCCAGTTATAGAATGGATAAATATGCACCTACACTTTTAGACTTAGGTCTAAAGGGTATGATAGGTAAAGGTGCTAGAAATCAAGATGTAATTGACGCTATTGTAAGAAATGGCTGTGTGTATTTTGCTTGTGTTGGTGGTGCTGCTGCCTTAATAGCAAAATCAATTAAGAAGGAAGAGATACTTTGTTATGAGGACCTTGGTACTGAGGCTATCAGAAGATATATAGTAGAGGACTTTCCTTGTATTGTGGCAATTGATAGTTATGGCAACAATGCTTATACCGAAGGTCAGAAAGATTATTGTAGAGAGTGATTTATGTTATTTGCTAGTACAGTTTTTATATTTGTATTTTTACCGGTAGTTCTGTTACTGTATTATACAGTTTTCAGAAAATGGAGAATGGGTCAAAACGTAATGTTGCTTATTGCAAGTTTGATTTTCTATGCTTGGGGTGAGCCAAAGTATGTTTTGATTATGATTGCATCAATTATTGTTAACTATGCTTTGGGACTTTTGGTTGATAAGGTAAGGCATAGGAAAGTACTTTCAAGGCTTGTAATTGCACTTACAGCAGTGCTTAACCTTTCCGTATTGTTTATCTTTAAGTACCTAATGTTTACTGTTGACAATATTAATTCAATTGCCGGTCTTAACTTGTCAGTACCGAATATTGCATTGCCTATCGGTATCAGTTTCTTTACTTTCCAAGCAATGAGTTATGTAATTGATGTTTATAGGGAAAAGGGTGAGGCTCAGAAGAACCCACTGAATGTTGGTCTTTATATTAGCTTTTTCCCTCAGCTGATTGCCGGTCCTATTGTTAGATACGAAACAGTTGCTTATCAGATTAAGCACAGAGTTGAAACCTTTGATAACTTTTCAACAGGTGTTGTAAGATTTATTATCGGTCTTGCAAAGAAGGTTCTTTTGGCAAATACAATGGGTGTTGTTGCCGATTATTCATTTGATATGCCAAACAGTGAACTGACTGTTGTAATGGCTTGGATTGGTGCGATAGCTTATTCATTACAGATTTTCTTTGACTTTAGTGGTTATAGTGATATGGCTATCGGCCTTGGTAAAATGTTCGGTTTTGATTTCTTAGAGAACTTTGACTATCCATACATAAGTAAGTCTATTACTGAATTTTGGAGAAGATGGCATATGTCACTTGGTACTTGGTTTAGAGATTATGTATATTTCCCACTGGGTGGCTCAAGAGTAAAGAGTAAAGCAAGACTTGTGTTTAACCTATTTGTAGTATGGTCATTAACAGGTATTTGGCATGGTGCAAACTGGACTTTCCTATGTTGGGGTTTAATGTACTTTGTACTGCTTGTAATAGAAAAATTAACAGGTTGGGAAAAGAAATATCCTGACAAAATGATTGTACTTAGAAGAATCTATACATTGTTCTTTGTATTGATGGGTTGGGTACTGTTTAGAGCAGACAGTATTACAGAAGCTTGGGCATATATTTGCACAATGTTCGGTAACGGTACTTTGATTAATGACAGTACAATCTACTATGCAATGAATTATTTTGTATATTTCCTAATTGCAATTCTTGTCAGTACACCTATTTTTAAGAATTTCTCTCTAAAGATAAAGGGTACAAACCCTGTTGCATATGTGGTTAGTTCTGTGGGACTTTTAGCATTGCTAGTTGTTTCCGTCAGCTACATTGTTAAGGGTGCTTATAATCCATTTATTTACTTTAACTTTTAATATTTTAAACAAAAATAAGGGCTGTTTCGTTATGAAACAGCCCTTTGATGCTTTTGTAACAAATTATTCTTTAACAAGTACCTTTTCAATTTCTGAAATGTACATTTTGTGGTAGTCACTACCGTCAGGTGCATATGCTGAGAATACACTTTCATCAACAACACTATCGGAATTTAGACTTTGACCATACATTTTACGACAAATCAGTACAACCTTGCTTTCAGCAAAGTAAGGTGCTTTCTCATCGGTTACAGGTGTTAAACCTGTTTCCTTAACCTTGTCAATATCTCTGCCACTTTTTGAACCACAAATTTTGTGTACATCATGGTATTCATCAGGTAGGAAAGAAATAGCAAAGTACTCACCGTTTTCAAGGTAGTCAAATGTGTATCTCTGTGGACGAATGAAAGTAAATGCAACAGGCTTATTCCACATAATGCCAACACCACCCCAAGAAACAGTCATCATATTGACCTTTTCTTTAGTGTCAACAGTAACAAGACCCCAATCATCACCAATAAGCTTAAATGGGTTTTCCTTTAGTTCTTTAGCAGATATTTCTTTAAACATTTTATTATCTCCTTTGATTATTTTATAAGATAAATATATCACATTATGGCTATCTTTTGCAAGAAAATGAATAACATACATTAAGAATGAATAAATATACATAAATTTTGCATATATTCATTTTAAAAATCAAGGAAAATCTAGGCTGATTAAGGATATATTTGTATAATTCTTTGTTGTGATTGTATAAATTTACTGCAATATTCTGTATATATGCAAACTTGTTGTCTTAATTCTACAAATTATTGGAAATTTGAATAAATATGCAAATAACCCTTGATTTTCTGTATAATTGGTGTATAATAAAAACATAAATTAATTATTAACCTCATTGAGGACGAAAGGAAATATTATCATGGCAGATAAAGATATTAAAAAAGTTGTTCTTGCTTATTCAGGTGGACTTGATACATCAATCATTATTCCTTGGCTAAAGGAAAACTACAATAACTGTGAAGTTATCGCAGTTTCCGGTAATGTTGGTCAGGGTACAGAACTAGACGGTCTTGAAGAAAAGGCTATTAAGACAGGTGCTAGTAAGCTATACATTGAAGACCTAACAAAAGAATTTATTGAAGATTATGTTTTTGAAACAATCAAGGCTGATGCAGTTTATGAAGGCAAATATCTTCTAGGTACTTCTTTTGCTCGTCCTATTATCGCAAAGAGATTAGTTGAAATTGCTAAGGCTGAAGGTGCTGATGCAATTTGTCACGGTTGTACAGGTAAGGGTAACGACCAGGTTCGTTTTGAACTTGCTATTAAGGCCTATGCTCCTGATATGAAGATTATTGCTCCTTGGAGAACATGGGAATTTAAGTCAAGAGAAGACGAAATTGAATACGCAGAAAAGATGGGTATTCCTCTAAAGATTAACAGAGAAACAAACTACTCAAAGGATAAGAACCTATGGCACTTAAGCCACGAAGGTCTTGACCTTGAAAATCCTGCAAATGAACCTAAGTATGATGACCCTAACTTCCTAGAACTAGGTGTATCACCTGAACAAGCTCCTGATAAGGATACATATATTACAATTCACTTTGAAAAGGGTGTTCCAACAGCTATTGACGGTGTTGAAATGGACGGCGTTTCTATCGTTAAGAAGCTAAACGAAGTTGGTGGTGCTAACGGTATCGGTATTACAGATATGATTGAAAACCGTCTTGTTGGTATGAAGAGCCGTGGTGTTTATGAAACTCCTGGTGGCACAATCCTTTACTATGCTCACAAGAAACTAGAAGAACTAACACTTGACAGAGATACATTCCACTATATGGAACTTGTTTCAAACCGTTTTGCTGAATTAGTTTATTATGGTCAGTGGTACACACCACTAAGAGAAGCTCTAACAGCTTTCGTTGATCAGGTAAACACAGTTGTTACAGGTGATGTTAAGCTAAAACTTTACAAGGGCAACATTATTGATGCAGGTGTTACTTCTCCATATTCACTATATGATGAAGATATTGCAACATTTGACGAAGACGAAGTTTATGACCAGAACGACAGTGCAGGTTTCATCAACCTATTCGGTCTTCCAATCAAGGTTCGTGCTAAGAAGGGCTTCATCAAATAATTGATGAAATTTCTTTAAATTGTAATTATAAAGTCCGTATGACCCATACGGACTTTATGTCATTTTCTAGGGGTATGATTTTTCTCCTATTTTTCGGTGTTTTTACATAAAAATACCTATAATTTTGCAAAAATAGAGGTGTAAGCAATGCAGTTATGGCAAGGAAGATTTAAGAAATCTCTTTCTAAAACAACTAACGATTTTAACTCATCCATTTCTTTTGACTCAAGAATGTTTAGAGAAGATATACAAGGCTCAATCGCTCATGCTACTATGCTAGGTGAAACAGGCATTATCAAGAAAGAAGAGTCACTTCATATTGTTGAAGGTCTAAAAGGTATTCTTGAAGATTTACTTTCCGGTAAACTTCACTTTGATATGGAATGTGAAGATATTCACACATTTATTGAGGGTGAACTAACAAAGAGAATCGGTGATGACGGTAAAAGACTTCACACAGCAAGAAGTAGAAATGACCAAGTTGCTGTTGATATTAAGCTATATTTAAGACACGAAGTAGAAGAGATTATTTCTTTGCTAAAGGACCTAATCAAGGTTATTGCATCTAAGGCTAAGGAATATTATGACACAGTAATGCCGGGTTATACTCATCTTCAGAGAGCACAACCTATTACATTCGGTCATCACTTATTAGCTTACGGTGAAATGTTCCTAAGAGATTTATCAAGACTTCAGGATTGTCGCAAGAGAATGAATATTAACCCACTTGGTTCTTGTGCATTAGCCGGTACAACTTACCCTATTGACAGACATATGACATCAGAACTTTTAGGTTTTGATGCTCCAACAAACAATTCACTTGACGGTGTTTCCGACAGAGATTATTGCTTGGAAATTGCAAGTGACTTGTCAATTATTATGGTACACCTATCAAGATTTTCCGAAGAAATGATTATGTGGTGTAGCTGGGAATTTAAGTTTGTGGAACTTGATGATGCTTTCTCTACAGGTTCATCAATTATGCCACAGAAGAAGAACCCTGATATTGCAGAACTTGTCAGAGGTAAGAGTGGTCGTGTATTTGGTGATACAATGGGACTGCTTACTGCTATGAAGGGCATTGCATTAGCTTACAACAAGGATATGCAAGAAGATAAAGAGGCTATTTTTGATGCAGTCGATTCTGTAAAAATGTGCCTAATTTCCTTTACTCCAATGCTAGACACTATGACAGTGTTAAAGAATAAAATGAGAAGTGCAGCAGCCGGTGGATTTATAAATGCTACCGATTGTGCCGATTATCTAACTAAGAAAGGTATCCCATTTAGAGATGCTTACAAGGCTACAGGTGCTTTGGTTGCAAGATGTATTGACCTTGGTACTGACCTTGAAAATTTACCTATGGAAGAATACAAGAAAGTACATTCTGCTTTTGATGATGGTGTTTATGAAGCTATCAACCTAGAGAAATGTGTTGCAGACAGAACATCCTTTGGTGGTCCTGCTCCACAGAATGTTATGAAACAAGCAGAAGATATGCTAAAGAAGATTGAGGATTAATTTATGATTAAGGTAGGAATTATTGGTGCAACAGGCTATGCCGGTGCAGAACTTGTTCGCCTTATTACAACTCACCCACAGGCTGAAATTGTGGCTATTAGCTCAGTTAGCTTTGAGGGTCAGAAAATTAGTGATGTATATAGAAGTTATGTAAATATAAACGATATGATTTGCGAAAATGCAGATGATGTTGTAGAAAAAGCAGAAGTTATCTTTGCTGCTTTACCACATGGTTTAAGCCAAGAACTTGCAAAGAAATGTTATGACAATGACAAGGTGTTTATTGACCTAGGTGCTGACTTTAGACTAAAGAGTGAAGAAGAATACAAAGAATGGTACAAAGGTGAATATGTACACAAGGAACTTCACGATATGGCAGTTTACGGTTTACCTGAATTTTATCGTGACAAGATTAAGGGTGCTAAGATTATTGCAAATCCGGGTTGTTATACAACTTGCTCACCACTTGCTCTTGTTCCTGCACTTAATGCAGGTGTTATTGACACTAAAGGTATTATCTGTGACTGTAAAAGTGGTGTTACCGGTGCAGGTCGTTCACTTTCTCAGGGTAACCACTATCCTGAACTAAACGAAGGTTTCCACCCTTATAAGGTTGCTTGTCACCGTCATACACCTGAAATTGAACAGACACTTACTTCTTTTGCTGATGAAAAGGTAACTATTACTTTCGTTCCACATTTGTTACCTGTAAACAGAGGTATCCTTGCTACTTGTTATGCTCCTTTAAAGAAGGACATTACAATGGAAGAACTAAGAAAGATTTATCAAGATTTTTACAAAGGCGAATACTTTATCAGACTTCTTGATGATGGTCAAGTAGCTGATATTCACAATGTTAAGTACAGCAATTTCTGTGATATTTCTCTTCACCTAGACAAGAGAGCAAACTTGCTTGTTGCAGTAGCTGCCATTGATAATATGGTTAAGGGTGCTGCCGGTCAAGCAATTCAGAATATGAATATTATTTTTGGTTTAGATGAAAAGACAGGTTTGGAAATCGTTCCTCCTGCATTCTAATATTTACAAATACTTCTTTACAAGGCGTAATAATAAATAAAAAATGAGGTATATTTATGGATTTTAGATTTATTGATGGAACTATCACAACTCCTCAAGGCTTTACCGGTGCAGCTATCTGTGGTGGTATCAAAGAGGGTAACACAACTAAGAAAGATATTATGATGGTAAAGTGCGACACTTTGTGTAATGCTGCTGCTGTTTATACAAAAAACCTTGTAAAGTCAGATGCTATCCTAGTAACTCAGGAACATTTGAAAAACGGCAAAGCACAGGCTATTGTTGCTAACAGTGGTAACGCAAATACTTGTAATGCTGATGGTTATAAGAAAGCATCAGATGTTTGCAAACTTTGTGCATCAACACTTAATATTGCCGAAGATGATGTTATTGTTGCATCAACAGGTGTTATCGGTGTGCCACTACCACTTGAACCATTTGAACAGAAACTTTACCTAATGAAGAAAATGATGAGTAGCGAAAATGGCTCTGACTGTGCCGAAGCAATTATGACAACAGATACAGTTAAGAAAGAAATGGCAATGGAAATGACTATTGACGGCAAAACTGTTACTGTTGGTGGTATTGCTAAGGGCAGTGGTATGATTCATATTAATATGGGTACAATGCTTTCTTTCGTTACAACCGACTGTGCTATCAGCTCAAAAATGTTGGAAGAAGCACTTAAGGAAGCAGTAGAAGACAGCTACAATATGGTTTCTGTTGACGGTGATACTTCTACTAACGATACACTTGCTATTATGGCCAGTGGTAAAGCTGGTAATAAGGAAATCACAACTAAGAATGAAGATTACAAGACATTTGTTGCCGGTTTAACAGAGGCTTTCAAGTCACTTGCAAAGCAACTTGCTAAAGACGGTGAAGGTGCAACAAAGTTACTTATCTGTGATGTTAGTGGAGCTAAAACAAAGAAAGATGCAGTAGGTGTTGCAAAGACAGTTATCGGTTCTTCACTTGTAAAGACTGCTATGTTTGGTGCAGATGCTAACTGGGGCAGAGTGCTATGTGCTATCGGCTATAGTGGTATGGATGTTGACATTAGCAAGGTTAAGGTTACTTTCAAAAGTGAAGGTGGCGAAGTTCTTGTTTGTGAGGACGGTGCCGGTGTCGGCTTTGATGAAGATGAAGCAAAGGAAGTCCTTGTTTGTGATACTGTTATTATCAACATTGAACTTAATGACGGTGAAGGCTTTGCCGAAGCTTATGGTTGCGACTTAACATATGATTATGTAAAAATCAACGGTGACTATAGAACCTGATTGCTGATATATAAGAATAAACATTGCAAGATGTAGGGGCGAACATTGTTCGCCCGAAAGATACCTTTAAAATGATGTAGAGAAAAATCTGCAAATACCTTTTAGTAAATCTAAAGCCAACGGTCCAACAATGTTGGACCCT
>CAKSNZ010000012.1 GCA_934476515.1 uncultured Ruminococcus sp. | reverse complement strand
TGGTTTCCTCCATTGGAATATTAATTTTATTATATCATATTCCCCCTGTTACTCTATCAAAAATATGATAAACTCTCTTGCGTATGCAAAGACGGAAGGAGTGGTTGATATTTTAAACTTGTTTAAAATATCATCATAGCTGAAACTTTCCCTTATTTCTAACTATAAAATATAAGAAAAATTATGAGTTACACAGTAGGGGCGAACATTGTTCGCCCGTTTAATAGTAAAATGTTTTATGTAACTTTGTCCTATGTAGAAACTAAAATTATAACTTAATACATAGGACAATATGCCAATAAAGAGGCTGATTTGCTCGGTCCAACAATGTTGGACCCTACACCTGTGAGTCATAGTTTAATATGATTTTAAGTTCGTATTCTCACTATGAATTTTTCTTTATAGCTGATTGAATTTAAAATAAATTCATCTTTACCCACAATTAAAATTAAAAAGACAAACCCAAATTTGTAAAGCAAATAAAAACAAATAAATCTAGAACAAATTACCAATCATACTCCATATTTGAGATAAGGTAATCCTTATTTGATTTATTAAAGGTAAATCTTTCATGGAGGTTATTTTTGCCTACTTTACGATTACCAACAGAAACATAGTCCTTTGAATATACTATAGTATAATATACTTCAACTGTAAATTTATCATTGCCCACATTTTCTAATGTGCTAAAGTCAATTTTCTGTAATTTGCATTCTTCTACAGTATCAAATAGAGCAGTAATTTCACCTTTACTGTAGTTTTCTCTTTTGTTCTTTACAAAGCACATATTAAAATTATCAGCATTATGTTCTTTTAAAGAGTTGCAATAAAGGAGCATTGTACTGTTAATTTTGTTCTTAACTTCTTTGTATTGGTCAACAGTTGTTGTTTGTGTAGTAGTTACTGATACAGAATTGTCCTTACTTTCGTTACTGCAAGAGCATAGTGAAACTGCAATTACAATCGCAAAAATTATACTTATTATTTTTGTTACTTTCATAAAAATATATCCTTTCTAATATTAAATTAATAAATTTACATTATTATGGTATAATAAATGATTGTATAAGTCAAGAGATTATTTGTAAACAATAGCTGAATAATAACTGTATATTAAATGTGGAATAAATAGTTGACAAAGCAAGATTAATGTGATAATATCAAAGCAATAAAGGGGAGTAGTTCGCAGAATACTGTGGTATAACCGTCAGTACACATACCTTTTGGTATCGGTTATATCTTAAAGAACGAGACTTTTATTGTAGTACCTAAGGTTATTGGGTGTTGCAATAAAAGTCTCTTTTTTTATTCTCTTTTTACTCTTTATCATTATTTTCTTTTGGGGAGGAGAAAAGATGAAAAACTTGTATCAAATGCCTAGTGAAGAAGTGCTAAAGCAGTATGGTACTTCAAAAGACGGTCTTTCCGATGAAAGGGCAAAAGAAAAACTGGAGCAAGATGGGGAAAACGCTTTAGCTGAGGGCAAGAAAAAATCAGCCTTTAGTGTGTTTATTTCTCAGTTTGCAGATTTGTTAGTTATTATTCTGATTATTGCTGCTATTATCTCAATTTTTTCCGGAAATCTAGAGGGTACTGTTGTAATTTTTGCAGTTATTATCCTTAATGCAATTTTGGGAACAGTGCAACATATTAAAGCAGAAAAAACTCTCGATAGCCTAAAGTCGCTTTCATCACCTAGTGCTAAGGTTATTCGTAACGGTGAGAAGATTGAGATTGACTCAAAGAAGGTTGTTAAAGGTGATATTGTTATTCTTGAGGCAGGTGACTTGATTGTTGCTGACGGTAGAATAATTAATAACTATTCCTTACAGGTTAACGAAAGTTCCCTTACAGGTGAGTCAACTAATGTTGATAAAAATGACAGTATAATTGACAAGAAAGTTCCTTTAGCTGACAGAACAAATATGGTGTATTCAGGTAGCTTAGTAACTTACGGTAGAGCAATGGTGTGTGTTACTGCTACAGGTATGGAAACTGAAATCGGCAAAATCGCAACCTTAATGAATAGTGCTAAAGAGAAGAAAACACCTTTACAGGTTAGCCTTGATAAATTCTCTGCAAAACTTGCAGTAATAATTATGATTATTTCTGCTATTGTTTTTGTGCTAAACCTTATTCAAGCACCGGTTATTAACAAAGATACTATTCTTGAGTCATTGATGTTTGTTGTTGCACTTGCAGTTGCAGCTATTCCTGAGGCTTTAGGTTCTATTGTTACCATTGTTCAGGCAATGGGTACTCAGAAAATGGCTAAGGAAAATGCAGTTATTAAGAATTTAAAAGCAGTAGAAAGTTTAGGCTGTGTATCTGTTATTTGTTCCGACAAAACCGGTACATTGACACAGAATAAAATGACTGTACAGAAAATCTATATTAATCACGAAAGTATCTTTGAAGAACAACTTGACCTCGATGTAGAAAGTCACAGACATTTAGTTTATGATATGGTCCTTAACAATGATTCAAGTATTGTTGACGGTAAGGGTATCGGTGACCCTACAGAATATGCTTTGCTGGAAACATTCCGTAAAATCGGTTATGACGAAAATGATATTAGAAAGTCCCTTGAAAGAATAGAGGAAGTACCTTTTGACTCGGATAGAAAAATGATGAGTACAAAGTACAAAATGCATGGTGTTAATCATATTCTAACTAAGGGTGCTTTGGATGTAATTCTTGATAGATGTATCAGCATTGCAACTAAAGAGGGTGTAAGACCTATTACAAAAGAAGATAAAGAAAAAATCTTATTGCAAAACAAAAAGTATTCTGAAGAAGGCTTGAGAGTCCTGACCTTTGCTTATAAAGAGTCAGATGAACAGTTAAGTGTCGATACTGAATATGACTATATTTTCTTAGGTTTGGTTTCTATGATTGACCCACCACGAGAGGAGTCAAAACAAGCAGTAGCAGATGCAATAAGTGCCGGTATTAAACCGATTATGATTACAGGTGACCACAAGGTTACTGCAACTGCAATTGCAAGGCAAATCGGAATTTTCCGAGATGGTGACATTGCAGTTACCGGTATGGAGCTTGACTCTATGAGTGATGCTGAGCTTGACAAGACTATTGAGAAAATTTCTGTTTATGCAAGAGTTTCTCCTGAAAACAAAATCAGAATTGTTGAGGCTTGGCAGAAGAAAGGCAATATTGTTTCTATGACAGGTGATGGTGTTAATGATGCACCGGCACTAAAGAAAGCCGATATTGGTGTTGCAATGGGTATTACCGGTACAGAAGTTTCTAAGGATGCATCATCAATGATTCTTCAGGATGATAACTTTGCAACAATTATTAAAGCAGTTGCAAATGGCAGAAATGTTTTCAGAAATATTAAGAACTCAATTCTGTTCCTACTTTCCGGTAATATGGCAGGTATCTTTGCAGTGCTATATACTTCATTCTTTGCTTTGCCTGTACCTTTCCAAGCAGTACACCTACTATTTATCAACTTGCTGACCGACTCTTTACCGGCAATTGCAATCGGTATGGAAAAACCGGATAAAGATGTTCTAAGACAAAAACCACGAGACCCTAAAACGGGAATACTGACAAAAGACTTTACAACATTAATGTTCCTACAAGGTGCATTAATCGGTGCAGTTACAATTATTGCTTTCTATATTGGACTACAGGTTAATTCAGCAGTTGCAAGTACAATGGCTTTTGCTACCCTTACACTTGCAAGACTTTTTCATGGCTTTAACTGTAGAGGCAGAGAGTCAATCTTTGAACTTGGTTTGTTCTCAAATATCTATAGTGTAGGTGCATTTGTAGTTGGTGTGTTGTTACTTGCATTTGTACTGTTTGTACCATTTATGCAACCACTGTTTAGTGTTGAAGTTTTGACAGGTGCTCAGGTTGGTTTTATCGGTTTACTGGCATTTATTCCTACTGTAATTATTCAGATTGCTAAGGTGATTTATAGCCAAATCAAAAAGACTAAATAACAGAAATTATATACTGAAATCCATAAATGTTCATTTGTCTTGAATATTTATGGATTTTTCGTTAAAAAAATAACATTTAAAGGGCAAGTTTCTTCACATATCATTGACTTTATAATACTTACTTGATAAAATGTTTATCAATAAAAGAAAGTGAGTGGTTTATGTGGATGAAAATTTTTTACACGATACAGGTGTATTACTAACCAAAGTTTCTAAGGCTACTATCCATAATTACAAGAAGTTTAGCAAGGTAGCAGTAGAAGATGAAGATATTTCTGTATGTGGGTTAGAAATTCTAACTTCACTAAGATATTATCCAGACAAAAATACTGTTTCCGACTTAGCACAGAATATGGAAGTAAGCAAAGGCTTAGTGTCAAGAAATGTTGAGATTTTAAGAAAAAGTGGTTATCTAAATACATATCAAGATGAATCAGACAGAAGAATTCTTAGAATTTCTATTAATAGCGAAAAGGCTTTGCCTGTTCTGTTAAAGCAGAAGAAAAACCTCTTTAGCCTTATTTATCAAATGGCAGGTGACTTAACTGATGAACAACTTATTCAGTTTAACTACACTCTTAAGATTGTTCTTGAAAACTGCAAAAATGCCAGTTTAGACAAGGAAACTAAGTTACCTGAAATTGATTACGAAAAATTTGTATTTTAAAATTAGGACTATATTCTTATAGTCCTTTTTTAGTTAGGAAAATTATGTACTATACATACCTTATAAGATGTAGTGACAATAGCCTTTACTGTGGAATTACCACCGATATAAAAAGAAGATTTACCGAGCATATGGAAAAGTTACCTAAAGGTGCAAAATATACCCATACCCATAATGCAGAGAAAATTGAAATTGTCTTTGTTTCGGAAAATCGTTCTTTAGCCTCAAAACTTGAATATCAAATCAAAAGGCTAACTAAAGAGAAGAAAGAAATTTTGATTTCAGAAAAAAGTCTTGATGTGTTAGGGGATAAAGCAGATAAAAAATGTTATACATTATATAAAGAAAAATAATAAACATGATTTTACTTTTTTATAATTTGTGTTATAATAAAATTTAGGTGAGCAAATCTTTATTTTAGAAAGGAATTGTACTATGAATAATACAAGAAAGCCTATTCCGATTACCCTACTTACAGGTTATTTGGGAGCAGGTAAAACTACTTTAATAAATCATGTTTTAAATAATCAGGAAGGTTACAAATGTGCAGTTATCGTTAACGATATTGGTGAAGTTAACATTGATGCTGAACTAATTCAGAAAACAGGTGTTGTAACTCAGGAAGACCAGAACCTTGTACCACTATCAAACGGTTGTATCTGTTGTACACTTAATGTTGACCTTATTAACCAAATTACTGACCTTTGCGAAAGTGGTAAGTATGACTACATTCTTATTGAAGCCAGTGGTATTTGTGAACCATTACCTATTGCACAGTCTATTGCTATGCTGGAGGGTGATGAAGAAACTCCTGCACTATGCCATCTGGATAATATTGCAACTGTTGTTGATGCATTAAGACTTGCATCAGAATTCGGTTGTGGTGATGACCTACTAAAGAAGGAAGTTGCTGAAGAAGATATTGAGAACCTACTAATTCAGCAGATTGAATTTTGTTCTACAATCGTTCTTAATAAGGTTGATATGGTTAAGCCTGAACAGTTAGACAAGGTTAAGGCTATGATTAAGGTTCTACAGCCAAAGGCTAGAATTATTGAAACAACTTACGGTAAGGTTGCAGTAGGTGACATCCTAGATACAAACAGTTATACATTTGAAGATACTGCCGAATCAGCAGGTTGGGCTCAGGTTTATGATAAGGATGAGGAAGAGATGGAAGAAGAACATCATCACCATCACCATCATCACCACCATCATGACCATGACCACGATCATGAACATCACGACCATGACCATGAGGACCATTCACATTGTGACCATGAACATGGTGTATGTAACTGTGGCCACCATCACGATGATGACGAAGATGAATATGGTATCGGTACATTCGTATATCATAGTAGAAGACCATTTAGTCAGGAAAAGCTACAAGAATTTGTAAACCATTGGCCAAAGAGTGTTGTTCGTGCAAAGGGCATTGTTTGGTTTGATGACCAGAGAGACAGTGTGTTTGTATTTGAACAGGCCGGTGTACAGATTTCTGCTACTGAACAGGGCAAGTGGCTAACTGCTTTCCCTAAGGAACAACAGGAACTTTACCTAAAGGAATATCCTGAGGCTAAGAAGAACTGGGATGATGTTTATGGTGACAGAGAAATTAAGTTAGTATTTATCGGTCAACATATGGACAAGGAAAAGATTACTGCTGATCTTGACAAGTGTGTAACACAATAATTTAAAATATTTAATGGGTAGTTTCTCAACTACCCATTTTTTATAAACTACTTTACATATTATTGAAAAGTTGATAAAATGAAATAAAATTTATACACAAGGAGTTTGTTATGGAATTTAATGAATTGTTGGAGAAAAGAAGAAGTGTTAGAAAATATAAAGCTGATACTACTGTTGATAGAGAAACAATAGAAGAAATCCTCAAAGCAGCTCAACAAGCACCTACTTGGAAAAATTCACAAACAGGTAGATATTATGTTGTTACAGATGAAGAAAAGCTAAAGGAAATTAAGGAAAATTGCCTACTTTCTCGTAACGGTATTAATGCTGAGAATGCACCGGTACTTATTGTTACAACATTCGTTAAGGATTGGTCAGGTTTTGAAAAGAACGGTTCACCAACTAATGAAGCCGGTAACCTATGGGGTGCTTATGATTTAGGTTTACAAAATCAGAACCTAATGATGAAGGCATCTGACCTTGGACTTGATACTCTTGTTATGGGTGTCAGAGATGAAATTGCTACAAGAAATACACTTGATATTCCTTCTAATGAAATTATTATGGGTATCATTGCTTTAGGTTACAGAGATATTGAACCTTCAGCACCTAAGAGAAGAGAACTTGATGTTATTGCAAAGTTTATCTAATTAAATATTGGTATAGCAAAGCCCTATTCTGTTGTGAATAGGGCTTATTTTTGTGTATTAATTTTACTGTTATATTCCTTTTCAATCCAAGCCATAAGTAGGTTTACAATTTTTTCTTGCTGAGTTTCGGTAAGAATGGTGGACTTACTTACTCTATACCATTTGTTTAAGCAACCTCTACAGCAACAACCACAAGCGTGTTGTGCTATGAAAACAGGATGCCCCTTCATTGGTGTTTGCTTTCCGTCATTGGGAATATATTTTGGTGCAAGTCTTTTTTTGATAAAGTCCTTTGCATGTTGTTTTATTTTATCCATACCAACTTTGTTTATATATTCAATGTCCTTTTCTTTTAAGTGAAAACTTGAACGGAACTTTGATTTACTTAATTTTTCTAATGCCTCATCAATAGTTTGCATATTATTACTTCCTATAAAATTATATTATAATTATAAAACTCTGATTTGAATTTTGCAATTGTAATTATATCCGTATTAAAAATTAAAATATTCACAAAATTATAGTGAGAAAACCTTTCTACATAGTGGTATTAACAGTTTTTAAGAAATGTACATCTATTTATTGACCGTAGAATTTTAAAGGTGTATAATTGGTAGTACCAATTATGGAGGGGTTATATGAAATATATTCGTGAATTTGGGATTATCATTGTAATTTCATTAATAGGGGAACTTTTGAATTATCTTATTCCTTTGCCTATACCATCAAGTATCTATGGTTTGGTAATAATGTTTTTGTGCCTACATTTCAAGATAGTTAAGATTGCTGATGTTAAAAAAACAGCAGTATTCCTAATTGAAATTATGCCACTTATGTTTATTCCGGCAGCAGTAGGTATAATTGAGTCTTGGGATATTATTAAGCCTAATGTTATTGCCTATGCAATTATTACTATTGTTTCAACTGTACTTGTTATGGCAGTTGCCGGTAGAGTTACACAGTGGGTTATTAGACATAGTAAAAAGGGGGATAAGGAATAATGAACTTTTTTGATGATTCTGTATTTTTTGGTGTTGCGATTAGCATTTTGTCCTATGGTTTTGGTATCTTGTTAAATAACAAGTTTAAGTTAGCTATTTTTAATCCACTACTTATTTCTATTGTAGCAACAATTGTTGTTTTGCTTGTAAGTGGTATTGACTATAAAGTTTATAACAGCGGTGCTAAATATCTTAACTATCTTTTAACACCTGCTACTGTTTGTTTAGCAGTTCCTCTTTATGAAAAGCTAGAGGTGCTTAAGAAGAACATTAAGGCAATTTTGATAGGTATTCTTTCCGGTGTACTTACCTCTTTGCTTTCTGTTTTAGGTATGAGTGTGATTTTTGGACTAAATCATACAGAGTATGTAACAATGTTACCTAAGTCAATTACTACTGCTATCGGTATCGGTGTTTCAGAAGAATTAAAAGGCAATGTTACACTTACTTGTGTAATTATCATTGTTACAGGCGTACTTGGCAATATTATTGCACCGGCAATTTGTAAGTTGTTTAAAATCAAAGATCCTATTGCAAAGGGTATTGCTATCGGTACTGCAAGTCACGCAGTAGGTACTGCAAAAGCAATGGAAATGGGCGAAACCGAAGGTGCTATGAGTAGCTTGTCTATTGCAGTTTCCGGTTTGATGACAGTTATCGGTGCATCAATCTTTGCACAATTTATGTAAGGTGACTTATGAAAGAAAATTCTAGAGAATATCAAAAAGCAGTTGACTATATTTGTAGTGAAATTGCAAATGGCAATATTTCTATCGGTGACAGACTTCCAACAGAAAGAACTTTGTCAGGACAATTAGGCATTAGCAGAAACTCTACAAGAGAAGCCCTAAGAAGTCTTGAGAATATGGGTATCACAGAAAGTGTGAGAGGTTCAGGCAACTACTATACAGGTAATGTGTCTAAGAAATTTTCTGAAATGATACGAACCTTGCTTATGATAAAGGTAGTGTCTAAGAAAGATATTTGTGATTTTAGAAGAACAATGGAACTTTCTGTTTGTATGACAATTATGAACAAAAGTGACTTTGACTTTACTGAAATTGAAAGTGTATTAAATAAAGAAACCACTTCAACTGATGATGAAGTTGATAAGGATAAAATGTTTCATTATCTTCTTGCTATGTCCTCAGGTAATGTATTTTGGATGGCAATAATGGATGCAGTTATTGATGTGTATAGAGGATGGATTGATGAAGTAATTAAGATTATTGGCATTGATACAAAAGAAAAGTTAGATACTGCACATAAAAATATTTTAAGTAGCCTTATTAGTAAGGATAAAGAAAAATGTGAAAACGCTATTAACCTACATTACGATATAATAGATGATGTTTTAAATAGTTAAGGATTGGGACTGCAAAGGCAGTCCTTTTTCCTTTTGTGATTTAGCACAATGAAAGGGAAAATTCTACAAATTAATTTTAATTTAGGTTTATTAAATATAAAGGAAAATTTTTTGTTACTGTAATTTATTATGTTTAATGTAACAAATTTAACTTGTAAACGAAAATAACAGTAATTTTGCACTATCCATCGCATATAAATAAATGAGAAAGGATGGTGTTTCAGAATTTGAATTTCAGAAACAAATGTAAAGCAGTAGTTTCTATTGGTATGGCAGCACTTTGTTTGCCTATTATAAGTGTCGGTGCTAAAGAAAATTTTACTGTAACTAATGTAAGTGATAAGGAGAAGATAGTTTCTTCTGTACTGTCGGATGGTATGAACGTCTCTAACATTAAGGTGAAGGGTAATTTATCAGGACAGATAGGTGCTTTCAAAAATGGCAAAGGTAATGTTGGCATTGATGAAGGACTTATGTTATCCACCGGTTATGTGTCAAGTATTTTGGAGTCATCAAAACTAGGCAGTGATGAAGTACATTTCTACAGTCAAACAGATAAAGATTTAAAGGAAATGACTAACTTCAGTATGTACGATTTGGCAAGTGTGGAGTTTACCCTAACTAATAATGCAAATTATGATACTGTTTTAGCCTTTAATTATTCTTTTGGTTCAGCGGAATTTGACCAACCTGATATTTACAACGATTGTTTCGGTTTGTTTGTAGATTACGACAATGACGGTATCTATGATGAAAATATTGCAAAGCTACCTAATGGAAATAATACTTCCATTATGAATATTAAGTATGGCAAGTACTTTACCGGTTCAGCAAGCAAGGTGTATAAAGACAGCTTTAATGGTATGAGTAATGTGTTTACTGCTCAAACTTCAAAACAAATTCCTAAGGGTGGCAAAGTAAAGCTAAAACTTGCAATTGCCGACTGTTCCGATGCAATTTATAATTCAGCAGTATTTATTGAGGGTAAGTCAATTAACTTAGGTAAGAAGATTGAGAATCCTATCATAAGTGGCGTAAATATGCCTAACGGTACATTAAGTCCTACATTTAAGGATACTGCAACTACCTGCACATATCAGTGGTATATTGCTGATGAAAATGGAAAAGAAGGAACACCACTACCTAATGAAACAGGTAAAACTCTAAAAGTTACTAAGGATATGGTAGGAAAATATGCCTACCTTGTTGTAACAGGTACAGGAGATTATTCCGGTACAGGTATTTCAAATTATGTTGAGATTGTTGACCTGCCACTAAATCAACAGAGGTTCTCTTACTACACTAATTTCCATTATGATGAACCATATAACTTAACTTGTTACGGTAAAGGTGAAAACCTAGATATGTACTACATTATTACAGAAGACAGTGAAAAGCCTATACCTAAAGAAATGATGACAAATGGCACAAAGGTTAAGTGTAACAAAACCACAACTCAGAATGGTTACAAATATAGTGGTGGTGAAATCTCAGGTGACCTTTATATAAAGAATCTAAAAAGTCATATTTATGTAATGTTCGCTAGAGAAGAAAGTGACAAGATTGTTCATAGTGGCATTAAGGACAGACAACTTTACCCTATGTTCTGTAATGCTGAAAATCTAGACTTTAACAGTAAAGAAATCAATGTTTGCAACAAGATTGTTAAGCTATATGACACTATGTTTAAGAAGAATGTTGCACCTAGTGAAAATGTAGGAAACAAGATTGATAACCCATTAAACAGTAATGTTAAAAATATAGTGTTGTGCGAAAATCTTACAGAAAATGTTTGCCTAAAGTGTAGTGACTGCCTTTCATTTAATGTAGACGGTTGTATTGAGAAAACTTGCAAAGATTACGGTTATGTGGTGTATAACTGCAACAACGGTGACTTAAAAGATTTAGGCTATAACAGAAGTAACATTCCTTGTGGAAAAGATTTGTTAAAGCTAAAGGGTGTTGAGGTTTATTCATTAAACAACATTACCGATACAGAAAAAATGTCTGTTTGTTATAATAACGGTCTAAAAGCAAATACTATGAATACAGACTATATCTTTGCTTTTTGGTATATTGATGAAACCGGCAATATGGTAATGGAAAAGTCCTATTATGCAAATTCTTATGAACTTGCATTACAAGAAATTGAAACAAAAGCAAAAGATAACGATGTGCTAAAGGCTTATGTTGAGCTATATAATGCACTTGATGAATTGTGTAAGTAGGAGGTGCTTTTATGAAGAAAAAATACAAAAAGCCGGAATTGATTGTGGAAACTTTTTCTACAGAAAGTGTTATGTTAGTGTCAATGACAGAACCGTTCAGCTCAGTAAACCATACCGTTACCGGTGGCTTTGATGATGAAGATTGATTTTTAAATAATATAATCTAAATATTCTAAAACAAAAACTCCCTCATTTGAGGGAGTTTTCTGCTAGTACTCTAAAAAATAAAAGGACTGTTTCCAGTCCTTTTATAGATTAATTATTCATATAAAATTCTTTTCTCTGGGACTCTTGTGAGTGAAAAGCCTTAACCATTCTTGGTCTGTTATATCTTTGCTTTAGGATAAACATTAAGTCGATGATGCCACCCAGAACAGATAACCAGAACAGTAACCAAAAGTTAACACCTGACAAAAAGATAGGTAAGAGGATAGGTAAGAAATTAGCTATAATCATAACAATATGAGTAACTTCTTCTCTGCAACTGTTAGAAATCATCTTGGATAATCTCTTTTGCTTTTGGTCAAAATCCTCAGGGTTGTAGTCGGGAATGTGATTTTTCCAACTTGCAACTCTTAGAACTTTGAAAAGTCCTTTTTCGTAATTTCTTTTCCTAAACCATTTGTTGGTGTGGTTCCATGGTCTGCCTTTCATACTCTTGAAAAACCAGTTAACAAAAAGTCGCATTGCAAAATGAAATAGCAAAACACCTAGTGTAACTGTAATAGTCTTGAAAATACTTGTTCTGAAAAATAAGAAAATTGCATAAAAAACTACAAAACCAATTAGCAAGAGCTCTGTTATGAAAATCATTTTTGCTTTGAAATTTGATTTCATAGTTTCTCCTTATTCCTGATTATTCTCGTTATTTTCGCTATTTGCAAAAAGTTCGTCAATCTTAATCATAATTGCATTTTCAACTCTCTTACGATGTAGTTCACAACTCATATCGCAAGTGCCTGTGATTTTGCCTGTTGTGTGGTAAGCATTAGCTGAACAACCACCTGAACAGTATAACTTAGCAAAACAATCTTGACAAGCTTCTCTTGAATAAACATTACATAGTTTAAATTCGTTAACAATATCTGTGTTTTTAACACCGTCAAAAACATTACCAAGTAAGAACTTTTCATCACCCACAAACTGATGACAAGGATATAGGTCACCCCAAGGTGTAACTGCCATATAGTCAGTACCGACACCACAACCTGAGATTCTCTTGTAGATACAAGGACCACCCTCTAGGTCAATCATATAGTGGAAGAAAGTAAAGCCTTTACCTTCTCTGTTTCTCTTGCACATTTCCTTTGCAAGTAGGTCATACTGATCCTTTAGCTTAGGAATATCACTTTCTTGTAAAGCATAGTCCATCTTAGGGTCGGTAACAACAGGTTCCATAGCTAACTGTTCAAAACCTAAATCTGCCAGGTGAAGAATATCATTTGCAAAGTCTGTGTTGTAGTGAGTGTATGTACCACGAATGTAGTAGCCTTGCTGATTTCTTTCTTTAGCCATTTTTTGGAACTTAGGTAGGATAAGGTCATAAGTTCCCTTATCGTTTCTTGTTCTTCTCATTCTGTCGTTAGTTTCTTTTCTACCGTCCAGTGAAAGAACAACATTGTAACATTCCTTGTTAGCCCATTCCATAACTTCGTCATTAAGAAGTACACCGTTAGTTGTTAGTGTGAAACGGAAGTTCTTGCCTTTTTCTTTTTCAATGCTTCTTGCATAAGCAACAAGCTGTTTAACAACATCAAAGTTAAGTAATGGTTCACCACCGAAGAAGTCAACTTCCAGATTCTTTCTTGAACCACTCTGTTCAATAAGAAAGTCCAAAGCTCTTTTGCCTACTTCAAAGGACATAAGTGAACGGTCGCCACTGTATTCACCTTCACCGGCAAAACAGTATTTACAACACATATTACAATCGTGAGCGATATGTAAGCAAAGTGCCTTTAGCTGAGTAGGTCTTGCTTTAATGTCAATCTGTAAGTCCTTAAACTTGTCTTCTGAGAAAAGTTTACCTTCTTTTTTTAGTTCCTCAATATCCTGAAAAATCTCTTCAATATCATCAGCAGTAATTTCAGGGTATTTGTCACAAAGTTCAAGGATAATTTCTTCCTTACTTCTTGACTCATATTTATCAATTACTTCAAAGGCTACTTCATCAACAGCATGTACACTGCCTGAGTTACTGTCTAGGACAATATTGTAGCCATTATTTTTATAACAATGTACCATAAAATTTCCCCACAATAAAAATCGCCATAGGAAACCCTACGGCGACCTTTTACTTTTTTAATTATTTTTCAGCCTTTAGCTTTTCGCACTGCTGATTTGCAATACCACAAGAAGTCTTACAAGCTGACTGACATGATGTCTGACATTCACCACAGCCACCCTTTTTAACTGATTCAGTTAGGTTTCTTGTATTAACTGTTACGATTCTCTTCATAGGAAATTTCCTCCTTAATTAATAACAAATTTATTTAATAATATTTTATATCATTTTTTACCTTGTGTCAATAGCACAACACACCTTAAAAGGAAGTTTATTGCCTTCACTCACCACATTAACACCTTTTTCTATTAAATATTTAATAGTGTTAACTGCTTTTTCGTCAAAAACTTCACCTATGGAAATAATAGGTATTCCCGGTGGATAAGCATAAATATATTCACCGGAAACTTTACCACAACAGTTTTCTATATCTATAAATTCCTTTTTCATATCTTCAACTTTACAAGGCTTGATTTTTATTTTAGGAATGTGGTTTAGAGTTATATTTTTCTTTTCTCTATATATACAGTTTTTGTCAATATCTTTAAGGGCGTTAATTAATCTGCTGAAACCCTCATCAGTATCATATATGCTTGTCATAGCAATAATATAATCAGCTGATGCCATTTCTGTTTCTATTAAATATTTTTCTCTAAGAATTTTTTGCAGTTCTGTACCTGATAGGTCAGTGTTTTGTGTTAGAATTACAATTTTACTTTTGTCAAAGGCAAAAGCATTTTCACCTTTATATATAGAAAGGTTCTTGAGTTTTCCACATTCTAAGTAAAAATTGTTAATTCTTTTTCTGTATGCAGAGAATAATTCTTTGCCTTTTTCGATAATTTCACAAATACATCTGTCAACTGATGCAACCATTAAGTAGTTAGGTGATGAAGTCTGAAAGGTCATCAGTCTTTTCTTAATAATATCTTTGTTAACTCTGTTACTGCAAATATGAAGTAACCCTGTGCCTGTTAAGGAAGTTAATGTTTTGTGGGTACTTTGTATTACTACATCAGCACCAAGTTCTGTTGCTGAATTTGGAAAATAATCATCAAACATTAGGTGACTTCCATGTGCTTCATCAACAATTAAAGTTACATTGTGGTTGTGACAAATCTCGGCAATACTTTTTATATCACTTACAATCCCCTCATATGTAGGAGAAGTTACAATACATACTGTAATTTTAGGATTGCTATTAAGTGCATCTTCAACATCACTTGACAAAATTTCTCCCATAAAAGAATGTACCGATTTAGGCATTAAGTAGGTAGGGGATAAGTCCCAAATTTCTACTGCATTATAAACAGATTTGTGACAATTTCTAGCCATTAAAATATTGCCACCTTTTTTAGCACAACCTGTAATAGCCGATAAAATTCCAACTGTACTGCCGTTTACTAAAATATAACTTCCTTTGGTACTGTATAAATTTTTAATTCTGTCTAAACTTTCCTTATAAATACCCTCAGGGTGATATAGGTTGTCTAAGTCCTCAACCTCAGTAAAATCAAGTTGATTAAATTCACCTTGTCTTTTATTTCCCGGCATATGGAAAGGATAAATATTCTTTTTGTTGTATTCCTTTAAGTAATCTATAACTTTCATATTCAAACCCTATCTTAAAATGTAGAGGCGAACAGTGTTCGCCCGTTTAAGGACTTTTGTATAAGTTCACATTAGTAAATCAATCTTGTTTTCTTTAGATATTCACTAAATTTTTTAACCGTTTAAAGATTCAATTAATTTTTTCAATGATTTTTCAAAACTTTTATCTTGGTCGGCAGTTCTCTTTTTAGGTCCTTTTGTGTGTTTACCTGCCATTCTTGCTTTTTTACTGATGTATCTAGTCATCAGCAAAGAATCAATGTTTTGGTCAGTATAGATAAGTCCGTTTTGGTTAATAGGCTTACTGCCTCTGCTTAAGCACATTGCACCTAAACCGTAATCCTGAGTAACTACAATGTCACCTTTTTCTATAAGGTTTGCAATTTTAAAGTCAGCAGAATCAGCACCCTTTTCTACTGTAATAGTATTTGCATATTCCTTGTTAAAAATATGAGAAGTATCTGTAATTATAGTGCAAGGTAATTTATATTCCTTTGCAACTTTTATTGTAATATCGACAACAGGACAACCGTCACCGTCAATATAAATTTTCATAATATCACCTACACTAATTCTATCAATTATTATAACAAATAACAAGAAAAATCTTGTTTTAATTTACATTGTGTAGTATTATGTATATGTAATAATGTATATTATGAATAACTATATCATTTTATATGTTTAATTTATTATAGATGGAGGATATACCAATGGCACAAAAAGGTGACTTACTTTCAGTAAGACAAGACATTAGGGTTGTTGATGCAACAATAAGAGATGGAGGACTTTGCAACAACTTTAGATTTGACGATAAGTTTATTAAGGACTTATATCAGGCAAATGTAAAAGCCGGTGTTGACTATATGGAATTTGGCTACAAGGCATCTAAAGAAATTTTTAACGAAGATGATTTTGGTAAGTGGAAATTCTGTAACGATTCAGATATTAGAAAAATTGTTGGTGACAACAAAACAGGTCTAAAGATTGCAGTAATGGCTGATGTAGGCAGAACAGATTTTCAGAAGGATATTATCCCTAAAAAGGACAGTCCTATTGACCTTGTTCGTATTGCAACATACATTAACACAATTCCTGCAGCAGTAGAAATGATTGAGGATTGTGCAAAGAAAGGCTACGAAACAACTATCAACATTATGGCTGTTTCTAAGGCTAACACAGATGATATTAAGACAGCACTTGACATTCTTGGCCAAAGCCCTGTTAATGCTTTCTATATTGTAGATAGCTACGGTGCACTTTATCCTGAACAGTCAAGAAAACTTGCTAACCTATATTGTGAATATGCCGATAAGTACGGCAAGAGTGCTGGTATTCATGCTCATAACAATCAGCAACTTGCTTTTGCAAATACTATTGAAGCTATGACTCAGGGTGTTAGTTACCTTGATGCTACAGTTGACGGCATGGGTAGAGGTGCCGGTAACTGTGCCCTTGAACTACTACTTGGTTTCTTAAAAAATCCTAAGTACAAGGTTGCACCTATCCTAAAGATTATTGAAGAACATACTGAGAAGTTAAAGGCTGATGGCGTTAAGTGGGGTTATGACATTCCTTATATGCTAACAGGTCAGTTTAACACCCACCCTCGTCCTGCAATTTCTTATGTTAAAGAAGATAGAAAAGATTATTCAAAATTTGCTAACGAACTTTATGATATTATTAATAGCTGATTTTGAAATTTTTTATTAATTTAATAAGGAGTTTTTAAAATGAATATTTTATTAGCCGGTGGTGCCGGTTATATCGGTTCACATACTTGCATAGAATTAATTAGTGCCGGACATACAGTAGTAATCGCTGATAACCTTTGCAACAGTAAGAAAGAAGCTGTTAAGAGAGTTGAAAAGATTGTTGGTCAGGAAATTCCTTTCTATGAAATCAATGTTTGTGACCATGATGCTCTAAGAAAAGTATTCAGCGAAAACAAGATTGATGCAGTTATTCACTTTGCCGGTTTAAAGGCAGTTGGTGAAAGCTGTGAAAAGCCACTAATGTACTACCGTAACAACCTAGACAGTACTCTAACACTTTTGGAAGTTATGAAAGAATTTGGTTGCCACAACTTTGTATTCTCATCTTCAGCTACAGTTTATGGTATTCCTAAGACTGTACCTCTAGTAGAAACGATGCCAACTTCTTGTACAAACCCTTATGGTTGGACAAAGCTAATGACAGAACAGATTCTTCAGGATGTTACAAAGACAGACCCTGAACTTTCTGTTGTTCTTCTTCGTTACTTTAACCCTATCGGTGCTCACGAAAGTGGTACAATCGGTGAAAACCCTAACGGTATTCCAAACAACCTAATGCCATATATTACTCAGGTTGCAGTCGGTAAGCTAAAGGAACTTGGTGTATTCGGTAACGACTACCCAACACCTGACGGTACAGGTGTTCGTGACTATATCCATGTTGTTGACTTAGCTAAAGGTCATGTTAAGGCTATTGACTATGCTGATGCCCACAAGGGTACAGAAATCTTTAACCTTGGTACAGGTGTTGGTTACTCGGTTCTTGATATTGTTAAGACATTCAGCAAGGTTAATAATGTTGAAATTCCATATCAGATTAAGCCAAGAAGAGCCGGTGACATTGCAGAATGTTATGCTGACCCAACTAAGGCTAAGGAAGTTCTTGGCTGGACTGCTGAAAAGACACTTGAAGATATGTGTCGTGATTCATGGAATTGGCAGAAGAAGAACCCTAAGGGTTACGAAGAATAATAAAAGAATAAAGAGGAAAATAATATGACAAAACGAATTAGTGCTGTTGTTCTTGCACTGCTAATGTGCCTACTTACTTTAGCTTTTTCTGTAACAAGTTTTTCAGCAGCAGAAAATCTAAAGCTAAACGGCAAAGTTAATGCAAAGGTTGGGGATAAAGTTACATATGAATTTTGTGTATCTGAAGTTCCTGAAAAAGTAGAGGATATTCAGATGCAGGTTGCTTATGATTCTAAGTATCTAAAGGTTGACCCTGACAAAGTAGAATATCTTGATGGTGGTAGCTCTGTTTATAACACTAACCTAGATAACGAAGTGCTATTTAATAGTGCAAACGGTGTTCAAGGCTGGGATATGAAGAAAAAGACAATGATTCTATCCTTGACTTTTGAAGTTCTAAAGGGTGGTAGCACAGACATTACATATTATATGCAGTGTTTTGACTACCTATCAAACAGTAACAGTGTTGACACACTTGTTTTTACTACTGACTTCTTAGTAAACGGTAAGTCAGCAGAAAAAAATCTAACACCAAAGGTTAACGAAGACGGTAACGGTGGTATCTTTATTAACTATGAAAACGGTAAAGGTACAAAAAACGGTGGTAACAATCCAATCGGTGGTCAGTACGGCAGATATAACACCAACAATCAGTCAACTGAAAGTAACGGTGATACAGACGGTGACGTAGTAAATAATAACGCAAATGTGCAGACAGATGCTAACGGGAACACTGTTGTAAATACTACAACTGCTTATCAGGAAACAACAGAGTCAACTGCTATGAGAACAAATTCATCAGGTGAGAATGTTACAGACTCTAACGGTAAAGAGGTTTCATACACAGACTCTGATAACTTCTGGAGAAATCTTGGAATTATAGCTATTGTAGCAGTTATTGTAGTAGTAATTGTAATTAAGGTTATTGTTGATAAGAAAAAGAGTAAAAAGGAAGAATAAAGAAAACTAAAGTTAATAGTTTATTCATATTTCCTTGTCATTTGTGCATTATGTATATTTTGAATATACAAAGTTTGTGCATTTTACAGTCAACAAAATATTACAAAATTGTTGCTTTACAATTTTTAAAGGTGTATAATTAAGCCAATGGGGAAGTCATCCCCACAAATCTTTATTGGTTTAATTTTATAGGAGGAGATAACTATGAAGAAGTTATTAAGCGTACTATTAGTTATGGCAGTTGTTATGAGTTTTACAACTGTTATGATGTCAGTATCAGCTGACGAAAAAGAAGATTTAGTTGCAGCAGGTTCTTCTCAAGATGTAGAAACAGCAGCAGCTGACGGTAATGTATCTGTAGGTGCAGGTACAGATGCTGAATCAACAGGTACATCAGGTAAGATTTATCTAGAAAAGCCTAACTGGGCCGGTAAATTTTTCTCAATCCACATTTGGGAAGCTAAGCAGAACGGTGAACAGTTCTTTGATTATGGTACTAAGTCAGAACGTTTTAAAGAAGAAGACGGTAAACTAGCTTACGATGTATCAAACCTTAATGAAAGCACATACATGAAGGGTGGTCTAAAGGAAGGCGTTACATACAACCTAATGGTTTATGCTGATAGTGGTATTGAATCATGTGGTCTAATGTTTAGTACAGAATGTATTGGTGATACTATTAAAGTAACATCTACCACACCGTCATTTGAAAATACAGAAGACTCAAAAAAGCATAGCTATCCAATCGCTTGGACAGAAAATGCTAAGAAGTATGGTATTCCTCTACAGATTACATCAGTAGGTACAGTACAGGGTGAATTCGTAACAAAGGGTTCAACTCCAGATGATATTGTCAATGCATGGGACAAGAACTACAAGCAGTATCCTAACAAGGCTTCTTTTAGTCCACAGTCAAATGCTAGAGACCATAAAACAAGACTTGCTGAAATTAAAGCAGAATTCAAAGAACTTGTTAGCAAAGGTAAAGTACTAGTTTTGGGTGGTGGTGTTTACACTGAAAAGACTGACCTAAATAAGGTTAAACCAGGTTCAAGCTCAAACAGCTCATCTAACTCAAGCTCAAACAGCTCATCAGGTTCAAGCTCAAACAGTTCTTCTAACTCATCAAGTAAGAAGATCTATAAGGATAAGAATGGTAACGTAGTTACAAAGAATGCTGATGGTTCATTCACAGATGCTAACGGTAACAAGGTTGACGCTTCTGACGTTACAGAAACAACAGAAACAGTTTCAACAGGTCAGGACGCTATGCCTCTATACATTGGTCTAGGTGTTATGCTAGCAGCAGCAGGTGTTTACTTCCTAACTCGTAAGAAGAAGGCTTAAGTTAGTAAACTGATTTAAAACTCAAAACTTAAAACTCAATTAATCAGCCCCATCATTTTTGATGGGGCTTTTAATTTTGTAATAAATTTATATTGTTATCTCAATATGAAAGAATGTATAATTACATTTATAACTAGAGCCTTGATATTTTATTATATTAAATTTTTTAGTAATGTGATTTGATATAGTAAGTATTATTAGTGAATAGTCTAATAAGGCGAAAATGAAAGTTAAAAAGACAAAATAAAAAAGACACTGTTTTTTACAGTGTCTTTTTTACGCACAAATGATTTAAAAAAGTCATACTAAAATAAATCAATAATAAGGTATTTCTGCTTGCATTAAATTAAAAATAGATTGTATTCTAGTAATATTTAAATTTTAAATAAATATAATTTAATGAATAAAGAAAATTAAACTAGATTCTCTTGTACATTCTCTTAACACATTCTTCGCAAACCTTAACGCCTTCGAATGTGATAACATTGTCGCTTTCGCCACAGAATAGGCAAGTTGGCTGATATCTTCTGATAAGTAGGCCATTGTCCTTAGGAAGAATTTCAATAGGATCTTCCTTTTCTAGATTAAACATCTGTCTTACTGGCTTAGGAATTACAACTCTGCCAAGAGTATCAATTTTACTTACATAACCGATTTGTCTCATACTTTCACCTTCCAAAAAAATATTACAAGCAGTAAATATCATCACGACAAAAATATACAAGTAGCGACACTTATATACTTATTGCTATTTTATTTTACCAAATGATAAAATTTATGTCAAGTATGTTCAAGTTCCATTAAATTGAAGAAGTTTAATTTTCACAATTTATTCAAAATATAATGAACAAAAGTGGTATTATGTACATATGATAAACTATGTTTGGGGATTTTTAATCGTAATTTCTGTGATTTGTGCCATTGTAACGGGAAATGGAGCAGGAGTTTCTTCCGGGCTTATGAATGGTGCAGAAAAGGCAACAAAACTTTTAATAACACTTTTTGGTGTAATTGTGTTTTGGTCAGGCATTATGAAAATCGCTGAGAAAAGTGGACTAACAGGAAAACTGGTGAAGGTATTGTCACCAATACTAAAAAAGATTTTTCCTGACGTTGATGAACATTCAAGTGCATTTGAAAGCATCTGCCTTAATATCAGTGCTAACCTAATTGGTATAGGAAATGCTGCAACACCCTTTGGTCTGAAAGCAATGGCCGAACTTCAAAAGAACAATTTAAGGAAGGATACTGCTACTGATTCTATGGTAATCTTTGTTGTAATGAATACTGCTTCCATGCAACTTATTCCGGCAACTATAGGTTTTCTTCGACAAAGCTATGGTAGTAAAGAGCCTTTTTCAATTATTCCTTGTGTAATAATATGCTCATTTTGTGCATTAGTTGTTGCTTTATTAATAGGTAAAGGTTTAAATAGGGTGAAACGTTGGAAATAATTGTACCGATTACAGTTGCACTTGTAGTGGTTTATGCTATGATAAAGAAAGTAAAAATTTTTGATGCTTTTATTGAGGGTGCTGTTGAGGGATTACATACACTTTATATGATTATTCCTACAATAACAGGTTTAGTTGTTGCAGTTGAAATGTTGCAACAAAGTGGAACAATAGACCTGCTTTGCAAGGCTGTTGAGCCTTTAGCCGATATGTTTAACTTTCCTAAAGAAATTGTTCCAATGGCAGTGTTAAGACCTATAAGTGGCAGTGGTGCAACAGCATTACTGACTAATATTTATGAGAACTATGGGCCTGACTCTTTAGTAGGGGAGATTGCCTCTGTCCTTGCCGGTAGTACAGAAACAACTCTTTATGCAGTAACAATGTACTTTGGAAGTGTTGGTATTACCAAAACAAGGCATACACTTTTTACAGGACTTTGTGCTGATTTTACTGCCCTTGTTTTGGCAATTATGACCGTAAAATTAACATTGTAAAAGTTTTATTAAGTAGTATTTTTATCTAGACAAATTAATACTTGTGTTGTATAATAAATATAACAATAAATAGTAATAATTTTATTAAATTATAAGAAAAAAGAAAACGGAGGAACTCTAATTATGAAAAAGACAAACAAAGTTATTTCTTTAGTTTTAGCTCTTGTTATGGCATTAAGTATTCTTGTAGTTATTCCTACTGCTTCTGCTACATCAACAGTTAGAATTAATGAAGTAAATGCAAATGTAGGATATTCTATTGTATATAATATCTATTTGCAGACTGATGAAAAGGCAAACACAATGGAAGGAAGACTAAACTATGACAATACTGTCCTAGATTTAACATCACTTTCTTTTGATACTGCTAATTCATTTGACTCAAGTGCATCTGTAAAGGGCGATATGACCCAGGTTAGCTTTAATGGTAAAAAGTCACTTTACGATTGTAAGTCAACAAGAATGACTGTGCTAACTGCTGTATTTAAGGTAACTAATACTAGCGATAAGTACACAAGTGCTACTACTGCTGATGCTGTTTCAGGTTGCTTTACAAAGCTAATTGGTGAAACAGGTACAGACCTAATGAAGCACACTAACACAAACATTACAACAAGAACAATCATCGGTGCTACATCACTAAAGATGGCAAAGACATCTGTACTTCTTGATAACGGCAAGGGTGATAGCGAAGTTGTAAAGGTTAAGGCCGTTGGTCCTGTAAATAATGATGTTGACTCATCATATGCTGCAACTTATACATCATCTAACAAAAAGGTTGTTAAGGTATCAGGCAGAGGTACTCAGGTTAAGATTACTGCTGTAGGCCCTGGTAATGCTGTAGTTACTTGTAAAACTGACGGTGAACTTGCTACTGCTAAAATTAAGGTTACTGTTAAACAGCCTGTAAAGAGCGTTAAGTTTAACCAAAAATCTGTTAAACTAGCTAAGAAGGGTGCTAAGGCAAAACTAAAGGCTACTGTTAACCCAACTAATGCAAGTGTTAAGAAGCTTACTGTTAAGTCTGAAAACACAAAGGTTGTTAAGGTTAATAAGTCTTCTGTAAACTCAGGTGCAACTATTGTAGTTACTGCTGTTAAGAAGGGCAAGACTTATGTTCGTGCTACTGCTACAGACGGTTCAAAGAAATTTGCAAGAATTGCAGTTACAGTAAAGAAGTAATTTAATTACAAACTACATAAATTAAACGGCTGACATCTGTCAGCCGTTTTTTTATACTTGATGATTGATTATCCACTTCGTTAATTGTTGATAGGATATTCATTTGAAGCAAGTTTTAATATTGTAGAAGAGAGATCATCTTGTGTATATTCAAGTTCAATTCCGTTTAAAGCTAAAAAAACTAATATCACATGTGCACCGATTCTTTTATTTTCATCAATAAATGGATGATTATTTACTAACCCAAAACATAATCGTGACGCTTTTTGTTGAATTGTTGGATATAAATCTTCGTTATCAAATTGCTGAAAAGGGGAATTAATAGCTGATTCTAATAATCATACATCTCTTAACCCATCACTACCACCTGTTTCGGAAATTAGTTGACTATGCAAAAGTAATATTTGTTGTTTCGATAAAACAATCATTCTGCTAGTACCTTATAAGCCTCTTTGTTTTTATCAATTAATTTTTTGGAGATTGATAAAACATCTTCATCATTTGCAGTTTGCATATTTTCTGCTTGACTAAATTCAACAATCAAATATCTTGGAATATTGTTTTTTAAAATAAGGGCAGAACCATTTTCGTCCACAAGTCTTGCTACTTTAGAAAAATTCTGATTTGCTTCTGTAATAGAAACAAGTGCGTTTGTATTAACTTTCATAAGAATACCTCCTTAATAGAAATAGGATGAATTTATCCTATTTCTATTATATTTTAGTATTCCAAAAAAGTCAACCGATTATTTCCTTATCCTTACAAATTTCTTTAACAGTTCTTTACCTTTAAATGGGATAAGTGGGTATAGGTAGCTTTTGCCTGAGAGGGTTTTGTTTGAATATAGCAAAATGATAATGAGAATTACGCCACCTATTAATCCTAAAATTGAGAAAATCTCAGTTGCTACCAACAATAATATTCGTAAAAATTTTATTGCATAGGATAGTTCTTGGCTAGGCTGAGAGTAGTTCGCTATTGTGACAAATGCCATATAAAGTATGGTTTCTGTACTGGCAAATCCGGCATCAATTGCAAATTCGGAAAGTGCAATACCACCGATTATTCCTAAAGTTGTGCTGAGCATTTCCGGTGTGTTGATTGATGCAAGTCGCAAACCGTCAATTGCAATTTCTATTAAAATAAGTTGCCAAAATATTGGAATTTTCTGTGGTTCACTTACAATGGTAAATTGAAAAAATGTGGGTACAAAGTCAGGGTAACGGTTAGCCAGTAACCAAAGTGGTGTTATGAAAATTGAAAGTAAAGAAACAATATACCTTGAAATTTTTAGATATGTTCCGGTTACAGGTGGAAAGTAGTAGTCGTCAGCCTCTTCCATTAAATCAAAAATTGATGTGGGAATGATTATTGAAGATGGTGAGTTGTCTACAATTATTGCTATGTTGCCTTTTAGAATATTTGCTGAAGTGGTGTCAGGTCTTTCGGAATATTTTACCTTTGGAAATGGGTTTATCCACTTTGATTTTATTAATGCCTCAACAAATCCTTGTTGTGTCATAGACAGTTCTTGTGTTGTAATATTCTTAATTTTTTGCTCAATATTTTTCAGTAAATTTTTATCCACCTTGTTGTCCATATAAATTAGTGCAATATCGGTTTTGGACTTGTCACCGGCTTGTAAAGCCTTGATTGTAAGGTTTTTGTCCCTAATTCTCCGTCTAATCAATACGCAGTTTTGTACAAATATTTCTGTAAAAGCATCCATACTGCCACGAAGAACCTTATCATTTTTAGGTTCGGCAGTTTCTCTTTGAGGATAACTTCTTGCATCAATTAAAATAATTTCGTCAAGTCCATCTACTGTAAGTATTGCAATACCGGACAGTAGTGCAGTTACAACAGTATTGGTATTTTTACTTTTATCAACTTCAATATATGGAACACAGTTTTCCACAAAAGTTTCGGTATTTGTGAAAAAGTCATCCTCGGTAATTCCGTAGAAAAACTCCATCATCTTTTCCATAATAGCCTCTTTAAGAAGTCCGTCTATGAAATATAGAACGGACTTTCTTTTATTTATGCGAATAACTCTCTTGATAATATCAAAATTTTCATTAGCCCTAGTTAGCTTGTCTAGGACAGCTATGTTGTTCTCTATATTAGTATTAAACATTGTATCACCAATCTTATTTTTCCCAAAAGCTAATGCAATTATTGCATTTTTTGTAAACAAATTATGAACATTTCAAAGAAATTGCATAGTTATATGCAATTTTTCTCTTTTGTAGGGGTATGGGTGCAGGATGTTTTTTGGAGGTTGATATGAGAAAAAGAGATAAAACTTTTTGTGTTTATGTAGCACAAGGCAAGTCACTTGAGGAAGCATCAATCCTTAGTGGCTATGAAGAAAATAAAGGTGTTACCTTAATTACAAAACCTGAAATTATGAATGAAATTACTGCTTTGTTAAAGGCAAAAGCAAACCTAATGAAGAACCTTTCTGTTATCGGTTATCAGCAACTTGCCTTTGGCAGTATTGCCGATTGTATTTCACTTGTAACAGAAGAAAAGGTCACTAAAGAAGATTTGCAGAATATGAATTTATTTATGATTTCTGAAATTAAGAAACCAAAGGATGGTGCAATGGAAATTAAATTTTTTGACAGACTAAAGGCACTTGAAAAGCTACAAAATTACCTTGACGGTGAAAGCCAATGTGTACCATTTTATGAGGCTTTGGAAAAAGGTGCAAAGGCTTTGGGTGATAGTAATGAGTAGCTATAAGCCATTTTCTAAAAAGCAAATGAAAGTCCTTACTTGGTGGTGCAGTAATTCTGCTGATAAAGGTAAAGATGCAATTATTTGTGACGGGGCAGTTAGAAGTGGCAAAACCTTTTGTATGTCAATTTCATTTGTTGCATGGACCTTTAGCACTTTTAATAATATGTCATTTGCAATGTGTGGGAAAACAATTAGAAGTCTAAAGAGAAATGTAATTACACCATTAATAAAAAACCTTGCTGATTTAGGCTTTGAAACTAACCTAAAGAAAAGTGAGAACATTCTTGAAGTCACCTATAAAGGTATGGTAAATCGCTTTTATCTTTTTGGTGGTAAAGATGAAATGTCAGCATCTCTTATTCAGGGTATCACTTTGGCAGGTGTGTTCTTTGATGAAGTGGCTCTTATGCCTAGGTCATTTGTTGAACAGTCTCTTGCAAGATGTTCTGTTGAGGGCAGTAAGTTTTGGTTTAACTGTAACCCTGAGTATCCCGGTCATTGGTTTTATTGTGAGTGGATAAAGAAATGCAAAATGAAAAATGTATTGTACCTTCATTTTGAAATGAAGGATAACCCATCTTTAAGCAATGCAATGATTCATAGGTATCAGAGTTTGTACACCGGTGCTTTTTATGAAAGATTTGTAAAAGGTAGGTGGGTTGCAACAACAGGTGCAGTTTATCCATTTATGGATAAGGATAATTCTTACTGTGATGTTCCTAAGGTTAAGTTTAGTGAATATGCAGTTTCTTGCGACTATGGTACGGTAAATCCTGCATCATTTGGACTTTGGGGTAAGTACCAAGATACTTGGTACAGAATTGATGAATACTACTTTAATTCCAGAGTTGAGGGTTATCAAAAAACTGATGAAGAACATTATTCTTCACTTGAAAAGTTGGTAGGTAACAGACACCTATCAGCTATTACAGTTGACCCCTCGGCAGCAAGCTTCATTGAAACAATAAAGCGACACCAAAGGTTCAATGTTGTACCGGCAAGGAACAATGTACTTGATGGTATCCGAAAAGTATCTACTGCATTAAAAGAAAACAAAATTAAAATATGTTCCAACTGTACAGACTCTATGAGAGAATTTTCTCTTTACCGTTGGGACGAAAGAGGTGGTAACGATTGTCCGATAAAGGAGAATGACCATGCAATGGACGATATTAGATATTTTGTAACAACAATTCTGGATAGCGAAAGTGGTTTCATAGCTTTTGCTACCAGAAGATAGGAGAGTTATGGGTATATTTAGAAAAAGAAAAGTTAAGGAAAAAGTTTCTATACTTTCTGCTCCACAAAATGACAGTTCATCACATCCATTTAATATTGTAAGTTCATACAGTCCATTAACCAAAGTTGAGCTTGACCTTTATTCTTCTCTTAGAGAGGCTTTGCCCATTATTGATGCAGCAATTTGCAAAATCAATAGGCTATTGGGTACATTTTCTGTAGATTGTGAAAGCAAAAAAACTAAGGAAATGGTTGATGATTTTTTTAGAAATGTTGATGTGTGTCAAGGTAATAAGGGTATGTATAACTTTATTTCTTGTTACTTTGATAACCTGCTGACTTATGGTGAAGCAGTAGCTGAAATTGTTTTAACAAGTGACGGAAAGGGCATTAGAGCATTGTATAACACCAACCCTAGGGATGTAACACTAATTGAAAAGGACAGTCCTCTTAACCTTGTGGTGTGTAGCAACAGTAAAGGCATAAATGAGGAACTTCCTTATCAAGATTTGTTTGTAACATCAATGCTAAACCCTGAGTCAGGCAGAAGTAGAGGTGTTTCTATCTTAAAGGGGTTGCCATTTGTAAGTGGTATTCTGTTAAAGATTTTCAATGCTTTGGGGCAGAATTGGGATAGAGTTGGCAATGTGAGATTTGCAGTTACATATAAGCCTGACAGCAACAGTGGTTCATCAGCTTATACAAGGGAAAATGCACAACAAATAGCCGATGAATGGTCAAGGGTTATGCGTAACAAAAACAGTGTATGTGACTTTGTTTCGGTAGGTGATGTGTCAATAAAGACTATCGGTGCTGATAATCAGATTCTTGATTGTGATGTGCCTATTAGACATATTACAGAACAGATTGTAGCAAAACTTTCTGTACCACCATTTTTGCTTGGTTTAAGTTGGAGTACAACTGAAAGAATGAGTAGCCAACAAGCTGATATTCTTACAAGTGAACTTGAGTGTTACAGAGAAATTTTAAATCCTGTAATTGAGAGAATAGCAAGAGTATATTTAAGTTTAAATGGTATTGATGAAAAGGTAACTGTAAAGTGGACACATATTAATTTACAAGATGAACTTGAAATTTCTGAAGCAAGACTAAACAAGGCAAATGCTTTGAGAATTGAAAAGGAAATCGAAAGAGATTTTGGTGTTAAAGAAAGTGAGGAGGGTATTTTAGAAACTGTATGAAGAAAGGTTTAGTAATTAAATCAAATGAAAATTTAGCTGAGGATATTGCCCTTATAAATACCTACACAAGAAGTGACTTAACAGAAGATGAAGTATATACATTTTCTGTTGTACTTTGTGACAATGAAGTTGATAGGGACTATGAAAGGTTTACTGTAGAAAGTCTTTTTGAACTTGAAAAACTTTTTGTAGGTAAAACCGGTATTATGGACCATTCACCAAAGGCTGAAAACCAACTTGCAAGAATTTACAAAACTGAGGTACAGGCAGTTGAGGGTGAAGTCACCACAACAGGTGATCAGTACTTTAGGCTTATAGCAAAAGCCTATGTGCCTAAAACCGAAAGTACCAAGGACTTTATCAGTAAGCTGGAAACAGGAATACTAAAGGAAGTAAGTGTCGGTTGTAGTGTAGAAAGCACATTGTGTTCAATTTGTGGTAATCCTATTAATTCATCAATGTGCAATCATCATAAAGGTGAATATTACGGTGATACTCTTTGTTACGGTGAATTAACAGGTGTAAAGGATGCATATGAATGGAGCTTTGTGGCAGTACCATCACAGAAAAAAGCAGGTGTAATTAAGTCATTTTTAAAAGGAGAGAATTTTATGGAAAATATTATTAAGTGCCTAAAAAGCGAAAAGCAAGTTACCCTTAATAAAGAAGAAAAGGTAAAACTGCTTTCATACATTCAAAGTCTTGAAAAGGATGCTGAATGTGGTAGGGCATATAGAGAAAGTGTGGTTAAGGATATTATGCGACTTTCTCTAATTAGCAAAAGTGGGATTTCAAGTACAACAATGGAGTCTATTGTAAAGACACTTTCTATCAATGAGCTTTGTGAACTTAGAAATGTGTATCAGGACAGAGCAAGTGAAAGGCTACCTATTGTGCCACAATCCTACAAAGAAAATAAAAGTGTAAGTAACAAAAATCAAGAATTTACTATTTAACGGAGGTTTATATGAATATTAATTTTAACGGTTATGATGAAAACTCAGTTACTATGTTAGCTGATACTACTCTAAAAGATGGAGAACAGAATGTGCTTGTTACTGTAGGTGCAAATGGTACTGCAACAGTAGCAAAGGCAACTAAGCCTTTCCTAGGTATTTGTACTTGTGTAAGGGACGGTTATGCAACTGTACAGACAAGAGGTTATTGCAAGGTGAAAACCTCAGCAAAACTTAGCCTAGGTAGTGTATCGCTTGTAGCATCAAGTGACGGTAAGGTAGCAGAGAACAGTGCAGGTAAAATGTACTTTGTACTGGACTCAACAGATAATGAATCAGGAATTTTACTATAAGGAGAATGAATATGAGTAACTATAAAAATATTTCTTTAGAAAAAGGTATGTACGGTGTAAAGGGTAAGAGCTTTACAGATGTTCTTGAAGAACTAGACCCATCAGAAAACTACAGAGGTACTTCTCTGGAAAATCTAGATGCATTTTCTCGACAGTTAAAGCGATTTGACATTAAGGTTTCAGGTAAAGGCAGTGACACAGTTGATAAGTTCTTTTCAACAAGCAGTTCATCAGCACTGTTTCCGGAATATATCAGCAGAGCAGTAAAGCAAGGTATGGAACAGGCTGATGTACTTTCTGACATTGTAGCAACTACCACAATGATTGACGGTATGGACTACCGTTCAATTACTTCAGAACCTACAACTGACGATAAGTCACTAAAGGTTGTTATGGAAGGTACACAGATTCCACAGACAACTATCAAAACTCAGGATAACCTAATTAAGCTACATAAGAGAGGCAGAATGTTAGTTTCTTCTTATGAAGCAATCAGATTTCAGCGACTTGACTTATTTACTGTCACACTAAAGCAGATTGGTGCATATATTGCAAGAGCACAGCTTAAGGATGCAGTTGACGTACTTATTAACGGTGACGGTAACGGTAATCCGGCAAGTACAATCAATACTTCTTCAACAGGTAACATCAGTTACGGTGATCTTGTAAAACTATGGAGTTCACTAAGCCCTTATGAGCTTAACACAATTATTGCACCTACTGCTTCAATGGAAAAGCTACTTTCACTTACAGAAATGAAGGATTCGGTAGCCGGTCTAAACTTTCAGGGTACAGGCAAAATGATTACACCTATGGGTGCTAATGTTATCCATACACCTGAAATTACAGGCAACTATATTATCGGTGCTGACAAGAATTGTGCATTAGAGATGGTTAAAGCCGGTGATGTACAGACAGAATATGACAAGCTAATTGACCGTCAGCTAGAGAGAGCAGCAATTACTTCTATTGCAGGTTTCGGCAAAATCTTTACAGGTTCTGCTAAGGTACTAAAGTACTAGAGGTGATAACTTGGGAATTAATGAAGTAGCAAAGAAATTTCTGTTACTGTCCGGTGTTGACGAAAGTGAACTTAGCAAGTATCTGCCACTTATCAGAGAGTCAATTGCCTATGTAAAGTCAATTCTAAAGGAAGAAGTTGATGTTAAAGAGAACAGTACATTACTAACTTCTGCTTGTGGTACATATGCTTATTACAAATGGAGTTTGTTCTATAGCCAAAGTGATGTTAGCTACTTTAAGGCAGGTGACTTAACTGTTTCCAAAAGCAGTGAAAGCAAAGTTACCGAAAGGGCATATTCACTATGGAAAGAAAGTCTAAAGGAAATTGCTAGGTTCACAAAGTCATCTGACTTTTACTTTAAGGGTGTTAGTGTATGAATATAAGTTCTTCAATTACAAAGTCCTTTAGAGAATACGGCAACAAAATAACTGCCTTGTCAAAGGACAATGTAAGTACAATTTACGGTTTTATTCAGCCACTAAACTATAAAGCCCATAGTAATATTTATGAAAGCACAAATATCTCTGCCAGGGATAAAATGTATTATCTTTTAGTAGCAGAGAAAGACAGTGTAATTAGTGAAAATGACAAATTAATTCTTGATAATTCTACATATGAGGTTTATAAATGTCAGAGCTATATGTATCAGAATAAATGTATGTATAAGTGGGCAATACTAAAGTTATGTTACCCTATTTTGGAGGATGATTTTAGTGGTAATTCATAATGATAAGGTTGAAGATATTATTAAGAAAATCAAGCTAAGTAAAGACCTTGATGATGTAAGATTTGTAAAAGCCTATAACGGTAAGCTAAAGGAAACACCACTTGGTGGAATACTTGTTACCGTAAATAATGGTGTTAATATTGTAAATTCTTTTGCCGGTGGATTTGCCGGTAACGGAATGAGTGGTGAAAATATAAAGTCAGAGCTAAAGCTGAATATTTACTGTCCCTACCAAAACGGTGGGGATGGTATCACCCATACAATAAATTCTATTGTGGAGCTTTTACCTAAAGCAGACAGTGACAATATTATAAGCAGTATAAATGTTTCTGAAATAAAGTATAGCCAAGAGTATGAGGCAGTGTATAGGACACTTTCTCTATCCTTAGATTATTTAGATTACAGAGGTGAGTAAATGATAGGTACAATGGATTTAATGAAAAATTTAGTTATCACTATTGATGACAAGGTAGTAGGTGGAGTAGTTGGACTTACATCGGAAGTAAATTCATCTACCACTAAGATTAATGAATATATGTGTGGCAATAGTTACGGTGTAACAAGTGAAAATGTTGATTATACCCTTACACTAACTTTAGCAAGTAACCACAACACTTTTCCTCATAATGAATTTACCCTAAAGCTAAAGCAAAGTAACTACAATGTGGTTTATTATAACTGCAAAATTTTAGGTGAAAGAGAATATACAAAGGATGGCTTTGTGTATAGAGAATTGCTGATAACTTCTTGTGAAAGAAGGTCATTTAATGAATAAGGAATTCTTGGAATTTGCCGATAAGCTGGTTGATAAATCTGCTTGTGAAAATATTTCCAAAATTATCAGTAGGGATATTCGCAGATACAGCAGAAAAATTATTGACACAAAGGATTTGAAAAAATGAAGATAGCAAAAATGAGTTTCAAAAATCATTTCTGGACCTACAACCCATCAACAGTAAAACTACTTTCCAATAGAGAAATTGTGGAACAAAAAATTCCTATGGGCAATAACCTTATTCAAAACTTTGGCAGAAACAGTAGAGTGATTACAGGTGAAGGTTATCTCTTTGGTGAGGATTGTTTTAGTCAGTATGATTCTTTGTGGAAGGTACATAAAGAAGAAACTTCAGGACTGCTGACAATTCCTAAATTCTCTGTAATGAATAGCTACTTTACAAGTCTTGAAATTGTAGGTGAGCCTAAAGAAAATCTAATTTCTTATAAATTCACTTTTGTTGAAGATATGTCAGGTATTGATAAAACTTATACACCGTCATTTTGTTATGCTGAAAGTGATAAGTCATTATGGAATATTAGCAACGATTATAATATTCCTATCGAAAGGTTATTAGAACTAAATAATCAGATGAAAAATCCTTTTGACTTAAAGGTAGGGGATAAGGTGGCATTATGTTAGGTGTATATATTTTTGATGATAAGGGTAACATTATCTGCTTTGAAAAGCCATTGTCACTGACTATTGATATGAGTTTAACTGTTCCATGTGACAGTGCTACAGTTGTATTGCCTTATAAAAATTATACTGATGGTGCAGAGATTAAAATTTATAATGATTCTGACCTTATCTTTGTTGGGGTTATTGATGAAGAAGTCAGCATTTTTAATACTACAGGTAACTATAAAAAGTATGTAGCAAGAAGTAAGATGGCCTTGCTACTGGATAATCAAGCCTATCCCACAGAATTGAATAATGTTACAAGAACATATTTAGGTAATAAATATCTTAAAGATTTTTCTATTGATTTTGATAAGGGTGAAGAAGTTTATACCGGAAAGATTACCGTTGATAACGGTATGACTGTTTATGATATTTTTGCAGAATATTGTGATAAGGTATTTTCTTCCTTACCTAGAATGACACCTAAGGGTAAGCTGATTTTTTACAGTAATATTGACAGTGAAATAACTTTAAGTAACTTGAGCTACACCTCACTAATCGAAAATAAAAAGAGATGTGAGAAAATCTCCAAAGTATCCTTAATGACAAATTCAAGATTTTACGACTATATAATTGAGAATAAAGAAACTAAGGGTACATCAATATGCAGAGAAAGATTTTTGGATGCATCAGTAGGTAAAAATGTTTATCCGGAAAATGGTGAAAATTTAATAGAAAATTCTAACTTAAACAGTTATGAAGTACAGGTAACTTGCCCATATAACTTAACCTACTGTTTAGGCTATAAATGTAAGGTTGAAAATATAGAGGAAAAATTAGAGGTTTCAGAAATACAGTATTCCTATAATTCAAAAGGTGAAGAAACAAAGTTAATTTTAAGAAGGTGTAAGTAAATGTGGTTAACAGGTTATATTGCAAAGAAAACAGAGCCTATGTCAAGGTGTGGTCAGATAGTACGAGGTGATGACAAAAAGGTAAGCGTTTTTTCCTCTTTAGAACAGAGAGATGTTAAAGTTGCTTTGCCATATGGTTATTATTCAGTTCCTACTGTTGGACAAAACAGTATTATTATTCCTACAGAAAGTGGCAATGTTGTGGTAGGTGTTTGTGATAATTCTGACTATGGTTTAGCTGAGGGAGAGATAATGCTTTGTAGCAAAGGAGGTGCAAGGCTGTACCTTAACAATAAGGGTCAAGTCCTTGTAAACGGTAAGGTGATTTCTTAATGTATGATTTAAAGTTAAAAGATGGTGGGGTTTCTTTTCAGGGAAATTTAGATGAGAAAGTTTATGATGTTGATAGTATTTTTCAGAGAATAGAATTGTGCCTTTCTCTTGATAAAGGCAGTTTTATTTATAATAAAGATTTAGGTTCAACTATTCCTAAAATTGACTATACCGTTGAAGAAAATTTGGCACAACTTGAAATGTACATAAATCAATGTGTATTCGGAATTGTAAATACCAGGGTAAATGTGCTATCAGTTAATAAAGAAAAACAAACTATAAAAATCAGCCTAAAGCTAAATCATAAGGAATATATAAGAGAGGTGAATGTATTTGGTAGATTATAATGAAATATTAAGTACAATGGAAAATGCATATAAAGAGAAAACAGGCTTTGTACCGGATGAATATTCTGACCAAGGTATTAAATTAAGAATACTATCAGGTGAACTTTTTAACTTTTCAAGTCAATTAGACTTTTTGGAAAAACAAATGTTCCCTACAACTGCAACCGGTAAGTACCTTGATTACCACTGTGCAGAAAGAGGTGTTACCAGAAAGCAAGGTGCAAAAGCTACCGGTAGTGTTTTTTTTACACTTGACTCACCAACAGAAAGTACACTATTAATACCTAAGGGTACTGTTGTTTCTACATCAGGGGAAAATCCATTGAGATTTGTCACTACAAGAAACGGATATGTTTCAGTAGGAGGTACCTTTGCTATTGTAGATGCTGAGGCTGAATCGGTAGGCAAAAAATATAATATAGCTATTAAGAAGATTGCTACCTTGGTTTCTCAAGTGCCAGGTGTCTATTCGGTAACAAATAAAGATGTTTTTGAGGATGGTGAAGATATAGAAACAGATGAGGAACTTAGAAGTAGATTGATGTACATATATAAGCACCACAACAACGGCACTAACATTGCCTTTTATAAGTCACTTGCCGAAAGTATGGACGGTGTGTATTCTGCCGGTGTTGTACCTAAAAACAGAGGTACAGGTACTGTGGATATTTTTATTGCAAAAAAAGGTGCAACTGCTGATGCTATATTGGTTTCAAATGTACAGAGAACTATAGCAAAAGAAAGAGAAGTAAACGTTAGTACAGTGGTGTATAGTGCAACAGCCTCTAATGTAAATATCGGTGTAAAGTTGGAATTGGAAAACGGTTATAGCTTTAACAATATAAAAAGTCAGTGCGAAGCTTTGCTGAAAGACTATGTTGCAAGTTTAGGTGTTGGTGGTTCATTCTTTCTGTCAAGGGTTGCAGAACAAGTACAGAGTATTGAAGGTATAAAACGTTTTCAGTTTGATGATGCTTTAACTACAGATATGGTTGTAGATAATAAGCATTTTCTTAAATTAAACACTTTAGAGGTTACAAAGTTATAGTATGAATATATATAATAGAATTATGGATATTATCTGTAAGTTTAAGATTTACAGTAAGGACAATGTTAATTTGCAAGGTGAAATGTATGCTTTCTCTAAAGGTCTTGAGATTGTGGGTAATAGACTTGAAACTATGGAGAAAGAGTGCTTTGTTTCTACAGCAGAGGACTACGGTTTAACTGTAAAGGAAAGATATTTTGACTCTATTACCAGAGCAGATAACATTAAGGATAGGAGAGAGATGCTGTTATCTATTTTGTCGGTAAATGAAACTGATTTTAATTTATCCGGTATGAAAAAGTTTATGGGTCAGTTTCCTGTTAATTCAAAAATAACAGAATTTGCAACTACAAACAGAATACTTATTACCTTTGATAAAAATGATTGGATAGTTAATAATTTTGATTTTGTAAAAAGCTGTGTGGAGGATTTCTTTCCGTCACACCTAGAATTTCAACTGCAAATTAATAAATAAAATAAGGGACAGTCTGCTTAGTGCAAACTGTCCCTTTTTGTTATGTATATTTATATGTCTAAACCAAATAGGTTGTGTAGTATAGACTCAATAGCAAAGTCATTGCCATAAGTTTGTGTGTAATAATCTTTGGCATAAACAAAGGCAATAGTTAAAACAGAAAGTACAATTATCAAAATCAAAACTTTTCTAAATGTATGTTTCTTTTTCTTTCTAACTATTTGATTATAACCATCGTTATAATTTTGTCTGTCAATATCATTATTTTCTCTTTGCTGAGAATGTGAGTAATACTGCTTTTGATTATTATAATTATTGTTATTGTTAGTTTGATTAGGAGTATTTTTAGCTCTTTCTCTTGCAATCATTTGGTCAAACTTGTGTTCGGCATTAGTAGCTAAAGTGAATTTGTTAACAGCCTTATTAATATCGTATTGGTCAATATCTTCTAAACTTAAAATTTCTGTTTCACCGTATCTTGCAGAATAGAACATAAGGTTGTCAATAGGAAAAGCGTTTTCTCTGTTGCCAAAATCTCTGTTAATTTCTGTCAGCAAAAAGTGAACCATACTCTTAGTAACTCTATCTCTGGGATAGCTTGTACCAATATCTGTTCTAAGGTCAATTATGGTTTTGTCAATAATCATATCACACTCGGTTTCGCCGATTAAGCTTTCACCAAAACCAAAGTTAGGATTAAAGATAATTTTGCTTTCAGGTCTTAAAACTCTTGGAATAAAGCTTTTCCCGAATTTAAGTGCCATTTCCTTGATTTCTATTACTTCATCAGGTGTTGCCGGTGTAAAGAACTGACTAAGGTCTGATGGAATAGCTGCCTTTCTGTAACACACATCCAGCTTAGCAAGAAAGAAACAGTGCTGAATTATATTGTTAGTTGAATCATCTTCGCCATCAATGTAATTTTGAAGTTGCATTGTAGCATATTCGTATCTTTCATATACTTCTTCAAAGTAGCTTTTTTCAATTTTAGGCTGAAGATTTCTGATACTTCTTTCTGCAATGCTGTTTTCAAATGGGTCACAGTTGGTGTCGTTACAGTAAGCTGCAACAATTACCTTAGCTATGTAGTGAAAAGCAAGTTCTATTAAAATATGTGACATATCACCTTTAACACGCATAGGCACATACAATTTGTATTCATTTGAAAAGGCCTCATTATCCGATAGTGTAGAGAATAGGTCCTTTTCCGGTACAATACTGGATACAGCAGACATTATCATTTCATCATTTGCTGTGTTGCCATATAAGTAAGAATCAATGGCCACAAAATCACCGTCCGTTTATTTCTAAAAATTAGTCTAAACTTTATTATAATTCATCATAAGAAAAATTGCAAATATATCCATTATAAATGAATATATTATTTGTTCTTTTCGTTAAATCTTCTTTTTAGATTTTCATAAACAGAGTAAGGAATATTTAGGTTGCCTTTGCCTGTACCCATTTTTATTTCAGGTTTGTTCTCGCCATGAAAGTCACTGCCACCACTTTTGATTAGGTGGAATTCATCAGCTAACTTTTCGGCAATAGCAGTTTGTTCTTCATTGAATTTAGAGTAATAAACTTCCATACCGTCAAGGTTCTTTTCTTTTGCAAGAGTTAAAAATTCCCTGATTTTTTCTTCAGTCTTTAAATTTAGAAACGGATGAGCCCAAACAGAAACAGCACCGATGCTGTTGATGTACTCTATAGTGTCTGTGGCAGACAGCTTTTCAGGTGGGGTATATAGCCCGTTGCTAGGGTTAAGGTATTTTTCAAAAGCCTCACTGACACTTTCAACATAACCCTTGTGCATCATATAGTTTGCAATAACTGCTCTGTTAATATTGCCGTTAGGAGTAGTTTTTACAATTTCCTCATATGTAAGGTCAAAGCCCTCTTTAATAAGATTATTAACAAGGTCAATGTTGCTTTGTGCCTTTCTCTTTAGGTCAAGCTGAACTTTTTCTTCTATTTCATCATAGTTTTCTTTAGGAATAAACAGTCCCAAAATGTGTAACTCTGTGCCTTTATAGTCAGTAGAAAATTCAATACCACCAACAAGCTCTATATTACCCTTGTTAGGAGCATTTAAAAATCTATTCAAACCAAGTATAGTGTTGTGGTCAGTTAGTGCAATAGCAGAAAGGTTACTTTCCTTTGCAATTTCAACTAATTTTTCCGGTGTAAAAGTACCGTCAGAAAATATAGAATGATTGTGCATATCACATTTCATTTTTATCACCTCAATGGTATTTTATCACAACTGAAATATTAAGTAAATTATATGTTTAAAATAAAGAATTTTCAGCCGAAAATTGATGGAATAATTATTAAAACAAACAGTATAATTTTTATAAAGAATTATAGGATAAATAGTGAAAAATAATTACAGTATAATTATAATTTTGCAATTTATTTAGTTAAAAAATTAAAGTGTTTTGTAAAATCTAGGTTAATTTTTTAACAATAAAAACACACAATATGTAGTTATTGTGATAAGGGTAATACACTATATACATATATTGATAAATCAAAAATGTAAGAATATACTGTTATAAATTTCTAAAAATGTGAAAATAACGGTCAATTATTCTTTAAATTGCACTATAAAATTAACTAATATTTCGATTTTTTTGGTATTTACAATAATTATTCAAAATAGTTATGATTTTCACTTGTATTTTAGCAAAATAGTAGTATAATAAATTTGGTTAGAAAAAAAGACCCAAAAAGTAATAGTAGAGGTGGATAGAAAATGATTAATTTTAAGCAATGGGACGGCTTTGAAGGCCGTATGTGGAAAGAAGAAGTCAACACTCGTGACTTTATCCAACACAACTACAAACCATACGATGGCGATTCATCATTCCTAGAAGGTCCAACAGAAGCAACTGATAAGCTATGGGGCGTTCTACAGGATTTACAGAAGAAAGAAAGAGCTCAGGGTGGTATCCTAGATATGGAAACAGAAGTTGTTTCTACTCTAACAGCTTATGGCCCTGGTTATATTAGTGAAGAAACTAAGGATCTTGAAAAGATTGTTGGTCTTCAGACAGATAAGCCACTTAAGAGAGCATTTATGCCTTTCGGTGGTATTAAGATGGCTGAACAGGCTTGTACAACTAACGGTTACACACCTAACCCTAAGTTCCACAAGATCTTCAACGAATACAGCCGTACACATAACCAAGGTGTATTCGATGCTTACACACCAGAAATGAAGAAGGCTCGTCATAACAAGATTATCACAGGTCTTCCAGATACATACGGTCGTGGCCGTATCGTTGGTGACTATCGTAGAGTTGCTCTTTACGGTATTGATTACCTAATCGAAGAAAAGAAGCATGACTTTGCTAACACAGGCGACGGCACAATGACAGATGACGTTATCCGTCAGAGAGAAGAACTTTCTCTACAGATTAAGGCTCTAAATGATATGAAGACTATGGCTCAGGCTTATGGTTACGACATTTCAGAACCAGCAAGTAACGCTCACGAAGCTTGTCAGTGGCTATACTTCGGTTATCTAGCTGCTATCAAGACTCAGAACGGTGCTGCAATGAGTGTTGGTAGAATTTCAACATTCCTAGACATCTACATTCAGAGAGATCTAGAAAACGGAACATTAACAGAAAAAGAAGCTCAGGAACTAATCGACCACATGGTAATGAAATTCCGTATGGTTAAATTCGCTCGTATCCCATCATACAATCAGCTATTCTCAGGTGACCCTGTATGGGCTACACTAGAAGTTGGTGGTACAGGTGTTGACGGTCGTTCAATGGTAACAAAGACAGACTTCCGTTTCCTACACACACTAGAAAATATGGGACCTTCACCAGAACCAAACCTAACTGTTCTATATTCTTCATCACTTCCAGAAACATTCAAGGACTACGCTGCACAGATTTCAATTCGTACAAGCTCAGTTCAGTATGAAAATGATGATGTTATGAAGCCAGTATGGGGCGACGATTACTCAATCTGCTGCTGTGTATCTGCTACTCAGACAGGTAAGGAAATGCAGTTCTTCGGTGCTAGAGCTAACCTAGCTAAGTGTCTTCTATACGCACTAAACGGTGGTGTTGATGTTAAGACTCGTGAACAGGTTGGTCCTGCTTACAAGCCATACGAAGGTGACACTCTAGAATATGATAAGGTTATTGACAAATATACAACAATGATGGACTGGCTAGCTAGTCTATATGTAAATACACTAAACCTAATCCAGTATATGCACGATAAGTATTATTATGAAGCAGCTGAAATGGCTCTTATTGATACTGATGTTCGTCGTACATTTGCTACAGGTATTGCAGGTTTCTCACATGTTGTTGACTCACTAAGTGCTATTAAGTACGCAACAGTTAAGCCAATCCGTGATGAAGACGGTATCATCGTTGACTTCGATACAGAAGGCGACTTCCCTAAGTATGGTAACGATGATGACAGAGCTGACGAAATCGCTCTATGGCTACTAAAGACATTCCTAGATATGATTAAGAAGCATCACACATACCGTGATTCTGAACCAACAACATCTATCCTAACAATCACATCTAACGTTGTTTATGGTAAGGCTACAGGTACTATGCCTAACGGTCGTAAGGCCGGCGAACCACTATCACCTGGTGCTAACCCAAGTTACGGTGCAGAACAGAACGGCCTACTAGCTTCTCTAAACTCAGTTGCTAAGCTACCATATCACTGGGCACTAGATGGTATTTCAAATACTCAGACAATCAACCCAGACGCTCTAGGTCACTCAGAAGATGAAAGAGTTAATAACCTAGTTCAGGTTATGGACGGTTACTTCGATCAGGGTGCTCATCACCTAAATGTTAATGTATTTGGTAAGGATAAGCTAATCGACGCTATGGAACACCCAGAAAAAGAAGAATATGCAAACTTCACAATCCGTGTTTCAGGTTATGCTGTTAAGTTCATCGACCTAACTCGTGAACAGCAGCTAGATGTTATTGCTCGTACTTGTCATGCAAGCATGTAATATAACAGGTAGAATTAATACTTACGAAACTTTTGGTCTGGTTGACGGACCGGGTGTTAGATATGTGGCATTTTTACAGGGTTGCAATATGCGTTGTAAATATTGCCACAACCCAGACACTTGGGACAAAAACGCCGGTGATGAATTAACTGCTAAACAACTTTTTGATAAGGCTTATAGATATAAGAATTATTGGAAGAACAACGGTGGTATTACAATCAGTGGTGGTGAACCACTATTACAGATTGAATTTGTAACAGAGGTTTTCAAACTGGCTAAGGAGAAGGGTGTTCATACTACCCTTGATACTTGTGGTCAACCGTTTAAGAATGACCCTGAGTTTCTAAAGAAGTTTGATGAACTAATTAAATATACCGACCTTGTTATGCTTGACATTAAAGAAATTGAAAGTGATAAGCATAAGGAACTGACAGGTCATAAGAATGAAAATATTCTTGCTATGGCTCAGTACCTATCAGATAAGGGTATTCATATGTGGATAAGACATGTGCTTGTTCCTAACCTTACTGATGATGAAGAAGGTCTAAAGAAGTTAAATCAGTTTATTAAACAACTTAAAACTGTAGATAAGGTTGAGATTCTTCCTTATCATACACTAGGTCTTATGAAGTGGGAAAAGTTAGGTATTCCTTACCCACTTGACGGTTATAAAATTCCAACTGCTGAAGAAGTTGAAAAAGCCGAAAGACTCCTAGAAATTAAGAAATAATTATAAGCAAGTGATGACTTATGTTGTCACTTGCTTTTTTACAGGGAACATTATGAGATTTAAGAGCTTTACAAAAAATAACAGAATTGCTTTCTATATTGCTTTTGGGTTATTAGCATTATCAGTTGTTTTCTTTTGTTTGGAATTTGTGCTTGGTGAAGTAGCAATAATTATTGATGCTTTCCTTACATTTACTGCTTGTATAATCATTGCTTTTGTTTTGATTATTGAGTTGGTTAGATATAATTATGATAAGAAAAATTCAAAAGTAGCAGATAGCTCAAAAGTAGATAACAAAAAATAATATATAAAATTGCCCATAGCTTGTGCTATGGGCTTTTTGTTAGTTGAGATAAATTTATAATTAACAAAACTTAAATTATCTTTTCTTATATAGGACTAGTTCTGGGTTAATTCCATTTTCTTCATATGTTGATACAAGGATAAAGTCCATATTTGCTACTATACCGAAACATCTTTCTCCACCAAATTCACATTCTAATTGGTTACAAAAGTATGTTTCGTTATCATTTAAAAATTTTGTATATTGTCCGTTAGGCAGTCTGTATTCCAAATTAACCTTTTTGCCTTCCAATGAATACAATGTATCAACCTTTGGCATACCGTCAATTTTTAAATCATTAATTTCTTCAACAAGTTTCCTTTTGAAATTGCAAAATTCATTTTCACCAAGTTGGGAATATTTTTTCCAATAATTTAATTGAGGTAGTAGCCCTTTCATATACTTTCTTACTTCTTCCGGAGGAAATTCTTCATTGCTCATATGCTTGACACACACTTCTATCAGCTCGTCTATATTGTCATATCTGTAGTTACCGTCAGCATAACAGTATTTGCAGTATTCCTCGTTAAAATCACCGTTAATTTCCCTGCTTGTTGTTGAGTCCTCAAGTGGCATACCACAACATTGGCAGATTAACTGTCTTGGTGAACCTAGTAGGGTGTTGATTGATACATCAAATAAATTTGAAAGTAGTTTCAATGTTTCTGTATTTGGAATTGTATCACCATTTTCCCACCTAGATACTGCCTGTCTGGTTACATATAATTTTTCAGCCAGTTCATCTTGTGATAAATCTTTCTTCGTTCTTAATTCAAGTATTATATCCTTTGTTTTCATATTATTCACCACCTAAGTATATTATAATGTAAATCTTTTATTAGTACAAGCAACTCCTTGTTGCTTTGTTTTTGTTTTAAATTTAAGTTGGCTTATAAATTTGTTTTTTAATTTCGTTTGTGGGTTGAGTTGAATCAGTTTTTTGTATTAATCTATAAATTACTTCCTTTAATTAGGGTTTGTGGAGTTGTTTATGTAATGTAGATAAATTAGATAATAACCGATTAATTCATCTAATTTATAGTTTTTCCCTCCTTCAGTCGATTTATAAAAGGTAAATTGCCGTTCCGTCAATTTACAATCGACAGCTCCCTCGTCTGAGGGAGCCAAGCGTAATATGTACAAATTTAAAAGTTTGTACATAATTAAAAAATTGTACAGACCTTGTTGCCTCCCTCGCTGAGGGAGGTGGCTTTGCGTATGCAAAGACGGAAGGAGTGGTTGGAATTGTAAATTTATTTACAATTCCATATTAAATAAAACTATCAAATAGCACTACAAACCCTAATTTGTAGTGCTAATTAACCTTAACCCACAAACAAAATTAATAAACCAAATTTAAAAAACCAACATAAATATAAACAGTAACAGAAAAAAGAAAAACTCTCAAAAGATGAGAGTTTTTGCGATGGCATTATTGATTAAAATAACGAAAAAATAATGCATAAAATAGCGTAAAAAAATAGCTTAATAAAATAATGTAATAAAATAACGGAATAAAATAATGAAATAAATAATTTAAAATTATGAAATGCTTTTAACAATACGATGAAAAAATAAAATTATTTTGTTAGAAGATTGAAAGCCATAATCACAACACCTAAAATAACTAAAACAATACCTGTAGCTCTGTTTAAGGTTTTTGGTTCAGCTTTATTTGCAAAAACAGAAGCAATTCTTGCCCAAATTAATGTAAAGATAATACATAAAATCCATACCAATAAATCAGGTGTGCCATCAATCATAAAGTGGGAAACTGCACCGGTTAAAGCAGTAAAGGTCATAATAAACACGCTTGTTCCCACTGCTGTTTTAAGCTCATAGTTAAGTACACTTGTTAATATTAGCAACATCATCATACCACCACCGGCACCGATGAAACCACAGATAAAACCAATTATTATTCCACATACTATGGATTGAATTACCCTCTTTTTAGCTGATACACTGAGCATAGCCTCTTTAGTTGTCATAACAGGCTTAACTATAAATTTAATACCAAGTAAAAATGTCATAAATACTGAGAAACCACCCATTGTAGTTGACGGTACAATACTTGCAATATAGCTACCCACAACAGTAAATGCCAACACAGTTACCATCATAATTAATCCGTTTTTTACATCTAAATTCTTATTTTTGTGATATGTGTAGGCTGATACTGCACTTGCCAACACATCAGAAGAAAGTGCAATTCCAACTGCCATATATGGGTCCATATGCAGAAAGGTTATTAGCATAGGACTTATTACTGCTGCTGCACTCATACCGGCAAAACCGGTGCCAAGTCCTGCATCCATACCTGCAAAAAATGTTACCAATATGGTAATAAATATTTCCATTTTTATTTCCCCTTAATTTTCACTATTCAATATTATATCATTATAAATCACCAAAAACAAATTTTAATATTATATTAAAGGTTATAAATTGTTGTTTACAAATAGAGAAATAATTGATATACTATCTTTATGTTTTTGTATTTTAAAGGAGTATAAAGATGGGTATAAAATTAAATATAAATTATTTCAGTGTTGTGGAGGTGAGCTACAATGAAACGTGAGCGACTTGGTAGCCGATTGGGTTTCATAATGTTATCAGCCGGTTGTGCAATCGGTTGTGGTAATGTGTGGAAATTTCCTTGGATGTGTGGACAAAACGGTGGAGGTAGCTTTATGCTGGTGTATATCCTTTGCCTTATTGTTCTTGGAATTCCTTGTTTGATTATGGAATTTTCTGTTGGTAGAGCCTCCCAGACAAGTCCTATTAATATGTATAAAAAACTGGAAAAGCCTAAGCAAAAGTGGGGTGGCTTTGGTTGGGCTTGTCTTGTAGGCAATATTTCACTTACGGCTTTCTATACTGTAGTATGTGGTTGGCTGATAAATTATTTTGTAAAGTTTGTTTCAGGTAATAACCAAAATATGGGCTTTGATAAAATGACTGCTGACCCATCAGTTAATGTACTATTCTTGTTTGTTACTGTTGTGGTGGCATTCTTTATACTTTCTTTTAATCTTCAAGGTGGACTTGAAAGAGTAACAAAGTATATGATGATTGCATTACTTGTGTTGATGGTGGTACTTGCAGTAAACAGCTTAATGCTTGGTGGTGCAGGTGAGGGAATGACCTTTTATTTAAAACCTGATTTTTCTAAGATTAACGGTTCTGTTGTAGTTGGTGCTATGAATCAGGCATTCTTCACTTTATCAACAGGTATGGGTGGTATGGCTATCTTCGGTAGTTATATTGACAAGAACCGTTCTCTTATGGGCGAAGCAGTAAGTGTTATTTCTCTTGATACACTTGTAGCTATCCTTGCCGGTGTGATTATTTTTCCGGCTTGTTTTACATATAACTTAGAAGTAAATGCAGGTCCTAGTTTACTATTTGACACAATGGCTACAGTATTTAACAATATGGAGGGTGGCAGAATTTGGGGTTCTCTGTTCTTCTTATTTATGGTATTTGCCGGTATGTCAACTGTACTTGGTGTTTGTGAAAATATTCTAGCTATGGTTCGTGATTTAACCGGTTGGTCAAGACCTAAGGGCTCTTTGATTTGTGGTATTGTTATCTTTGTGTTAGCATTAACAACTGCACTTGGCTTTAGTGTACTACATTTTCAGCCTTTTGCCGAGGGTACTACTTGGCTTGATTTTTGGGACTTTATTGTTTCTAATAATATATTGCCACTTGGTTCTCTTGTACTTGCACTATTCTGTTGTAATAAGTTCGGTTGGGGATGGGATAACTTCATTAGTGAAGCTAATTCCGGTAAAGGACTTAAAGTTAAACATTGGATGAAACCGATATTTCAGTATGTAGTTCCTATTGCTATTGGCTTTATCTACATTTATGGTATGGTTAATTTTAAGTGGAAATAATTTAATACAATAAACAACAAAGGCCTATGTAAGTGATTTAACTTATATAGGCCTTTTTGGTGCAAAAAAAAGAACCCTATTCCTAAGAATAAGGTTCTTTAAGTGTAATTAATTAAACGTTAGTGTTACCACAGTGAGGGCAAACAGAAATGTTGCCATCAATTTGAGCACCACAGAAAGTACAGAATTTGCTGCTTGTAGGAGCTACATATTCCTGTTTTGCCGGTTGCTCACTTTGTTGTTGATTGTAATAATTTTGATTATCGTAATTAACCTGAGGTTGCTGATATGTATCGTTTACCTGGTTAGCGTTTTGCTGATTGTTTGAGCTGAAATTGCCGAAAGCACCGTTTTGATTGTTAAATGGATCTTCTGATTTACCACTTAGCTTGTTGTTGATTTGGATAACATTCTTAACAAGAAGAATACCCAGCATAAGTGCTTCATAAACAATTCTGATAAGGATAGGTCCAAGAACCAGCATTAGCAGACCTGTTAAGAAGTTTCTACCGAAATTACCACCTGAGAACCAAGTTAATACACCATTAAACATAATGTAAACTGTTGAGAAAACATAAAATACTTTTAGAAGTTTCTCAATCAATAGACCTTTGAAGTTACAAATGTCATGAATAACCTGGAAGAACTTTGGTAACTTCGCTCTTTTCTTTTCAGGTATAACTAAAATGAATAGTAAAATAGTTGCTGCTAAAGACAACACAACAGCAAGAACAGTTAATACTACTGTAGATACACCTGAACTGTAGCTATAATCATAGCCTGAACCATAACCCGAACCGTAAAAATTCACAACGATTCCCCCTTAATTTAATTTTAATTAATTATATCATAAATAGTTTAATTTGTCAATAATATATAAATTAGTTGATTTAAAAATAAAAATTTATATAATAATACAACAGATTATTAATATTACTTACTTTAGTTTATTGAATATTAAAAGAAAATATGATTTTTATAATAAAAATAAAAATAATTACTGTTTTCTATTGCATTTTATTCTAAAAGGTGTATAATAAGTATCAAAGAATTGTTAAAATGTTATACAGATAATTAATATTTATGTTTTAAGGAGGAAAAAACTATGGCAACAAATAAGTATTCAGGTACACAAACAGAAAAGAATTTACAAGAGGCTTTTGCAGGAGAATCTCAGGCAAGAAATAAATACACTTATTTTGCATCAGTAGCTAAGAAAGAGGGCTATGAGCAAATGTCAGCATTGTTCCTAAAGACTGCCGATAATGAAAAGGAACATGCAAAAATGTGGTTCAAGGAACTTGCAGGTCTAGGTGACACAAAGTCTAACCTTGCTGATGCAGCAGAAGGTGAAAACTACGAATGGACAGATATGTATGAGGGCTTTGCAAAAACTGCTGAGGAAGAGGGTTTCCCTGAACTAGCTGCAAAGTTCAGAGCAGTTGGTGAAATTGAAAAGCACCATGAAGAAAGATACAGAGCATTACTAAAGAATATCGAAACTGCTCAGGTTTTTGAAAAGTCTGAGGTTAAGGTTTGGGAATGTCGCAACTGTGGTCATATTGTTGTTGGCACAAAAGCACCGGAGGTTTGTCCTGTATGTAACCACCCACAATCTTTCTTTGAAATTCATCAGGAAAATTATTAATTGTATTTATTAACTAAAGTAAATAATTAAAATAACTTGATAATAATTTAGGAGTAGCAAAAGCTACTCCTATTTTTGTAAACTGTAAGGTGATTTATTATGAATGAAATTGAAAATTTAGGTTGTAATACATATGGAATGAATCTTTATGCCGGTAAAATCACTCCAAATAAAAATCATTCTGTCAGTATATTCCTTATTGTTGAAAATACTGACGATAAAGATATAATCTATAAAGAGGCTTTACAAATGCTTGTTGCATTTGGTAAAAGCGACTTTCATTTTTATGGAAAACAAGAACCTTTATGGCATTTTGCTTTTGATGAAATTGATTCGCAACTAAATATTGAAAAGAATTTTTCAAACACAATCGGTTATGAAACATTAGAAGAATTTGTTGACGAATTACAAGATGAAAGACATATGCGTACAATTATCCCTAGTGACTATTATTTAATATATGACGATGGAAAAATCTATAATAAAGTAAAACAAATGATTAGAATTTAGTTTTTCTTTTTTTAATTCTGCGTTAATATAAATATGATTTTTAATTTTATTTGTACTAATCTATAAATTACTTCAATAAATTAGGGGTTGTCTTTTAGTTTTGATTGTTAGTTAAGGTGAATTTGTAGTGAGAATATATACCATAAAATCATATGAAACTATGACTCACAGGTGTAGGGTCTTTCAACAAAAGTTTTTTACAAAAAACTTTTGCATAAGTTCACATTAGCAAATCAAACTTCGCCTATGGCTCGTTTTCTTTGATGTTCACTTAATTGATGTCCCGTTTGAAAATTAACCTTTCTATTTGTATTTTGTCCTTTGTAGATATTATAAATTTATAGTCTGAAAACAGGACAAAAATCCCATAGGTATCACACTTTTTAACGGGCGAACGATGTTCGCCCCTACCGTGTAACTCATATTTTTCCCTTTATTTCTAACTAATTATTATGAAAATTTTGAGTTACAGTTGTAGGGTCCAACACTGTTGGACCGAGCAAATCGACCTTTATAAAGGTATTTTGTCCTATGTAGATATTATAAATTTATAGTCTGAAAACAGGACAAAAATCCCATAGGTATCACACTTTTTAACGGGCGAACGATGTTCGCCCCTACCGTGTAACTCATATTTTTCCCTTTATTTCTAACTAATTATTATGAAAATTTTGAGTTACAGTTG
>CAKSNZ010000011.1 GCA_934476515.1 uncultured Ruminococcus sp. | reverse complement strand
TGTAAGCATGGTGACATGTTCAGCTTGGCAGTACTAATAGGTCGAGGGCTTGACCACAAGAGTCTTTTTTGGTCAGCTAGAAAAAGCTAGAAATTCTTTATTCAGTTTTCAGGGTGTAAACCCCTTTTAAATAGGTTGCCAAGCAACCACTACTGAATAAATTATGGCACACTACTAAGTGTGCCTTTTTGTTATATTCTGAATTTATTCTGTGATACAATTTGTATTGTAGGCTAAATTATGATATTATAATATAATCTGTAATTGCTATAATGCTAATGGATTATAATTGTTGTATATATGTTGATGATAAAGTAACATTATTTGTATGCGGATTGTTGTGTTATGGTACTAAATTGTATCAAGTATGGTTAAAGCCAATATATAAAGAACATAACTTTTATGTAGGTACACCATTTGACATAAAGAAAGATATTCTTGGTTATTTAACTTCTTTCAAACCTAAGTGGGTTACATCTGCCCGGGTAATTGATAAAGTTTCCGGTGTTGTTGTTAGAAATATTGTTAATAATTCTTATAGTGATGGTGAATATCAATGTAGTGGAGCTGATATATATCACTTTGAAAAATACAATATGCCTTTGTCTGATAAATTTGTCAATTATTTCATTGAATATTATTAATTATGTTGATTGTGTGGTCAGTAATATGAAGAGAAAAGTATTTATATTATGTTTATTGTTCGTAATGTCAGTTATTTTTGGTGGTTGCAGTATTCCAAATTTAATTCTTAATAATAAGACGGAAAGTTACAAATATTCTTTAACTGCAAGACAAAAGCAGATTTTAAAGCAAGAAGGATTGCCTTTAGACTATGAAAAGTTGAATGATTCCCAGAAAAGTGCTATTGAATGTATGGAAGATATATTTCAATATTTAGACAAAACATATCCAAAAGAAAAATTTGAGTATTCCGGATATGTACCATACTCTACACTAGAGCCTGAACATTTAATTGTAGAGAGTCAATATGGTCAGGTCACTGTTAACAGATATGTATCAACTGATTCACCCGGATTTCCATCATCTTATGATGATGATTTTAAGGATGTTAAAGCTGCTGATATTTATGCAACGGTTGTTGATGATTATTTGGCAAAAAAATATGATACAGATAAGTATCTTGTAGATGTAAGTGTAAGCAAATATTTAGATGATACTTTTGACACTAAAACTATAACCGAAAATTGTAATTGTTGTGTATATCTTTATGTTGATGACAGTTTAGGCTTGAAGATATTTAAAGATATTAGTAAAGATCTAGTTGATTTTATGAAAAATAATACAGGTGATATGTTAGTTGAAGCTGATATAGAATTAATAAATAGTTCGGATTTTAGTATGGATTTACCGGAAGAATTTAATCATGGCTTAAGTACAGATGTAATAAAAAGACATATTTCTTATTATCGGGACAAAGATGGTAAAGAAAAATTTTTTAAATATTAGGATGAGTAATATATAATTACTGATTCTTTACTTGTGTTATTGGAATGAATAACATATATTTTTTAATATTAATATAATTAATAAAAATTATTTTAATATTATATTTTCATCATTCATAATTCTATGTTATAATAAGTTAAAAATCTAAAGGATGTTATTTATGAAAAGATTACTTATAATTTCAATTTTAATTGTTACAATTTTTACATTGGTTGGTTGTGGTACTGAAAATAACTCAAGTTCTAATTCTTCAACCACTGTTGCTACCACTGAATCAGTAGAGAATAACAAATATTATTCTGATGTTGATGGTGCAGTTAAGAATATGGCACAAGCATTTAAGACTAATTCCCTTGAAGATAGGTTAAAGACTTACCCTGATTATTTTGTTAAGGGTGAATATGGTTCTAATGCTGAGCTTAAAAAAGCAATGAAGAATTTTTATACTTGCGATACTGAGTATAAAATAAATAAAATTACGGATATGACAGATAAGTACGTTGAAAAGTGTAATAAGGAAATTAAAGATTACTACGGCATTGATACTAACATTGAAAAGGTTGTTCTTGCTAATGTGTCATATAAATATACTAACTATTCTGATGACAGACTTGATGATTCAGAACTAGTTCCAACTGATGAATATTACATCTGTATTGATGGTAAATGGTACTATGGCTGGGGCTTGGAGATTAACTCTGAGGTGTCTGAACAAGTAGTTGAGTAATTTAATTGTGTATATATTATAATTGAACTAGATTTATCTATATGTACTAATAAATTTTTCACATTATTTTTCTAATATGTAAATGTATATAAAATACAAAATTATAGTTGACATTTTTAAAATACACGAATATAATAGGGACAAATCAAGAAACTGAAATGACAAAGGCGTCACACATTGATGTGTGATGCCTTTTCTGCTTTCTTGTATATTGTTGCTGACAATGGGGTTATGCTATATGCATAACCCTTTTTTTACTTATCTGAATGTGTCAGAAATTTAATTCAGATAGAAAGAGGGAGTAAAAAGTGGAAAGTAAATTTCTCAAGAGATGTGTTTCAATTCTGCTAACTGTTTTAATGGTATGCAGTGTGGCTGTAATTAATGTTTCAGCTGATGAAACCGATGGTGATGGAAAGTTAAAAATTTCTGTTGTTAACTTTGACTCAAAATGGGGCGATGTTGACGCCAATGTAGCAAAAATAGTTGACTACATTGAAAAGGCAAAGGAAGATAATGTTGAATTTTTAGTTTTCCCTGAAATGTGTGTAAGTGGTTATTGTTATTCATATGACCTAGATGATGCACAAAGTAAAATGGCAGTCAAAACTGCTGAAACTGTTGACGGTCCAACAGCTACTAAGATTGCCAAGTTAGCTAAAGAATATAATATGTGGATTGCTTATGGAGCAACAGAGGTTGTTCCTAATGATAGCAAACATGCTTATAACTCAGTATTTGCCTGTTCACCTGAAGGTACAGTAACAACATACCAAAAGATGCATCCGGTTGAGGGTATCTGGTGCAAGGCCGGTTCAACACCAACAATTTTAAATACTGCTGAGGGTAAGGTTGGTGTTAGTATTTGTTACGATACATACGCAGTTCCTGAACTTGAAAGATACTATGATGCTCAAGGTTGTAGAGTTCTTTTAAATCCAACAGCTACATCAAGAGGTAGCTATGATGAAGAAGATGGCTCACTTAATACAACTAATTGGCAGTGGTATTATGAAAACAGACTAGAATCTATTGTTGATAGAGATGGAATGTATATTGCAAGTGCTGATTTAGCCGGTAAGGAATATGATGAAAATGGTGAGTTGCTATATAACTTCCCAGGTGGTAGTGTTGTAATTGGTCCGGGTGGTACTAGTGACTCAGGTAAATATTCAAAGGACTATGCCGGTGGTGCATCAGTTCAAGAACCTGGAATATATACAGGAGAAATTACTTTATCATCAGCTCGTGGTGGTGATGTAAACAGTTCAATCTTCCAACCTAACCTATATACAGAATGGTATAAAGATTTGGCTGATGACACTAAGGAAGATAAAGTTTCTTCCGGTACAGTAAGTGACCCTACTATTGCAACAGTTAATTTCCAAGCAGTATGGGGTGATTTAGATAAAAACCTAGAACAGATGGAAAACTATATTGTAACTGCAAGTAAGAGTGATACAGACATTATAGTATTTCCTGAAATGGCTCTACAAGGTTACTGTTCAGCTTATGACCCTGAGAGTGCTACATATAGACTTGCAGTTGACAAGGCTATTACAAAGAAAGGCTACTATGCTAAGACACTTTCTGAATATGCAAAGAAATATGATATGTATGTAATCTTCGGTGCATCAGAAAAAATTCCGGCATCAGAAAATCCGGAAGAACTTGACCAAGCATATAACTCAGCATTCTGTTGTAGTCCTGACGGTACAGTAACTACATACAGAAAGATTCAACCGGTTGAGGGTGCATGGTGTAAGAGTGGTACTAATCCGGTAATTATCGAAACTCCTTATGGTGGAATTGGTTTAAGTATTTGTAAAGATACATATTCTTATCCTGAACTTGAAAGATACTATGGTGCTAAGGGTTGTAAGTTTATTGTGAATCCAACTGCTACTTCTCGTGGTGGTGCATCAAGATGGAGTTGGTACTATAGCAGAAGACTTGAAAGTATTGTTGATAGAGATAAACTTGTTGTTGTATCTGCTGACCTATGTGGTACTCAGTATGATAATGATGGTAATGCACATTCTACATTCCCAGGTGGTAGCTGTGTAATTGCTCCTCTAAGAAGTGCAAAGAACAGTAGTTATGTTGACTATGTAGCCGGTTCATCAAAATATGACCCTGAAAATGTTGGAATGAGCATTGGCAGAATCAATACTGCATCTAAAAAATATAGCATTGGCTTTAGTATTGCAGGTTTTAACCCAAGCATTTATTCAACAATGTACGGTGTATTAGCCGGTACTAAGGATGTTAGTGAAATTACTGCTACCGAGTCAGCTATTGTTAGTGAGTCAACTGAAGCAGTAGATGCCTCTACACTTAAAAAGTCAGGTTATTCACTAGATAGTAAAGTATATAATGTTGAAACTGGCTTAACAACACCATTCTACGGTGACTCAATTTATAAGAAACTATCAAATGTTACTGCATCTGTAGTAGGTGATAGCACATCAGAAGTATATTCAGTAGTTGACGGTAAGCTAACTAAGGTTGATACAACATATAGTGACGGTAAACTATCATTTACAACATCAGGTGGTACATATTGTGTAGTAAGCTATAAGGAACTTCCTACAACCGTTACTGTTGATAAATCAGCTAAAGTATATGTAAAGGGTACATATCAGATTAATGCTAATGTAAGTAACGGTAAAGGTGAAACAACTTATAAGTCCAGTGACAGTAAGATTGTAAAGGTATCCTCAACAGGTAAGGTAACTGCACTGAAGAAAGGTAATGCAACTGTTACAATAACTAATAATGGTGTTTCAAGTACTGTTAAATTCACTGTAAACAAACCTACACTTAATAAGAATATTGTAAGACTAAAAGCTAAAAAGTCCTTTACACTTAAAATTACAGGCAAAATCGGTGTTGCTAAATTTAAGTCAAGCAATACTAAGGTAGCTACTGTAAGTGCTAACGGTAAAGTTATTGCAAAGAAAAAGGGTATTTCATTCATTACAGTAAATACTAATGGCATTGTACTAAAGTGCAAAGTTGTTGTTAAATAATATTGATAAAAACTGCTTTCTCCTAATATTAAAATACTCATACAGATTGACCTTGCTTATGCAGGGTCAATTTTGTTGCAATAAAGTAATAGTTATGTTAGAATGAAAAAACAGGATATATATTTTGTTTTTTGAAAAGAGGTATATATGAAAAAAATATTGATTATGGGTGGAACAATCTTTGTAAGTAAATATCTTGCTACATATTTTATTGCAAAAGGCGATGATGTTTATGTGTACAATAGAAATACACACAAACAACCGGAAAAAGCAAGGTTAATTGTTGGAGATAGGAACAATATCGGTGATTCTTTGAAACAATATGACTTTGATTTAGTGATAGCAGTTAATACTTATACAGGTGATGATATGAAGGAATTCTTGTCATCTTTGTCCACTATAAAAGATATAGTTTTCATTAGTTCCAGTGCAGTTTATCCTGAAACCCTACCACAGCCTTTTAAAGAGGAACAACTTGTAGGGGATAATTCAATATGGGGAGATTATGGAAGTAATAAAATAGAAGCTGAACAAGTATTGCTTAGTAAAGTTCCAAATGCTTATATAATAAGACCTCCTTATTTGTATGGAAAAATGCAAAATTTGTATAGAGAGGCTTTTGTATTTGATTGTGCTGAGATGAATAAACCTTTTTATATTCCTAATAATGGCGATATGAAATTGCAATTTTTTGATGTTGAAGATTTATGTAGGTTTATCGAAATCTTAATAGACAAAAAGCCTGACGATAGAATTTTTAATGTCGGTAACGAAAAAATTGACACAATTAATACATTTGTAGAAACTTGTTATAAAGTTGTTGGTTCTGAATTGGAGAAAAAATATGTAGATGAAAGCTACAATCAAAGGGATTATTTTCCTTTTCATAATTATAGTTATTGTTTAGATGTATCAAAGCAGAAAGAACTGATGCCAACAACAAAGTCATTGTATCAAGGATTAAAAGAATCTTATGAATGGTACAAAAATCATAGAAATGATGTAAATAGAAAAGATTACATATCTTTTATTGAAAATGAATTAAAAGATATTTAAATATCACACAAAGTTCATAAATCTATGATATAATAAGAAAAAAATTAAAAAGGAATGTATAATATGAAGAGATTAATTGTTATTGCACTACTTGCAACAATGATGATTGGTGTTTCAGGTTGTGGCAATAGTACAGATACAGGTTCAAGTACAACAACTCAAACTACTACAACTCAAGTTACCACACAATCAACAACAGCAACCACTACTGCATCATCTAAAACAAATAATGTAGCAGCTAATATTTATGATGGTACCGGAGAGAAGCAAGGCAAGAAACTTGTTTCTATTAAGTGGAATGAAGATTCCAAAATAAGCACAATCAATGATATGCTACATTCAAGTAATGCTATTAGCAAATCTAGCTCAAATAAAGGAAAAAAATTTAAGGCATCTGATGCTGACAAGATTTACGAAGTTGAGCTTGTTAATAAAAACTATGATAATAACTACTTCTTTGTTTACATTATTGATAACAAGGTTTATATGCTTGGCAAAGAATTTGCGAAAAGCTCTAATGCATCAATTAGTGGTTATGCAGACATAACTGTTAAAGAATTTAATAGTCTTTTAAAATAACCTTTAGGCACTTACAGTTTTGTAGGTGCCTTTTTATGTGAAAACAAAAGAAAAAAGCTAACCATAAAGGTTAGCATATAAGAAAGTTTTATAAAATTTGTATAATAACATAAAACAAAATCCCTACTCTTTCGAGTAGGGATAATTTATTTTATAGTAGAAAAGTAATTTTAAATTACTTTACGTGCCATAGATCCTTAGCATATTCTAGGATTGTTCTGTCAGATGAGAACATACCTGCATTAGCAATGTTGATTAAGCACTTCTTACCGAATGCTGTTCTATCCTGATAATCCTTGTTGCCCTTAATCTTAGTATCAACATAATCCTGAAGATCAAGTAGTAGGAAGTAATGGTCTGGGTCATGCCAAGCAGTACCGTTTAGGATAGCTGTGTATAGTTCAGCAAATGAACCTTCGCCAACTGCACCACCGTCAGAGAATGTACCGTCAACCAGAGTATCAAGAACTGCCTTGATTTCTGGGTTGTTATCATATACTTCTCTTGGGTTGTAAGTCTTGTTAGCCTTTAGTTCGTCAATTTCTTCAACTCTAGCACCGAAGATGTATTCATTTTCGATACCTGCCTGCTGAGCAATTTCAACATTAGCACCGTCATAAGTACCAAGAGTAACAGCACCGTTTAGCATAAACTTCATGTTACCTGTACCTGATGCTTCTGTACCTGCTGTAGAAATCTGTTCTGAGAAGTCAGCAGCAACAACAATCTTTTCTGCATAAGAAACATTGTAGTTCTGTACAAAGTGAACCTTTAGCTTATCCTTAGTATCAGGGTCGTTGTTAACTAGTTTAGCAACTTCGTTGATGTACTTAATGATAGCCTTAGCTCTGGCATAACCAGGAGCTGCCTTAGCACCAAAGATAAATGCTGTTGGCTGCCAATCCTTTAGTTCGCCCTTCTTTAGCTTGTTATAAATCATAACAATTGAGAATGCGTTTAGTAGCTGTCTCTTATATTCGTGAAGTCTCTTAACCTGAATGTCAAAGATGAATGATGGGTCGATTTCAACACCTTCAGTATTCTTGATGTAGTTAGCAAGCTGAGTCTTCTTCTTCTTCTTAATTGTGTTAAATGCACGAACAGTCTTAGCGTCAATGTTCTTTTCAAGACCCTTAAGAACTGATAGATCCTTTAACCAACCATCGCCAACTCTTTCTGTGATGAAGTCAGATAGTTCTGGGTTACATAGACCTAACCATCTTCTCTGTGTGATACCGTTAGTCTTATTCTGGAATCTTTCAGGATATAGTTCATACCATTCCTTTAGAACATCGTCCTTTAGGATTTCTGTATGAATCCAAGCAACACCATTTACATAAGAACCAACATAACAAGCAAGTCTAGCCATATGAACTAGGTCGCCGTCAATGATAGCCATTTTCTTAGCAAACTGTTCATCGCTAACACCCTTAGCGTGCATATCGTTGTATTCGTGAATAGCAATTCTTTCGATAATTGTAAGAATTTCAGGTAGAATTTCTCTAATTAGGTTCTTGTCCCACTTTTCAAGTGCTTCGCCAAGAACTGTGTGGTTTGTATAAGCAAATGTCTTCTGTGCAATATCAAGAGCTTCTTCAAAACCAATACCTTCTAGACCTAGAAGTCTGATTAGTTCAGGAATAGAAATAACAGGGTGTGTATCGTTTAGCTGAATAGCTGCATGACTTGAGAACTTGCTGAAGTCATTGCCGTACTTAGCCTTATATCTCTTAATAATATCCTGTAGGGAAGCTGAACAGAAGAAATACTGCTGTTTTAGACGAAGTAGCTTACCTTCGTGAGTACCATCGTTTGGATATAGAACAGAAGAAATGTTTTCTGCATCGTTCTTAGCCTTTACAGCTTCATCATAGTGTGATGCGTTAAATGCTAGGAAGTCGAATTCGTCAACTGCTTCTGCCTGCCATAGACGAAGAGTGTTAATGCTCTTTGCACCATAGCCAATAACAGCCATATCATAAGGTACAGCCTTAACTGTCTGATCCTGGAACTTAACTTCAACTGCATCTTCTTCTCTACGGATGCACCATGGATCTTCAAATCTCTGCCAGTTATCAGCAATTTCTACCTGATAACCGTCTTCGATTAACTGCTTAAATAGACCGTACTTATAACGGATACCATAACCGTCTAGTGGAACTTCCTGAGTAGCTGCTGAATCTAGGAAACAAGCTGCTAGTCTACCTAGACCACCGTTACCAAGAGCTGCATCATCAATATCTTCAAATACATTGATGTCAATACCCTTAGACTTTAGTAGCTTCTTAGTTGTGTCAAGAATACCCATGCAGTATAGATTGTTGTACATCATTCTACCCATTAGGAATTCAGCTGAGAAGTAATATGCTCTTCTCTTAGAAGCTTCCTTCTTCTGACACTTTTCCCAAGTATCAGCGATTTCACCCATCATTGCTTTACCTAGGCAAAGGTGAAGTTCTGCCGGTGTAAGTTCCTTAAGAGTCTTACAGTAGTCGTTTTTTGCTGTTAATTCAAGATTTTCAATAATGCTCATTTTTTAATTTTCCTCCAGTCTTGAACTGTTGATTACCATTTCCTTTAGCTGGTCTGCTAGTTCATCTGTTAGCACACTGCCGTCAATTCTCCAAACCCAGTTACCACCAAGTGTTGATGGAACATTCATTCTTGCCTCTGTACCAAGACCAAGAATATCCTGCATCTGGATAATAGCTGTGTTAGCAACACTTTCGTATGCTGTTCTGATGATACCCCAGTTAAATGCTTCCCATTCAGGCATTTTACAGTATTGTCTAGCAAAAGCAACATCTTCAGGCTTAGCTTCTGCTGCCCAACCCATAAGGGTATCGTTATCGTGTGTACCAGAATATACAACACAGTTTTCTGTGTAGTTGTGTGGTAAGTAATCATTAGCCTCACCACTATCAAAAGCAAACTCCAATACCTTCATTCCAGGGTAACCGGTTTCTTTTAGAAGTTCCTTTACACTGTCAAAAAGGTCGCCTAAATCTTCAGCAACGATTGGTAGGTCACCCAGTTTTTCCTTCATCATATTGAAGAATTCAATACCGGGACCGTCATACCAGTCACCACCGATAGCATTTTCGGCTGGATAAGGAATGGCATAATAAGTATCAAAAGCTCTAAAGTGGTCGATTCTTAGAATATCAAAGAGCTTTGATGCAGCAGCAATACGATTGAACCACCATTCATAATCTGTTTCTTTTAGATAATCCCAGTCGTACAATGGATTGCCCCATAGCTGACCTGTTGCAGAGAAATAGTCTGGTGGACATCCAGCTACTCTTACAGGTTGATTGTTTTCGTCAAACCAGAAAATTTCAGGATTTGCCCAAGTATCTGCTGAGTCCATAGCAACATAGATTGGCATATCACCAAGAATCTTGATGCCAAGGTCATTTACATACTTTCTGAATGATTCCCACTGTTCATAGAACTTGTACTGTAGGAAACTCCAGAAGTCAATTTCATCCTTGAACTTTCTTTCGTATTTTTTAATAGCCTCAGGCTCACGAAGCTTGATTTCTTCGTCTGGCCATTCTGTCCAGGCTTTCATATCAAAGTTTTTCTTAACAGCCATATAAAGGGCATAGTTCTTTAGCCACTTGCTGTTTTTTCTCTTAAAAGCAGTAAAAGGCTTTCTGTCGCAATTCTTCTTGAAATTCTCAAATGCAACTCTTAGTACATCAAATCTGTACCAATAAATAGTAGCATAGTCGATTTCAAATTCTGAGTCGCCCCAGTAACCCTTGTCAATATCTTCTTGAGTAAGTAAACCTTCTTCCTTGAGAGTATCAAGGTCGATCATATATGGATTACCTGCAAAAGTTGAAAAAGACTGATAAGGTGAGTCGCCGTAGCTTGTAGGACCAACAGGAAGAATCTGCCAGATCTTCTGACCTGCTTTCTTCAAAAAGTCTGCAAACTCACGAGCTTCTTTACCTAGTGTACCAATACCGTAAGGAGAAGGTAAACTAGTAATAGGCATTAAAATGCCGGCTTCTCTTGCCATAATGTCAACTCCGTTCGTTAATATTTAGTTGTCTATTTTCCGTTTAATGGAATACCAATATTAAAAATGTTGTGTTTGTTTCGGTTGCCTACACAACTTAGGCAAAAACCAACTTCTAAAATTTTACCATAAATACTGACAAAAATCAAGTATTTTCTATTCTTCTGAGTTCCTAGTAGCCTTGATTGCAAGTAGCATACATAGGTTTGTAGTCATTGTTCGCACTTCATTCCTAGAATGTGGTGTATAGTGGCAAAGTTCAGCCCTATATATTGTGGTACTTTCTTTTGTTGCAATTCCAATAAAAACCAGTCCCACAGGCTTTTTATCTGTTCCACCGGTAGGTCCGGCAATGCCTGTTGTTGATACCCCTATATCAGATGAGGAAAGTTTCTTAATTCCTTCACACATCTGTGTGGCAGTTTCTTGGCTAACTGCACCTACTGTATTTAGTGTTTCGTTACTAACACCTAGGACTTTGTTTTTTATTCTGTTTGCATAGGAACAAACTCCCAGTTCAAAAACATTACTTGCACCACTGACATTTGTAATTCTCTGTGAAATCATACCACCGGTACAACTTTCAGCAGAACTGATTTTCAGTTTTCTGTCTGTCAGTTCCTTTACAAGGGTGTTTTCTAAAGTAGCAGTATCTATATCTTTCATTAAGTTATAATAATCTTTGTCTGTGATTAAAGTAGCCATTTTATCACCTCTTTATTATTTTATCAAAAAACCTTATCTATTGCAATTACAGTTGTGTTTTGTTATATTAGTTATAGACTAAAATGACTTTACGGTAATTTTATTTGGGTGAACATTGTTTGCCCTACCTTTTATAATATAGGATACAAGGAGCAAAGCTATGCCACATTTTTTTGTTGATGAAGAAATTGAGTCAAAGGAATATTCGCTTTTTGGTGAAGATGGTCGCCATATATCAAAAAGTCTTAGAATGAATAAGGGTGAATCCTTAACTTTGTGTTCACCCAGTGGTACTGTCCATAATTGTGTAGTTGAAGAAATAAGTGGTGATATGGTAAAGGTAAATGTTCTTTCCAACAAAATTTCCGAAGCTGAACCTGATGTAAAGGTAACACTTTATCAAGCCCTACCTAAAGGTGACAAAATGGAGCTTATTATTCAAAAGGCAGTTGAAATCGGTGTAAGTGAGATTGTACCTGTTATTTCTTCAAGATGTGTCAGCAGACCTGACAAAAAGTCATTAAGTAAAAAGACAGTCAGATGGCAAAAAATTGCAAAACAAGCTGCTATGCAAAGTGGCAGAGGAATTGTACCTAAAGTTAGGGAATGTATTTCCTTTAATGATGCAGTAAAAAATGCTAAAGGAGATAAAGTTATTTTTTATGAACTTGGTGGAGAAAGTGTAAAAACTATTCTAAAGGATAAGCCAAGTGAAATAAGTATGTTTATTGGCAGTGAAGGTGGATTCAGTTCTGAGGAAGTTAACCTTGTTACAGAAAACGGTGGCAGAAAAGCTACCCTAGGTAAAAGAATTTTAAGGGCAGAAACTGCACCTTTAGTTGCATTAACTTTAATTATGTATGAAACAGACAATATGGAATGAGGTAATAAAAATGACAGGGATTATTTGTGCATTAAAAATTGAAGTTGACGGTTTAAAGTCAGCAATGGATAGTAGCGAAGAGAAAACAATCGCAGGTCTTGACTTTATCAGTGGTAAAATCAACGGTAAAGATGTTGTACTTCTTGAATGTGGCATCGGTAAAGTAAATGCTGCTATCGGTACTCAGATTATGATTGACTACTATAAGCCTGATGTAATTATTAATTCAGGTATTGCAGGTAGTTTAAGTAAAGACTTAAAGATTGGCGACATTGTTATTTCTAAGGATTGTGTTGAACATGATATGAACGGTACTGCAACCGGTGATCCTAGAGGCGAAATCTGGTACACTGATGAAAGAAGAATTGACATTCCGTCAGATAAGGCTACATATGAAAAGTTATATGAATGTTGCAAAACTATTGATGACATTAATGTTGTTGTTGGCAGAGTAGCAACAGGTGATATTTTTATTGCTGATGTGGATAAGAGAAAGTATGTTGCAGACAAATTCGGTGCTTTATGTTGTGAAATGGAAGGTGGAGCAGTTGGCCATGTTTGTTACAGAAACAAAGTGCCATATGCAGTTCTTCGTTCAATTAGTGACGATATGAACCACAATGAATTCTTAGATTTTGAGAAGTTTAAGGTTCTGGCTGCTGAACATTCAATTAAAGTTATGAAAGAATTTTTAAAATAATCATTACACTAAGAAAGCCTTACAGAATTCTGTAAGGCTCTTACTTTAGTATCTATATTTCATTTTTGTTTCTATTATATCTACAGCTTCAAGAACCTTCTTGTATTTTAGGTACTTGATTTTGTAGAATTTTCTTTTGTTTGAATAAACATAAATTCTTAGGTGAGCAGTTTTGTAAAAAACTTGGAAAGGACTTTGTCTAATCTGTACATACTGAATTTTGTCATACGGAATGTAAGTTCTTGTAATGTTCAGCTTATCAAAGTAATCAATCTGTACTGCTTTATCACAAATGGTTATACTACTTTTTGTGTAGGAATAAATTCTGAAAAATAGCCAGTAAACAAATACTCCAAGTATAGCGAATAAAGGAAATCTAACAATTTCTGCAAAATAACCTAGGTAGTGAAGTATTAGCATTACTGCAACAGTACCTAATATACAATAGAAAGGAAACCATAGGTAGGACATAAATTCTGTCTTTTTAGGTTTAACTTTGTAGTTTTCTTCTGTTGGCAGAGTTGTGATTTTGCTGAGAATTTTGTTGATATTTTCTTCTCTATCAGCAGGTATAAGCAAACTTCTGTCACCTTTTTGTGCACCACTGCCTATTGTTTGAATGTAGGCACTTTTTAGACGAAGAAGTAACATCAGTACACTTTGCTTTATTTGAATTGCATTTAACTTTTCCGTAGTTGTAACAAATTCATATCTGTTCAGTAATCCTCTTGAAATGTGGATTATGTTATTCTTTATCTTTGTTGAGAAAAACGCATTGCTTGAAAGCTGATACACATAGGCAATACCCCAACAAATTATCAGTAATGTTGCAAGACCGGATACAGCAGGAGGTACACCAATCTTAATAATGTAAGAAGAAATATCCAGCCTATTTACAAAATAGTTTTTAAAAATATCCACAACAATATCGGAAGTTTTATATAGGACAGGTGCTATAATAAGTAAACCTGTAAGTGCGTTACTCCATGTTGCAGCCATTAGAATTATTCTAAGGAAACCACCATTATACTTTAGGTCAACATCTTCTTTGCCGAAAATTTCAGTCTTTAGTGCAAGGTCGTTCTTTTTACTTAGAAAAAGATTGTAGTCACCTTTAGCAGTATAAGAACCGGGTGTGTTTATAATAACCTTCCTTGCTCTGAAAATTCTGTACATAAATGCCCTTTCAACATAAACAGACTGAATACAGTTGTAGGGAATATCAGCTCTTTTCTTAAAGAAAAATCCTTTCTTTGTATAGACACTTTTCTCCTTCTCCAGGTACATTGTACTTCTGTATTCAAGAATAATATACGCAAATAGAAAAACAACACACAAAGCAGAAATAGAAAAGTTAGTGATAAAAGCAGCAGTTGTTGTTGGCTTATACAAAAGGTTTTGTAATACCGGAACAACAAGCAAAGGAAATAGCCTTGTTAAATCATATAAAATTGTATAGAAGTGAGCTTTCTTGTATAGCTTTCTGTTCCTAAATTTCACAACTATATCCTTTCTTTATTCTTTGTATGACCTAAATAATCTTCCTAAGTCGGCATCAACCTGACTGACATAAGTAGTAGCACCTGCAGTATGGAATGCTACAGTATAAACCTTGAAAAGTCTTTGTACCGGTGTTTGGATAAGTTCAACATACTGAATTTTCTTTGCCATTATGTTCATTCTTTTTCTCATCAATATACCTTTGGTTATGGTGATACCGTCTTTCCTTACAACAAGTGTTGTAACATGATAAACAAGAGGTACGGCAATAAGGTATATAATTAAGAATGTTAACAAATCCACTCCGGCAACAATAAAAGCTATTAAAGGTGAAAAAATATATATGCCACCACTAATAAATGCAAAAAGTAAACAAACCATAGCACATCTTGTACGCCAAACTTTCTTTGCATTTTTGGATAATTTTCGTTCCATTAGTTACTCCCAATAAAAAATATATGTATAATCATTATATATAAAATGAAACGACTTGACAAGTTGATATTTTTAAAGTAGAATATTATACAGAAAACCAAGGCTTTTTCTAAATAATTTAATGATACTAAAAGTAATGATCAGGAGAAGTAAGCAGCAAAATCTTTTCAGAGAGTTGTCGGATGGTGCAAGGCAATATGATCGGCTGGTGAAAGTAACCTGTGAACTTAACATTCCAAAGGGAAACTCAGTAGAGTGTTACGGTAGTTCTCCGTTAACAGAACAGCATTCGGTTGTTGCCTGATGTGTAAGGCTTATTTTTATAAGCGAAGTAGAGTGGTACCACGGGGTTTATTAGCTTCGTCTCTTATGAGACGGGGTGTTTTTTTATTTCCGGAACTTTTAGTTATTTTGAAAAATAAAGAGATAGGGGAAAAGAATATGCAATTAACAGGTGCAGAAATTATATGCGAATGTTTACTTGAACAGGGTGTTGACACAGTATTTGGTTATCCCGGTGGTGCAGCACTAAATACATATGATGCTCTTTACAAGTATAGCGACAAAATCACTCATATCCTAACTGCTCATGAACAGGGTGCTGCTCATGCTGCTGATGGTTATGCTCGTTCAACTGGCAAGGTTGGTGTTGTATTTTCAACATCTGGTCCTGGGGCTACTAACCTTGTAACAGGTATTGCAACTGCGAATATCGACTCAATTCCTATGGTTGCTATCTGTGGTAATGTACAGAGAGATTTACTTGGCAGAGATGCTTTTCAAGAAGTTAATATTTCAGAAGTTGTTAAGCCAATTACAAAGGCTTCTTTCCTAGTAATGGAAATGGAGGACTTAGCTCCAACAATCCGTAAGGCTTTTGAAATTGCTCAAAGTGGCAGAAAAGGTCCTGTTCTTATTGATGTACCTAAGGATATTACTGCTATGAAGAGTGAATACACTCCAAAGGAAAAGTTTGTTCCTAATAATGAGTTTAAGGCTCAGGATGATGCAATTAAGAAAGCTCAAGAAATTCTAAGAAATGCTAAAAGACCGATGATTTATGCCGGTGGTGGTATTATTTCTGCAAATGCTTGTGATGAATTTGTTAAGTTTGCAGAGAGAATTGACGCTCCTGTATGTTGTTCACTAATGGCACTAGGTTGTATGCCTGCCGACCATCCACTATTTGTTGGTAACATCGGTATGCATGGTGGTTACGAAACAGGTATGGCAGTAGACAATGCTGATGTTATTATCGCTTGTGGTGCAAGATTTTCTGACAGAGTTGCAGGGGATAGAGAAAAGTTTGGTCAACAAGCTACTATTATTCAGCTTGATATTGATGCTCACGAAATTCACAAAAATGTTAAGGTTGACAACTGGGTTATCGGTGATTTAAAGGATACACTTGTTAAGGTTGTTGATGGATTAGAACAGAAGAGCAATCCTGCTTGGATTGAACAGATTATGGATTGGAAGAAGAAAATCACTATCAGCGATATTAACAAAGAAGGTTACTGCCATCCATATCAGATTCTTGACGAAATAAACAAGATTAAGTCTAGAGAAGACATTGTTGCAACTGATGTTGGTCAGCACCAGATGTGGGTTGCACAGAGAACAAATTTCTTTGAACCAAGAACATTCCTAACATCAGGTGGTTTAGGTACAATGGGCTTTGGTATGGGTGCTGCTATCGGTGCAAGTATGGGCAATATGGACAAGAGAGTTTTCTTAGTAACAGGTGACGGTTCTTTCCATATGAACATTAATGAACTTGTAACAATGAAGTCATATAACATTCCTGTTGTAGTTGTTGTTATGAACAACTCAGTTCTTGGTATGGTTCGTCAATGGCAAAAGCTATTCTACGGTTGCAGATTCTCAAATACAGACCCACACAGAGCAACTGACTTTGTAAAGGTTGCCCAGGGTTACGGCATTAAGGGCTTAAGAATTACTAAGCCTGAGGAAATTCATAATGTGCTAAAGAAGGCATATGATATGAATGAACCGGTAGTTGTTGATTGTGTAATCAGTCCTGATGAAAATGTACTACCAATGATTCCTCCGGGAAAAACAGTAAACGAAATTGTTACTTCAATGGATTAATTAAATATAAATTTATTATTAGCAAAGGTGCTTGTCTTATGATAAGCACCTTTCTGTCATTTTGTCATAAATTAAATTTGTTATTCATATAGAATTAATAGGAATTTATCTTGCTAAAGTTAAAAAGTTGTGATAAAATGAAAGATATACATATAAAAAATTAGATTATTATACCATTTTAAAGGATGTGATTTTCATGGGTAAATATAGCGACCTTACTCCTGAAATTATAGAACTAAGTAAAATTTGTTGCAAAAACAGTCTTATTGACCCTAGCAACTATGATAAGTATGATGTTAAGAGAGGACTTAGAGACTCTAACGGTAAAGGTGTTCTTACAGGTTTAACAGAAATCTCAGAGGTTAACTCTGTTATTGAAGATGAAAACGGAAACAGAACTCCTATTCCCGGTGAACTTTTCTACAGAGGTTATAGCATTGAGGACTTAGTAAACGGCTTTATCCATGATAAGCATTATGGATTTGAAGAAGTTTCTTATTTGCTACTGATGGGGGATTTGCCTAACCAAGAACAGTTTGAAGAATTTAATCAGCTACTTGGTTACTACAGAACTTTGCCTGATACATTTGTTCGTGACATTATTATGAAAGCTCCATCAAGAAATATTATGAATGCTTTGTCTAAGGAAGTACTTACACTTTACAGTTATGACGAAAAAGCAGAGGACACTTCTGTTCCTAATGTACTTCGTCAATGTATTCAGTTAATTGCACTTTTACCTGTACTTGCAGTATATAGCTATCAGGCATTTAACTATTTCCACAACAAGCAGAGTTTGTTTATCCATTCACCACAGCCTCACCTATCTACAGCAGAAAATATTTTGTATATGCTACGACCTGACAGTCAATATACAAAGTTAGAGGCTAAGCTACTTGATATGGCACTTGTTCTTCATGCAGAACATGGTGGTGGTAACAACTCAACCTTCACAACTCATGTTGTAACATCATCAGGTACAGATACATATGCAGCTATTGCAGCAGCACTTTGTTCTCTAAAAGGTCCTAAGCATGGTGGTGCAAACATTAAGGTTGTAAAAATGTTTAACCATATTAAAAGACATGTAACAGACTATAACGATAAAGAACAGATTCGTGACTATCTAATCAAAATTCTTAACAAAGAAGCATTTGATAAGTCAGGTCTTATCTATGGTATGGGTCATGCTATTTATACAATTTCCGATCCAAGAGCAAGAGTGTTTAAGGGCTTTGTTAAGTCACTTTCTGAAGAAAAAGGCAGACAGGCAGAGTATCAGCTATATAATAATGTTGAAGAAATTGCAGCAGAACTGATTATGCAGAGAAGAAAGACAGATAAGAAGATTTCTGCTAATGTTGACTTTTACAGTGGCTTTGTTTACAGTATGCTTGACTTACCTACAAAGTTGTTTACTCCACTTTTCGCTATTGCAAGAGTTAGTGGTTGGTCTGCTCACAGACTGGAAGAACTTGTAAACCCAAGTAAGATTATTCGTCCTGCATATCAGAATGTTCACGATAGACAGAACTATGTTCCTATGGACGAAAGAGATTAAAATACAAATTAATCAATGCATAAAGAAAAGGTGTTGCAAATGCAACACCTTTTTTATGTTTATATTATAAAATTACTTGTTTCTTTTCTTGTAAAGTTCAAGTCCCTCTTTACCGGTAATATGTTCCGGTGTAATCTCAACCATAGCCATTGTTTTAATGTCAGAATTAATGTAGAACATTCTGTTTTCTTCTGTGTCTGTTGGATGGAATTTCTTTGCAAAGACATAAATAACTTTTTTGATTTCTTCTTTATCATCCATAATTTTTGCATTACCGAAAACAACAACACTTTCATAAGCAGTTGTATATTTCTCAGAAATAATCTTGTCTTGAGAAATAACACAGAAACTTACCTTAGGGTTGTTTTTTATACTGTCAAATTTGTGACCTTCACTTGCACCGTGAAAATAAATTTTGCCATTATAAAACATATAGTTAAGTGGAACGGTATATGGATAACCACTATCCCCATTAACTGCTAAAATTCCTGTTTTGCCATTTTCGAGAATAGCGATAGCCTCATTATCAGGAATTTGTTGCTTTTTTCTTCGCATTTCTCTAAACATAATAACCTCTATTATTCGTAATTCCTGACTAAACTGATAACTGTACCCAGCAGTACAACCTCATCAACAATAATCGGTTCAAAAAGTTCATTTTCAGGTTGAAGTCTGTAGTGACCGTTTTCCTTATAAAATCTTTTGCAAGTTGCCTCATCTTCAATAAGTGCAATTACAATGTCACCATTATTTGCTACAGGTGTTCTATGTACAATAACAATGTCACCGTCAAGAATACCGGCATTAATCATAGATTCACCGTCAATTCTTAGGGCAAAAAGATCTCTGCCTCTTTTTAGGTTCTCTGTTACAGGCACATATCCCTCAATATCTTCAACTGCTAAGACCGGTAAACCGGCAGTAACTCTACCCATAATAGGAATTTGGTTTACCTTTTCTTCACCGGCAATTCTAATACTACGGTTAAGACCTTTATCTCTTTCGATTAAACCCTTTTCTTCAAGGGATTTTAGGTGAAGATGTACTGTTGAAGTAGATTTTAGTCCTGTGTGTTCACAAATCTCTCTAACAGATGGCACTCTGCCTTCTTCACTACATTCTTTTATATAGTCAAAAACTTTTTGCTGACTTTTTGTTAGTGGTTTCATAGTAATCACCTCACAACTGTTTTACATATTGTAACATATAATTATAGAAAAATCAAACAAATGTTTGATTAATTCTAGTCAAAGTCCCACTATTTGTACTTATCCCACTTTAGTGCAGTTAAAAATTTATCTTTGTTGCTATTTTTTATAGCAATGTAAAAAGAAACATTAACTTCTTTGTCAAGTATAGGGATAAAAACTCTCCCATCAGGATAAGAAAATTCACTAAAGAAGCTAGGTACAGATTACCTTGACTTATATCTAATTCATCAACCAATGGGTGACTACTATGGTGCTTATAAAGCTATGGAAGAAATGTATAAAGAGGGTAAGCTAAAGGCTATCGGTGAAAAACAAAGTGAGTTTTCACACAACCAACAAAAACCTTTCAGTTTTCTATAACAACAAAACTGATTTTTGGGTATATAATATAGGCGTACTAAAGAAATGGAGCCGCAACCATTTCAGTACATTGTTCTACCCTCCTCAATGTTAATCCACAAAAAGATTTACATTGTACCCCTCATTTTAATGAAAACAAAGCACCGAGCTATCCACAAGGCTCGGTGCTTTGCTGTGTAATAGAGTATAATTCAGTAGAACAAGTTTAGGTAATAAAAATTAAGTTAAAAGTATTGTGACTTCTTGACTTTATGCACTTTTGGTGCTAAATTGATATAAGAAAATATTGGAGGTGAAGTTAATGGACAGTTGTGATAGTTTTGGTGGGTGTATTGTTTATGGTGATATGGAAGTTAGAAATGTAGCACTGTCTGTTGATTTCGATAGTTTACTTTAATTTAATATTATTCTGTACCACCGTATTTATCCTAATACTACGCAACGATAATTTGTGAAACTGCTATGGATAGTGGTGGTATTTTTATGCCTATTTTTAGGTAGTAGGAGGTAATATTAATGAATCAAGTAACTAAGCCTATGTATTCTGATGAAGTCTTAAAGATTTTCAGAAGCAATCTTCCTAAGGAAGAATTAATAGAAAAAATTTCTGATTACCATATGGGTGATATTGCCGATGCATTTGAGAAAATGACACCGGAAGAAAGAAAGTCACTATACCCTGTGTTAGGTGTTGAAATGGTAGCTGAGATATTCTCTTATATTGAGGACTCAGAAGAATATATCAAAGAAATTAATTCCGATAAAGTAGCTAACTTGATTTCAGAAATGGACTCAGATGACGCTGTTGATATTCTGGAAAAGTTAAGTGATGCTGACAGAAAGAGAATTGTTGCTTTACTTGATAATGATGCAAAACAAGATGTTAGTATGATTTTGTCATATGAAGATGATGAAATCGGTAGTGAGATGACAACTAACTATATTGTTGTAAAGAAAAATCTTACTATTAAAGAGGCTACCCATCAGCTAATTACTCAAGCAGGTGAAAATGACAACATTAATACTATATATGTTGTTGATGATAAAGATGGTTTTTACGGTGCTATTGACTTAAAGGACTTGATTGTTGCAAGGGAATATCAATCCCTTGATGAATTGATTATAAAGTCCTATCCATATGTAAAGGCTAATGAAAAAATAGTTGATTGTATTGAGCAACTAAAGGACTATGCAGAAGATTCAATTCCTGTACTTGATGACAACAAGCATATCCTAGGTGTAATTACTGCCCATGATATTGTTGAAGTTGTTGATGAAGAACTTGGTGAAGATTATGCAAAGCTAGGTGGTTTGACTGCTGAAGAAGATTTAAACGAAACAACCTTGCAAAGTACAAAGAAAAGATTGCCTTGGCTGATAATCTTGTTATTCTTAGGAATGGGTGTTTCTTCAGTTGTTGGTATGTTTGAAACAGTTGTTGCAGTTATTCCTATTGTAATATGTTTTCAATCACTAATCCTTGATATGGCAGGTAATGTAGGTACACAGTCACTGGCTGTTACAATTCGTGTGCTTATGGATGAAAACTTAAAAGCATCTGATAAAGTTAAGCTGATGTTTAAGGAAGTAAGAGTAGGTTTTTCTAATGGTCTTTTACTTGGAACTATGTCATTTATTTTTGTAGGATTGTATATTTTCTTGTTTAAAGGTAATACATTTGGATATTCTTTCTTAGTATCCGGTTGTGTCGGATTTTCACTTTTAGCCTCAATGGTTATTTCAAGTTTGGTAGGTACTTTAGTGCCTATGTTCTTTAGCAAGATTAAGGTTGACCCTGCAGTAGCCTCAGGTCCACTGATTACAACAATAAATGACCTTGTTGCAGTAGTAACTTACTACGGTATGGTATGGATATTCTTAATTGATATTTTTAAGTTAGCATAGTAAATAGATTTTCTCATAGTTTTCACATAACTGACAGATATATTTCAAATTATTATAACAGTAAAAACAAATTGTAGGGTTATACTATAACTGTACTAAAGAAATGGAACCGCAACCATTTCAGTATATTGTTCTACCCTCCTCAATGTAATCAATAAGATTTACATTGTACCCCTCATTTTTAATGAAAGACACAAAGCACTGAGTTATCCACAAGCTCAGTGCTTTGTTATTTTTACAGAAAGTTTTTCTAATACTTTTCACATAAATTACAAGTATATTTCAATTATTTGTAAAATGAAAAACATATTGACTTTATATACTATAAGCGTACTAAAGAGATACAGAGCTTTAGATACATTGTTTTATCTCCTCAAATAAAACATAGAAAAACCCCTCATTTTTTCATTAAGTTGAAAACACCGAACATATGGTTCGGTGTTTTGCCTTTTGTAATGTGTTTTTTCTTTTCACACAAAACACATTTATAATTCAACCGTCACTAACAGTAAAAACAAAGTGGTGCTTTATACTATAACCAAGTTAGAAAAATATAGAAATTAATTAACTTATTATATAGTAAAATTTGTAAAGGAGATTATTATGGCTTATTTAACAGAGAAGAATATCGAAACTATTGCATATAGTATTGTACAGCAGTATATGAATGTTTATAACATCAGCAGTAATGAAGTATTTAAGGTTAGCCCTGAGAATGTAGTAAATATGCTGGGTATTAAGATTGAGTATGTTGACTTTAACGATAAAAAGGTTCTGGGCAAAGTTGCTTTGTGTGATATGAAGGACAAGATAGGTGAAAGAGAAGTAACCCTTAATAACCAAACTGTTTATATGAATAAACAGTTGCTAAAGGGCAGTAGTGGTCAAAAAAACTTTGTAACAATGTGTGGGATTTCTTTCTTAATTCTTAACCGTATTAATAGTGACTTGTATGGTGAAAAGTACCGTAAAAAGCCTATTACTTTAAGGGATGCACCAAGCGATGATATTATTGAAGGTATCACTTCTACTTTAGCATTAGAAATATTGATGCCAAAAGAAACTATCAATTTAGTTTTTAACAAGGTTTATGGTGTTGATAAACTGAATATTATCAATCCTGTTGTGGATAAAAGTAACTTTATAAAGTTTAACGCAATGGCTGATATGTTCGGTGTAACTAAAGAGATTTTGGCTATCAGACTACAGAAGATGGGTAAGCTGACCGAATATCAGTTTTGTGGTTATGAAAACTTGTTGCAACTGCTTATGACGTTGAAGAACTACCATTGTAAGGCTTAATTTGTGAACAAAATATAGATTTACTATGAATAAATTTACTATTATAAGTCTTTAGTGGATTTGCTATAAAAATTTTTAACTTTTTTCAAAAAAACCATTGACATTTTATATTTATGTGGTATTATTTAATTAAAGAAGAAAAGAAATAGTAAACAAGATATAAACATTCTAGAGTGTTATTATATAAGCGTACAGTGTATTACAAGGAGGTATTACCGATGTACCATGGGATTATAGTTCTTGCCGTAGTTTTGGTTTTAATGACTTTACTTTTAGCTACATGTGTTGGGATTGTATTATATATGAATAGATCTAGCAAACCAACAATTAGCAAATCAGATAACGATAATGTTAAGAAGAAACAACCAATTCCCGACATTGAAAACCTTGATATGGTGGCTTTGTTCGGTAAAAAAGCCTAATTTTATCAAGTAAGTTACAATTGAATATTTAAAAATTTGAACTTAATTGTTCAAAACATCTACACAAATAAAATTAAATTTAATTAATACGAAAAATTAATTAAGAATTTGTTTTAACTTTTATTATAATTCCATTGTCACATATGTGATAAATATAGGTGGCTTACTAAGATGTAATACTTACGGATGAAATTTTAATTTTAATTTGGAAGGACATAAGGAACATACCCAATAAGGTATGTTCCTTTTTGTGTTCCTATATATTTTTACAAAAAGTATTTGACAAATATCTTTTTTAATGATATTATAATTGCAAATCAAACAGGGGAGCTACAAAAGTGGCTGAGAGTAAGGTGTGTGCCTTAGACCCTTAACCTGATTCGGATAATGCCGGCGTAGGGAGCTTTAAGATAGGATTTTTATGGCACTGTGCGTCTGCATAGTGCTTTTTTTATTTAAGGAGAAACAATAATGGAAAAGAGAAAAAAGACTATCTTAAGATTATGTGAAAGTGCTATTATGATTGCACTTGCTACTGTGTTAAGTATGATTAAGTTTGCAAACCTACCTTTTGGTGGTAGTGTAACACTTTGTAGTATGTTGCCAATTGTACTGATTGCTTACCGTTATAAGTGGAAGTGGGGAGTACTTACCGGTGTTGTTTATGGACTGGTACAAATGGTACTTGGAGCAAACAACCTTTCTTACGGTACATCAGCCTTAGCAGTTATACTGATTATTTTGTTTGATTATCTTGTAGCTTTTGGCGTAATTGGTTTTGCCGGTGTGTTTAGAGATAAATTCCACAACCAACCACTTGAAATTGCTTTAGGTGCATTTCTTGCTTGTGCATTAAGATATATCTGTCACTTTATTTCAGGTTGGGCAGTATGGAAAATGTGGGCACCTGAGGGACAACCGGCTTGGTTATATTCCGTAACATACAACGCAACATATATGGTACCTGAAACTATTGTAACAATTGTTGTTGGCGTATTAATTGCACTTGTACTTGACTTTAGGAAGGACACAGTTGGTACATTAAAGAGAGCATAAGTATTTAACATATATCTACTATTACAGCAAAAAAGCCTAGGGAAAAAACCCTAGGCTTTTTGCTTTATATAATGTTGTGAATTAGTCTGAATCAAGTTTAAGAACTGCCATAAATGCCTCTTGTGGAACTTCAACAGAACCAAGCTGACGCATTCTCTTTTTACCTTCTTTTTGCTTTTCAAGTAGTTTCTTCTTACGAGTAATGTCACCACCGTAACATTTAGCAAGAACATCTTTACGCATAGCTTTAACCGTTTCTCTGGCAATAATCTTACCACCGATACAAGCCTGAATTGGCACTTCAAATAACTGTCTTGGAATTTTTTCCTTTAGCTTTTCTGCCATTTTTCTTGCTCTGCCATATGCTTTATCTGCGTGAATAATAAATGAAAGTGCGTCAATTACTTCACCGTTTAACATAATGTCAAGTTTAACCAGCTGACTTTCTCTGTAATCCTTTAGTTCATAGTCAAAGGATGCATAACCTCTTGTTCTGCTTTTTAGTGTGTCAAAGAAGTCATAAATAATTTCAGCAAGTGGCATTTCATAGTGAATATCAACTCTATCTGAGTCAATATAATCCATACCCACAAAGATACCTCGTCTATCCTGACAAAGCTCCATAATGTTACCTACATATTCTGATGGTGCATAAATATGAGCATCAGTCATAGGTTCTTCAGCCTTTGCAATAAGTGCAGGGTCAGGGTAATTAGTAGGGTTACTAATCATTTCAACAGTACCGTCAGTTTTTGTAATTCTGTAACTAACTGATGGTGCAGTTGTAATAAGGTCAAGGTTGTATTCTCTTTCAAGTCTTTCTTGGATAATTTCCATATGAAGCAGACCTAAGAAACCACATCTAAAGCCAAAGCCTAAAGCAACAGAAGTTTCTGCATCAAATGTTAGTGATGCGTCATTTAGTTTTAGCTTTTCCAAAGCATCTCGTAAGTCACCGTACTTTGCACCGTCAGCAGGATAGATACCACAGAATACCATTGACTGTGCTGCTCTGTAACCCGGTAAAGGTTCTTCTGCCGGATTAGATACAAGAGTAACTGTATCACCAACTTGTGCATCCTGTAGGCTTTTGATAGATGCTGCAATATAACCAACTTCACCGGCATAAAGACCATCTCTCTGCTCAAGAGAGGTTGCTCTCATATAGCCACATTCAACAACTTGGAATGTACTGCCTGTTGCCATTAGCTTAAATTCATCACCTGGGTGAATTTGACCGTCTTTAACTCTAACATAAATAATAACGCCCTTGTAGCTATCGTAGTAACTATCAAAGATTAATGCTCTTAGTGGGTCGTTGTAGTCACCTGTAGGGGCAGGTACATCGCTGACAATTCTTTCCATAACATCGTGAATGTTAAGTCCTGTCTTTGCTGATACACAAGGACAACCTTCTGCCGGAATACCGATAACATCTTCAATTTCTTTAATTACTCTGTCAGGGTCGGCACTTGGTAGGTCGATTTTATTAACAACCGGTACAATCTCAAGACCACTGTCAACTGCAAGATATGTGTTAGCAAGGGTTTGAGCCTCAATACCCTGACTGGCATCAACTACAAGCACAGCACCTTCACAAGCTGCAAGTGAACGAGATACTTCATAGTTAAAGTCAACATGACCCGGAGTGTCAATTAAGTTGAATTGATAAGTCTCACCATCATCTGCTTTGTACAGTAGTGTTACTGCGTGAGCCTTAATGGTGATACCTCTTTCTCTTTCAAGGTCCATATCGTCAAGAATTTGGTCTTCCATTTCTCTCTTTGCAACTGATTCTGTCTGTTCAAGAATACGGTCGGCAAGTGTGGATTTACCATGGTCGATATGAGCAATTATGCTGAAATTTCTAATTTTGTCTTGTGGAAATGACATATAATCACCTTTATATTAAAACTTTCTTTTTTATTTACTATCCATATCATTATAACATATAAAAAATTGCCCGACAAGATGTCAGGCAACTTCTTTAGATTTTATTTTAAATCTGTGTAAATGTAGTGAGAAATATCTTTCCTTGTGTCTTTCCAACTGGTCATTTGGATAATCCATGCACCTGTATCAGTAGTGCCATCTGTCCAACCTGAGGTTTCTTCCGGATAACACTTATCACTGGTTTTGTAGGTAAAGAACTTGTAACTGTACTTAATTAGCCAGTTTATATCATTCTTGCTTAAATCAGTTAGGATGTATTTCTTTAGCTTGTTTGTAATAGCTTTGATTTCTTTAACGGAAGAATTCTTGTATGACTCAACAAGACCCATTAACATTCTTCTTTGACGAGATGTTCTTGTAAAGTCTGAACCTGAGAACTGCTCTGAACCTCTGTCACGACAGAACCAAAGTGCCTGTTGACCGTTTAGCTTCTGTGAACCGTCCTTAACCTGTACTTGGCCATAAGTACCGGCCTGACCGTTCTTGTTTAACTGCCAGTTAATGTAACCACATTCATCTTGATCAAGCTGAACATCAACACCACCAAGGGCATCTACAATATCTTTAAACTTGCTAAAGCCTACTGAAATGTAGTTGTCAATCTTGATACCATAGTTCTTTTCAATAGTTTTTACTGCTAACTTTGGACCACCATAAGCAAATGCTGCATTTAGCTTATCTTTGTTGTATCCGTCAATATCAACATAAGTGTCACGCATAAATGAACTAAACTTGATTTCCTTGTTGTTGCTGTCAATAGATACAAGAATCATTGAGTCTGAACGGCTAGTGCCATTGTCAGGTGCATCAGTACCTAGCAGAATAATATTCTTAACTGCAGGGTTAGTGTAGCACTTAACACCATCAACATTTACAGTAGTGGTTTTGCCTTTCTTGATATCAAGACCTGTTGTATCGAACTTACCGTTGTGCCAACCGTTTTTACTGTCAAATGTGTAGTTTAAGTACAGTTTGCCCGACATATCGGAATTGCTGATTTTAAAAGTGAATTTATCTGTTTTCTTTGGTAGGTTTGTAGTATGAGAATCTAGCTTTGCATTTTTGTAAGTTTTGTTTACAACTTCCTTTGCATAATCCTCGGGAAAACCACCTACAGCAGTATATTCAATATTTTTTAAGTCATAGCTTATGGAATCAAGTTTATAAGACTCTTTAGAGTCCTTTTCTTTAGTGTATTTTAGGTCAACAGGAAAGCCCTTAACTTCATAAGTATCATTTGTCAAATCAGCCTTTGCAGTTAGAGAAAGTTCCTCATCACCTGAATTTGCTTTGTTTTTGTCATAGTCAATGCTTTCAACTTTAAAGTCGAAGTTAAAGCCACTAATCTTTTGACTTGCTAAACCTTTATCATTCTGTAAATCCTTTACCATTCTTGACTCACTAAGTGACATAGGATTTCTCAATACAAAATAAAGTGTTACTGCAATAGCTGCAACAACCACTACCCCTATTACAGAGAAAAGTATTATTTTAGATTTTTTACCCATATTATCAAATTACCCTCCTTGAATTTTAGCAAAATTCCATAATAGAATTATACCACTATACAATATATAATATCAACACTTATTACAACATTGATATATAAATGTGCTTACTATTATATGTATGTAAAAAGTAATAAAAAAATCAGCCCCTAAGGGCTGATAGTTAATTTATTCTGTAATTGCTTTTACGATTTCTTCAAAGTGCATTGAATGACTTGCTTTTATAAGGATTGCATCATTGTCTTTCAGAATACCTGGTAATTCTTTAATCAAACTTTCGTTATTATCAAAGTGATAACCCTTAGTATTCTTTAACTGACTTTGCATTTCTTTTGCTAAGTCACCAACTGTAATCAGCACATCAATCTTGCTTTCTTCAGCTTTAGCACCAACTTCCTTGTGTAAAGCAATTTCGTCCTTGCCAAGTTCCTTCATATCACCAAGGATACATACTTTTCTAGGGTTGCTAAAGTTAGCAATTGTGTCAATAGATGCTTTAGTAGAAGTAGGGTTAGCGTTGTAACAGTCATCAATTACTGTGTATTTGTCAGTTTTGATAACATTGTTTCTGCCACCGATTGTACTGTAGCTTTCGATACCTCTGACAATTTCTTCATCAGTCATTCCAAGGTATTTACCGATAGCAACTGAAGCCATTGCATTTGCTACCATATGGTTACCGATAGCAGGTACAGTAACAGGAATACTTTTGCCATCAAAATGCAGATTACACTTGATACCCTTTTCGCTGTTGTTTTCTATAATTTCACCATAGTATTTGTTGGTGTCATTTAGACCGTAGAAAGTAGGGACAATACCTTTGTACTCTTTAACGGTACTTAACTTGTCATCATCGCCACACAAGAAGATTTTGCCGTCTTTCTGCATATTTTTAAACATTTCTGTTTTAGCCTTTAGTACACCATCTCTGTCACCTAAATTTTCTAGGTGGCAACAACCAATGTTAGTGATAACACAAATATTAGGTTTAACTATTTTAGAAAGTCTGGTCATTTCACCAAAATCGGAAATACCCATTTCAATAATAGCTACTTCTGTATCTTCTTCCATAGCAAATAGTGTAAGTGGTACACCAAGTTCATTGTTAAAGTTACCTTGTGTTTTGTGAACCTTAAATTTTTCCTTTAATACTGATGCCAACATTTCCTTAGTGGAAGTTTTACCAACACTACCTGTTACACCAATGAAAGGAATTGTGAAAAGGCTTCTGTAGTATTCTGCAATATCCTTAACTGCTTGTAATGTGCTTTCAACTACAATCTGTGGAATATCACAATCTACTTTTTCTTCAACTAATGCACAAACTGCACCTTGACTGTATGTCATAGGTACAAACTTGTGACCATCAACCTTTTCACCTTTAATAGCAACAAACATAGAATTTGCTTTTGCTTGTCTTGAGTCAGTAACAATAGAAGTTACCTTAGTATTTAGATTTTCTTCTGCACCGATAAAGTTACCGTTACAGCTATCCAGTATTTCTTTTATAGTTATAGCTTTCATATTACTTATACTTCTTTAATGATACTTCAATAATCTGTTCGCATAGGTCTTCATAATTTGTACCGAGAACTAATGCTTCCTGTGGTAGTAGGCTTGTAGGTGTCATACCGGGTAGTGAGTTAGCCTCCAAACAGTATGTATTGTTATCCTTATCTAGTAGGAAGTCAATTCTTGCATAAGAGTCAAGGTTAAGTGCCTTGAATGCCTTTTCAGCTTCACTTTGCATTTTCTTTGTAACTTCTTCTGATAATTCGGCAGGACATACATCCTTAGTTTTACCTGCCTGATACTTGTTTACATAATCATAGAAACCACTTTCAGGGATAATTTCAATAATAGGAAGTGCTTTGCCTTCAATTAAACCGATAGAAAATTCTCTACCCTTAATATATTCTTCAACAACAACCTCATCTTCCCAAGCAAAAGCATCAGCCATTGCTTTGTTAAAGTCTTTCTTGTCCTCAACAATAGAAACACCAACAGAAGAACCACCGTTACAAGGTTTTACTACACATGGGAAACTGTTCCAACTGCCAATTCTACCGTTTTCCTTATCAGCAGGAGTAAAAATTTCTCCTTCCGGTACAGAAACTCTGTTTTGCTTTAGAACACTTTTTGTAACACCCTTGTTCATTGCAATAGCACAACCAAGGTAGTTAGGGCCTGTATATTTAATTCCAAGCATATCAAGTGTAGCTTGAATTTGACCATTCTCGCCAACACCACCATGTAAAGCTAAGAATGTAATATCTGCTTTTCTGCAAATATCAGCAACATTGTCACCTAGGAAACAGTCACTCTGATTCTTTCTTGATGCCTTAACAGCCTTTAAATCAGGTACAAGCTCATCAACAGTTATATCACCGGCAAATGAATAGTTGTTCTCAAATAGTTCATCAATATCACAAGGAGATTCCTCGTAACCCATAAATACATCAAGAAGAACAACATTGTGACCTTTCTTTCTTAATGCGTTATATACTTGCTTACCGGAAACTATGGATACATTTCTTTCGCTACATAATCCACCGGCTAATACTACAATTTTCATTTTTTACTCTCCTATATATCTTAGGCTAAATTTTAATACCGTTTTATTATAATACATTTAATATGAAAATTCAATTGACATATATACAAAGTAAAGTTTGATTTAAAGTTCTTATTTATACAATGTGGGAAATCCACAACTTGCATTTATATTGTATAGAAGAATTAATAGGTCAGTATTTATGAGGTTTATAATTAAACTGTCCAATTATATAAATGAATGTTAAATAATTGTTAGTTTTTTGTTTTCCAACATTTAATCTGTGCAAAACAAAAAATTAAAGGTAGAATGTGGGAAATCCAAATTAGCAAATGTAGGTAATATAGGGGTAAGTTTATTAACAATTAATTCATTAACAGAATTATATATAGTCATAATAGTATAAAAATAGTTAGATATGTGGAAATTATTATATTTATATTGGCACAATGCACAAACGAAAGAGTCTTTTGTTGTACAAGCCTACAAAAGTCCGAAAAAAAGAAAATAATGCTTGAAATCAACAAATAGTAGGTGTATTATATAGGTGTCAAATAAATAAAGCCCTTCGATAAAGGGTAAAAAATTAATTCATAAAGGAGATTTATTTATGCATGCTTTAAAAAGATTCGGAACAGCATTTGGTGGCTACAAGATGATGGAAAATTATCCGGAACCAGAATGTGGTCCAGACGACATTATCCTTGAGATCAAGGCAGCAGCAATTTGTGGTGCTGACATGAAACACTGGGGTGTTGACAACGGTTATGATGATACAAACTGTGAAGGTCAACAGCAGTCAGTTCGTGGTCATGAATTCGCAGGTGAAATCGTAAAGGTTGGCGAAAACGTAAAAGACTGGCACGTAGGTCAGAGAGTTGTATCAGACAACAGTGCTCATGTTTGTGGTGTTTGTCCGGCTTGTGAACAGGGTGACTTCCTATGTTGTGAACACAAGGTTAACCTTGGTCTAGACAACAACACATGGGGCGGCGGTTTCTCAAAGTATTGTAAAGTACCCGGTGAAATCCTAGCAATTCACAAACACGCAATTTGGGAAATCCCAGAAGGTGTTAAGTATGAAGAAGCAGCAGTTCTTGATCCTATCTGTAATGCTTACAAGGCAGTTGCTCAGCAGTCTCACCTAATTCCTGGTCAGGATGTTGTAGTATTCGGTACAGGTCCACTTGGTCTATTCTCAGTACAGATTGCAAAGCTAATGGGTGCTGTAAACATTGTTATGGTTGGCCTTGACGATGATGTAGAAGTTAGATTCCCTGTTGCTATGGAACTTGGTGCTACACATTGTGTTAACGGTTCTAAGGAAGATGTTGTTGCTAGATGTACAGAAATCTGTGGCAGAGATAACTTAGGTTTAGTTATTGAATGTTCAGGTGCTAATGTAGCTCTTAAGCAGGCACTTGAAATGACAAGACCAAACGCAGAAATCGTTAGAGTTGGTATGGGCTTCAAGCCACTTGAATTCTCAATCAACGATGTAACATCTTGGAACAAGAGCATTATCGGTCATATGGCTTATGACTCAACTTCTTGGAGAAACTGTATCAGACTTCTTCAGTCAGGTCAGATTAAGGTTCAGCCAATGATTACTCACAGAATTGGTCTTTCACAGTGGAAGGAAGGCTTCGATGCAATGGCAAAGAAGAAAGCTATTAAGGTTATCTTCCATTACGATTACAACGACTAATAGTTAATTTAAAAGGTATTTATATAGAGGGTATAAAAAATGAGAAAACTTTTGATTGCTCCTTCAGTGGGCTGTTGTGATTTATTTCATGTTGAAGAACAAATGAAGATAATCAATGAAAAATCAGATTTTCTTCATATGGATATTAAAGATGGCGTATATGTTCCAAGTTACGGTATTGGACCTGATTACTTAGATTATCTTAATAAACATATTGATAACCTAAAGCCAATGGATGCTCACTTAATGATTAAACATCCTCAACAGTATCTTGAAACATTCGCTAAAGCAGGTGCTACTTATATTACACCTCACACAGATTGTATCGAAGGTGATGCTTTCGTAACAATCAACAAGATTAAAGAGTTAGGATGCAAAGCCGGTGTTGCTTTAAGTCCATCAGTTCCACTGGAAGCAATCGAGTTTTATCTTCCATTACTTGATAAGGTAACAATAATGATTGTTGATCCCGGCATTTCAGGACAGAAGGTTGATCCTCAGATGTTTGTTAAGATTAAGAAGTTATCTAAGATTAGAAAAGAAAGAAATCTAAACTTCTTAATTGAAGCAGACGGTTCAATGAACAAGGAACTATATGCTCCACTTTATAAAGCAGGTGCTGATATGGTTATTCTTGGACCTCCTGCTCTATGGAACAAGGATGAAGATTTCTCAAAGGCTTGGGAAATTATGGAAAATGAAGTTGAAACGGAACTTCAGGGTGTCGAAAGGGACGCAATCTAAGTGAGGAATTAAAAGTTACGGAAACTTTTAAAAAATAAAAAGGAGAAAATAATGGGTAAAAAAACAAATGCAAACATTGGTGCGAGGTTAGACCGTTTACCTCAATCTAAGTGGCATATCAAAATGTGGCTAGTTACAGCATTCGCACTTCTAGTATGCTGGTCAAACGGTATCGGTGGCGCAGTTCAAAATATTTTGAACGAAATAGGTTGGTTTGAAGGTAGTGCAGGACTACTTGCTATGTGGGGTACTTCTTACACTATTGGTCAGTTATTTGGTGCACTTATTGGTGGTCCAATCGGTGATAAGATCGGTAGAAAGAAAAGTATTCTTCTTTACGAAGTAATTCATATCATCGCTATGATCGGTGGTGCTTGTTCACCTAACGTCTACGTACTATTCGTATTCAGAGTAATTCAGGGTATAGCTCTTGGTGCTCTCCTAGTTGTTTTATTCGCCGGCTTTACAGAATATGTTCCTGGTAAGAACCGTGGTACATGGTCAAGCCGTACATCATTCATCGGCAACTGGGCTCACCCAATCTGCAATGGTATTGCACTTCTAATCGTTTCAGCAGGCGTTAGCCAGGCAATGAACTGGAGAATCCAGTTTATGATTCCATCAATCCTATCAATCATCGCATCAATTATCATCTATGTTAAATTCCCAGAATCTCCAAGATGGCTAGAATCTCAGGGTAGAGTAGAAGAAGCAGATGCTATTATGACAAAGATCGAAAAGGAAATCGAAAAGTCAACAGGCAAGGCTCTTCCTCCGGTACAGGAAGTATCAGAAAAGCCAGTTAAGAAACTTCCTTATACAGCTCTATTCAAGGGCAAACTTCTAAAGAGAACTATCGTTGGTTCACTTGTACTTATCGGTATGAACACAATCCAGTACACACTAATGAACTGGATGCCTACACTACTATCAAGCTGGGGCTATGATACAAAAGACTCACAGTTTATGACAATGTTTGGTCTATTCGGTGCTCCATTCGGTATCTTCATCGCTTCTCTAATTATGGATAAGCTACCTCGTAAGGTTACCGGTGTTGCCTTACTAGTATTAATGGCCGGTTTAGGTATTGCAACAGGTACTTTAGCTCCTTCTCTAGGTGTTACAGGTATCATCGTTATGACATTCATCCTAAACACAGTTATTTATATGTATGTTTGCTACGCATCAGCAGTTTATGTTCCAGAAATGTGGCCAACATCAGCTAAGCTATCAGGTTCAGGTTTCTGTAATGCAATGGGTCGTGTAAGTAACGTTATCTTCCTATCACTTATCCCAACAATCGCAGGTACAGTAAGTAACGCTGACGGTACAGCATCATTCAATACACCGGGTAATGTATTTATCGTTATCGCAGTTATCGCAGCAGTAATCGCAGTTTCTATCATCTTCCTAGGCGTTGAAACAAGAGGCGAATCTGTAGAAGAAATCGGTAACGTTGACTAATTAAAATTTATTAAGAGAGAAAATATTAAAAAGCAGGTCTTGAGCAAAAGCTCAAGTTGAGTAAATCTTTATGAGTTCGGAGCCTAGGCAACTAGGCTCCGGTAAAGAAAAGGAGTAATAATTATGAAAAATTCTGAAGCAATTTTGGTAACTCCTAAGAAGTTTGAAATCCAGGAATGTCCTGTTCCGGAGCCAAAAGATAATGAAATATTAATGAAAGTTGAATATGTCGGAATGTGTGGTTCTGACATCCATGGTTTTGAGTTTGGTCCATTTATCCCACCTAAAGATCCTAACACAAAGATTGGTCTAGGTCATGAGGTTGCCGGTGAAGTTGTAAAGATCGGCTCAAAGGTTACAAAGTTTAAAGTTGGTGACAAGGTTCTTATTGAACCGGGTGTTCCTGACAACACATGTGAATACTGCCGTGAAGGTAGATATAACATTTGCCCAGGTGTAGATTTTATGGCAACACAGCCTAACTACAAGGGTGCATTAACACAGTATATGACTCAGCCTGAAGAATGGACATATCATATTCCTGAAGGTATGTCAACACTAGAAGGTGCTTTAGTAGAACCTGCAGCAGTTGGTATGCATGCAGCAATTCTTGGTGGTGCAATGCTTGGTAAGAGTATTGTTATTCTTGGTGGTGGTACAATCGGTTTGATGGTACTACAGGCATGTAAGAGTCTAGGTGCAACAGATATTACAGTTGTTGATGTTCTTAATAAGCGTCTTGAACTTGCTAAGAAGTTAGGTGCTTCAAGAGTTATCAACGGTAAAGAAGAAGATACTGTTGCTCTATTAAGATCAGAAGAATTATATGGTGACCATGGTGTTGACCTAGTATTTGAAGCGGCCGGTTCTGTATTTACAGCTCAACAGGCAGTTCAGATTGTTGCTCGTGGTGGTAAGATTATGATGGTCGGTACTCAGTCAAAACCGGTACCAATTGACTTCCTAAAGATTAACAGAGAAGTTACAATTCAGACTTCTTTCCGTTATTGCAACAACTTCCCACAGACAATCGAAGCTATTGCAAGTGGTAAGTTCAACGTTAAGGATATGGTTACTCATATTTACGATTATAAAGATGTACAACAGGCATTTGAAGACGCTATTGACCCTGTTAAGAAGGCAGATATGGTTAAGGGCGTAGTTAAAGTAGCTGAGTAAAATTACAAAATAAAATAAGGAGAATTAATTATGTTATCAGATATCAGATATTGGGAAAGAAAAGCAACAGAAGGACATTACGCTATTCCTCACTTTAATGTTTGGAATGCTGAAATGCTAATGGGCGTTATTGACGCAGCAGAAGAACTAAGAGCTCCAATCATTATTTCATTCGGTACAGGTTTCACAGGCAATACTTCATTTGAAGATTTCTGTTATATGATGGATTCAATGGCTAAGAAAGCTACTGTTCCTGTTATTGAACATTGGGATCACGGTCGTAATATGACAATCCTACAGAATGCTGTTAACCACTGTATGAATTCAGTAATGCGTGACGCATCTGCTCTTCCATATGAAGAAAATGTTGCAGAAATCAAGAGATGTGTTGATTATTTCCACGCATACAACATTCCTGTTGAAGCTGAACTTGGTCATGTTGGTAACGAAACAGTTTATGAAGAAGCTCTTTCAGAATACCAGTACACAGACCCAACAAAGGCTAAGGAATTTGTTGAAAGAACTGGTTGTGACTCTCTAGCTGTTGCTATCGGTAATGTTCACGGTGTATATTCATCAGAACCAAAGCTAGCTTTTGATGTACTAGAAGCAGTTGCTAAGGAAGTTGATGTTCCACTAGTTCTACACGGTGCATCTGGTATCGGTGATGAAGATATTAAGAAGGCTATCTCCCTTGGCATTGCTAAGATCAACATTCATACAGAACTTTGTCAGGCAGCTATGGAAGCAGTTAATGCTCACAAGGATGAACCATTCCTAGCTATGCAGAGAGAAGTAAGAAAAGCTATCAAAGAAAGAGCTATGTACAAGATTAAGTTGTTCGGTGACGACGGAAGAGCTGATGAATAATGAGTGAAAAGAAGTTAGATGTAATATGTCTTGGTGCAGCAGTAGTTGATATTCCTCTAAGACCTGTATCAAGAGATATGTTTGATATTGAATCCTACCCTGTTGACAAAATTGCAATGACAGTTGGTGGGGATGCAATGAACGAAGCTACTATTATTAGCAGACTTGGCTTTAAGACAGGTATCATCGCTTGTATTGGCGATGATGCTGCAGGTCAATTCATTCTTCGTTCTTGCAAAAAAGACAACATTGATGTTGAAGGTATCAAGATTGATCCTAACATTGATACATCAATGAACATTGGACTTGTTACTGAAGATGGCGAAAGAACTTTCGTTACTAACAGAAACGGTAGTCTATGGAAAGAAAATATTGAGCATGTTGATTTTGAAAAAATGAAACAAGCTAAAATTCTTTCTCTTGCAAGTATTTTTAACTGTCCTTTACTAGACGGTAAAGCACTTGTTGAAATCTTCAAGGTTGCTAAAGCAGAGGGTATGACTATCACTGCTGATATGATTAAGCCAAGACTGGGCGAAACCCTTGATGATATTAAAGAAGCACTTAGTTATGTAGATTATTTCTTCCCTAACTTTGATGAAGCTTGTCTGATGACAGGTGAAACAGATGAAGCTAAGGTTGCAGATGTTCTTTATAACTGTGGTGTTAAGAATGTTGTTATGAAGATAGGCAAGAGAGGTTGTTACATTCGTAACGCTGACGGTGCTATGATTGTACCGGCTTGTAAGGGTGTTACAGCTATTGATACAATCGGTGCAGGCGACAACTTTGCATCAGGCTTTATTTCAGCAATCCTTCAGGGCAAAAATATTCGTGAATGTGGCGTATATGCTAACTGTACTGCTGCTATTTCAGTTCAACACACAGGTGCAACATCCGGTGTTCAGAACAAGGAAATGGTTGAAGAAATGTTAGCAAAGTACCACAGAGATTATATTCTTTAAAATAGGCGTAGCCTTTAGGCACTTAAAGGCTACATTAAAATAAATAGTTTTTAGAAAAAGGTGATTAAAATGAAGACTATGAAACTTGGTAAAACAGGTATGGACGTTTCAAGAATGGGTCTTGGTACATGGTCCATCGGTGGTGGCTCAGCTTGGGGTGGCGACCACGATTTACAGACAGTTGTTGATACAATTGTTGAAGCACCAAAGCTAGGTGTTAACCTAATTGATACAGCTCCGGGTTACAACTTTGGTAACAGTGAAAAAATTCTTGGTATGGCTCTTCAGAAAATGAACAGAGAAGACGTTAAGATCATCACTAAGTGTGGTGTTACTTGGGACCAAGAAATGAAGGGTGACCTTTTCAATAAGGTTAACGGCATTCAGCTATATAAAAACCTAAACAGTGACTCAATCAAGAGAGAAATTGAAGAATCTCTAAAGAGAATGGGTACTGATTATGTTGATGTATATATGACTCACTGGCAGTCAATCGAAGGTAGTGAATATTATGTTCCTATCCAGAAGACAATGGAAGTACTAAATGACCTTAAAGCTCAGGGTAAAATTAAGGCTATTGGTGCTGCTAATGTTGATATTAAGCAAATTCAGGAATATCTAAAGCATGGCGAACTAGACATTGTTCAGGCTAAGTATTCAATTCTAGACCGTGGCATTGAAGATGAAATCATCCCTTGCTGTCGTGAAAACGGTGTTACAATTCAGGCTTACTCACCACTAGAAATGGGTCTTCTTTCCGGTACAATGCCAAGAGATTATAAGCCGGTTGGTGCTCAGATTCCTAAGAAGTGGTTCCAGCCAGACAATATGCAGAAGGCTATGGATGTTATGGATCAGTGGAAGCCACTATGCGAAAAGTACAACTGTACAATCGCAAACCTAGCACTTGCTTGGATTCTTGCTCAGGGCGAATTCATTAACCTACTAAGTGGTTCAACAACAGTTGACCAGATTAAGGAAAATGTTAAATCAACTGAACTAGAACTGGATCCAGCAGATGTAGCTATGATGCGTGATATGGTTGAAGAAATTGATAAATAATTAATTGCTCATTTTGTGATTTTCCGAATCATCTTTTATACATTGCCACCTATTCTAAATTCCCATTCGGAGTGGGTGGCAATAATTTTCCTATGAATATTCAATATTTATGAATTTTCTCAATTTTCTTACAATTTATTATATAAAAAACACAAAAATCTCTTTACTTTATAATTTGTATTTGGTATAATTATAACAACGAGGGGGAGACCTAATTATGGAGAAGAGAATTGATAAAATTAGACATAAAGTTGAAACAGAAGGCGAGGTATTCGTTACAGAGTTAAGCGAACTATATGATGTAACGGAAGAAACAATTCGCCGAGATCTTGAAAAGTTAAAAAATGAAGGTGTGGTTACAAGAACCTTCGGTGGTGCAGTTCTTAACACAGTTAACCACAAGGACCACATTCATTTTTTCAAGAGAAAATCTATTAATATAGAAGAAAAAAGAAAGATTGCTTCAATGGCTGTAAAGGCTATGCCTGAAATGCGTACACTAATGGCAGATAACAGTACAACAGTTATGGAAGCTATGAAGCTTTTGAAGAATAAGAATAATATTACTACAATTACTTTTTCAGCACAGATATTCCAAGAACTTGATGGTGCTGAAATGAGAGTTATTTCTACCGGTGGTAGATATGACGAAGATACTCTTTCATTCCAGGGTAACTTGGCTATTGACAGTATCTCAAAATATAATGTTGATGTTGCCTTTTTGAGTTGTAAGGGACTTAGCTTTGAGGGTGGTTTAATGGACTCTACAGAGGGTGAAGCTTTCCTAAAATCTGAAATGGCAAAAAGAGCTAACACAGTGGTGTTACTTGCAGATCATACAAAATTTGACCAAACAGCTTTCGTGAACTTTTTAAGTATTGATAAGCTGGATTATCTGATTACGGATGAAAAACCTGATGATAAATGGGTTGATTATTGTAATGAAAATGATATAAAGTTGATTTACTAGGAACTTTATATTGCAGGCCACTTGTTTTACAGGTGGCTATTTTTATTTTTGGATATTATTGAAAAGCACTATTAAGGGGGCAAAGGTTTTTGTGCTTTTTAATTAATATAACGGATTATAATATTTAGATGATAAAGGAGAGATGGGTATGAAAGCTCAGAAGCAAAAGATGTCTATCATTAAGAAGATGTTGATTGCTGTTGTTGCCGGTTTTGCAGTTGGTATTCTTTGTCTATTTATTAAAGGACAAATTAGTTCCGATGTTTGGGATGTTGTAGATGCAATTTTCTTCCAAGATATTACAGCAACAAAAAGTATTGAGGGTATTGGTATTTTCTATATTATAGGACAGTTGTTTATGCACGGTTTGCAGATGATGATTGTTCCTCTGGTTTTATGTTCACTTAGCTTGGCACTATGTAGCTTAGCTGATCCAAAGAAACTGGGTAAAATCGCAGGTAAAACATTTATCTGTTACCTATGTTTCTATGTTGTAGCAGCAGCTCTTGCAGGTGCAGCAGCTTACTTTGTTAAGTCAATGGGTTGGTTCGATGTTAACCTACCGGCTAAGGAAGCTCAGGAACTTGTAACAATGGATGGTTATAATCCACTTGTTACAGTTGTTAATGCAGTTCCTTCTAACATTGTTAGTTCACTTTCAAGCAATAGTACAATTCTTTCAGTAGTTGTTGTTGCTATTGTGATTGGTCTATGTATGACAGCACTTGGCGAAAAGGCTCAGCCACTTAAGAAAGTTATTGAAGTTCTAAACGACATTGTACAGATGGCACTTAACTTCATTATCAACAAGGTTGCTCCAATTGCTATTTTCTGTATGATCGCTAGAGCATTTGCAGTTTACGGTACAGAATATATCTCACCAACACTTGTTTGGATTGCGACAACTATCATTGTTAGCTTACTACTTGTTGTTACAATTTATCCTATCGGTGTATTTATTACAACAGGTTTAAATCCAATTACATTCCTAAAGAAAACTGCTAAGATTGGTATGTTTGCAGCAGCAACAAACTCATCAGCAGCTACACTTCCACTTAACACAAAGACATGTACAGAAGAACTTGGTTGTTCAAAAGAAATCAGTAGTTTTGTTCTACCAACAGGTATGACAATTAATATGAATGGTACAACTGCTATGCATATGATTGCTATTACATTTATCGGTACTGCAGCAGGTATTAATGTTACTCCTGCTACTTTAGCACTAACTGCTTTCCTATCAATTTGTACTGCTATCGGTACACCTGCAGTTCCTGTTGCCGGTACAACAATGGTTTATGTTGTTATGATGGGCTTAGGTTTCAACACAGAACTTTGCTTAATCGGTTATTCTCTGGTTTTGGCAATGAACTACCTACCTGGTATGGCTGTTATTACACTAAACGTTGTTGGTGACGCAGCTACAAATGTTATTGTTAATGCTAAAGAAAAACGCTTAAATAAAGAAGTATATGACAAAAAATAGTCTTTCTATAACCCCCTTTAGAAAGGAAACTCACCTACTGGGAAACCGGTAGGTGTTTTTCTTTTGTCCCATATTATTCGTTATATTGTACAAATACTAACCTTATTATATGTATATATTATACAAAAAGAGATTTTGTGGAAAATCAAAATAAAAAGCAAGAAAATGTAATAAAAATCCTAAAAATTTAACTATAAATTTGATTGATTTAAACATTGACAATTTTTCTTAATAGGAATATTATATTTACGAAATAAATTTGAGGTGGTATTTTAAAGGAGTTTTGTGGCAGATATTTTCTTCTTCTTTTCTATTTATAATGTAGAAAAGTTGATGTATTTATTAGTATTTTTGAAGAAGGGTAGTTAATGTTTAGTAACAAGTTCATTTGCAGATTGATAGTCCCACTAATTTTTGAACAACTTTTGGCAGTTAGTGTTGGTATGGTTGATACATTTATGGTATCAATAGTTGGTCAGGTAGCAGTATCAGGCGTAGCTTTGGTTGATAATATAAATAGATTAATCATTCAGATAATGGCTGCTTTTGCTACAGGTGGTGTTGTTATTGCCAGTCAGTATTTTGGTTGTGATGATAGGGTAAGAGCAAGACACACCTGTGCTCAGCTGGAAACTATTATGATGATTTTCTCAGTTGTAGCTGCACTTATTTTCTGTGTGTTTACAAGTCCGATTTTGTCATTGATTTTTGGTTCTATTGAAAAGGATGTTATGGACTGTGCTACAACATATCTATTCATCACTGCTCTTTCATATCCATTCCTTGGTATGTATAATGCCGGTGCTGCTATTTTCAGAAGTGTGGGTAACAGTAAAATCAGTATGAACATCAGCTTACTGATGAATGCAATTAACATTGTGCTAAATGCTGTATTTGTTTTTGGTGCCGGTATTGGTGTTGCCGGTGTTGCACTTGCTACTTTGATTAGCAGAGTTGTTGCCGGTGTTGTAATGACAATTTTTGCATTATCTAAGAAAAACCCTATGGCAGTACATAACCTTAAGAAATATATTCCTAAGAAAGCATTTGTTGTTAGAATTCTTAAAATCGGTATTCCTAGTGGTATCGAAAATGGTATGTTCCAAATCGGTAAAATTGTTGTTGTAAGTATGGTTGCTACACTTGGTACAGATGCAATCGCTGCTAACTCAATCGCCTTTCAGGTAATTGACTTTCCTAATATTCCCGGTACGGCAATAGGCCTTTCAATGGTAACTATCATTGGTCAATGCTTAGGTGCAGGTAGTGCTGAGGATGCTAAGGTTTACACCAAAAAGCTAATGAAACTAACTTACCTTAGTGACTGGGTATGTAAGCTACTGTTACTTGTAACTGCTCCGTATATAGTAAGTCTATTCTCACTTTCACCATCAGCAACAGAGATTGCAGTATTCGTTTTGAGATGTTTCAGTATTGCCTCATTACCTGTATGGCCACTAAGTTTTGCACTTCCAAACTCATTACGAGCAGCCGGTGATGTTAACTACTCACTTGGTGTTAGTATGATTTCAATGTGGGTATTCAGAATTATTTGTAGCTATGTAATGGTTATGGTACTTGGTTGGGGTGTCCTAGGTGTATGGCTAGGAATGTTCATTGACTGGTATGCAAGAGGTGTTGCTTACTTAGCAAGATACTTGTCCGGTAAGTGGAAAAAGCATAGAGTAATCTAAAAACTACATAAAAAATAAACTGCTATGGAACTTATTCTCCATAGCAGTTTTTGTATATATAAGTTGTATAAATAGAAAGGACTCAACTTTTTGTTGAGTCCTTAATTTGTTTATGTTAGATTGTAATAATACCAAGCTGACTTAGAATACCTGTAACAAAGATAAATAGTAAGCAGATTGGAGCAACGTACTTAATCATAACATTGAAAAGTTTCTTTCTGCCAAACTTTTCGCCATTCTTAGTGACTTCATCTGTAAGAGCCTTTGGTTTAATAACCCAACCAACAAGAATACAAGTACAGAATGCAACGATAGGCATTAGAATACTGTTACTAATGTAGTCGAAGAATGTTAAGAAGTCCATACCAAGAATCTTAATATTAGCCCATAAACCATTACCAAGTGATGATGGAATACCAAGTAGTAGGCAAATACCGATAACGATTAAGCAACAAGGAATTCTCTTTAGGTGGAACTTGTCCATTAGCGAAGAAACAATAGCTTCCATAACAGAGATGGAACTTGTAATTGCTGCGAAGAATACAAGTACAAAGAATAGTAAAGCTATAATGTTACCACCCGGCATTTGCTGGAATACCTTAGGTAATGTCATAAACATTAGACCTGCACCCTGAGAAGAAAGACCTTCTTCACCACTAAAGATGTAAACTGCAGGAATAATCGTTAGACCTGCTAATAAAGCAACAAGTGTATCGAAAAATTCAATACGGTTTACTGACTTAGTAAGGTTAACATCATCTCTTGTATATGAACCGTAAGTAACCATAATACCCATTGCAATACTCATTGAGTAGAATAGCTGACTCATAGCACCTGCTACTGTCAAAATAGAGAATTTGCTAAAGTCAGGAATTAAGTAATACTTGACACCCTCCATTGCATTTGGAAGTGTCAGTGCGTAAATTGCAATACCAATAGTAAGTACAATAAGTAGTGGCATTAAGAATTTACTTAACTTTTCGATACCTTTCTTTACACCAAGCATAATAACAACAATGCTGAGTAGCATAAAGATTAAGAAGAATACTAGTGGAGCTACAGGATGACCGATAAAGTCACTAAAGTAACCATCTTTTGCTACCGGAGCAACAAGTCCCTGAGCATAAACTGTTACATATTTTGTAACCCAACCACCAATAACACAATAGTAAGGAATAATGATGATTGGTACAAGGGTTGCAATGTACCCTAAGAAAGAAAACTTTTTGTTTAGTTTTTTGTAGGCAAGTACAGGACTTAGCTTTGTCTTTCTACCAATAGCAATTTCAGCAGTTAATAGGGCAAAACCAAATGTTACTGCTAAGATTAGATAAACCAGTAGAAAGATACCGCCACCGTATTGAGCAGCAAGGTAAGGGAAACGCCATAGGTTACCTAAACCAACTGCACTACCGGCTGCCGCAAAGACAAATCCTAGACCACCGGAAAAACTTCCTCTTTTTTTGTCCATAATGTGGCACCTCATTTCAAATTATCCATTATATGATACCACAATTCCTAGTGCTTTACAATGAATATTTCATATTATGTGGGGATTGTAAATAATTAACAATGAAAAACTGTTTCTATTGTGAAAAAGCAACTGTAAGTAGTTTACTTTTACTAACAGTTGCCTTATTTTTGGTTACATTGTCCAATACAGGTGGTACAGTTTCTATTGAAAAGACCGGTGAAGTGTATGACTATTCTGAAAACACAGACGGTAGCTTTGAATATTATTCATATATGAATAGAGATTTCAATGTTACTGCTACTGCAAATACATATGCTAAGGGTGACAGTAATTACGAACTACAGTATAAGGATAAAAATGTAAATGGTGTTGATACAACAACTACTTATAAGTACATTAAGAATGTTGACTGTACAAGTAAAAAGACTAACTCAGCAAGTGCAATCACTTTAGACCACTCAAATGGAAGAAAGCTAACCCTCTTCGGTTAGTTTTCTTTCTTTTGTAAAGGTTATTGAATAACAAATGTGGGTATGATAGAATATTAAAAGACAGATTAAGGAAGTGAGAAAATGAAGAAAATTGTTGTGGGAATTTTAGCTCATGTTGACTCAGGAAAAACAACACTTTCTGAGGCTTTGTTATATCAATCCGGCAACATAAGCAAAATCGGTAGAGTTGACAACAGAGATTCTTTTTTGGATACATTTTCTCTTGAAAGAGCAAGAGGCATTACAATCTTTTCTAAACAAGCAGTACTAAATTATAAGGATACACAGTTTACCTTAATTGATACTCCCGGTCATGTGGATTTTTCTGCTGAAACCGAAAGAACTTTACAAGTTCTTGACTATGCAATTCTTGTAGTAAGTGGTACTGAGGGTGTGCAAAGTCATACCAAAACATTGTGGAAACTTCTTGCAAAATATAATGTGCCTTGCTTTATTTTTGTTAACAAAATGGACCTTGCCGGTGCTAATAAGGGAATAGCAATGGCCAAGTTAAAGTCAAAGCTAAGTGATAATTGTGTTGACTTTGATACTGTAGATACTGATGAATTTTATGAAAATATTGCACTATGTGATGAAGATTTATTGGTTAAATATGAAGAGGGTAACTTACAAAAATCCCATATAGTAAGAGCAATTAAAGATAGAAAGATTTTTCCTTGTATGTTTGGTGCAGCACTAAAGCTAAAGGGTACTGAGGAATTTTTAGATTGTATTTATAACTATTCCGAGATGAATAATTATAGTGATGAATTTGCCGGTAAAGTATATAAAATTGCTGAGGATAAAGGTCAAAGGCTAACTTACCTAAAGGTAACAGGTGGTATATTAAAGGTAAAAGAAATTTTGCAAAGTCCTAAGAATAAAGAACAAGAAAAGGTGCAGCAGATTAGAATATATTCCGGTGAAAAGTTTACTGCTATCCAAGAGGCTACTGCCGGTACAATTTGTGCAATAACCGGTATTACCTTTACTTCTTCCGGTGACGGTTTAGGTGTTGAGAACAATTCAAGTTTGCCGGTATTAGAACCGGTACTTACATACAAAATCAATTTGCCAAGTGAAGTTGACGCCCATACTGCATTGCAAAAAATGAAAATACTTGAAAATGAAGACCCTCAGCTAAAAGTAGAATGGAATAGCCGACTTGGTGAAATTCAAGTAAAGTTAATGGGTGATATTCAGCTTGAAGTGTTACAGTCTATTATTTCAGAGAGATTTGGCTTTGATGTAACATTCGGTCAGGGAAATATTATCTATAAAGAAACAATAGAAAATACTGTTGAGGGTGTAGGTCACTTTGAACCATTACGCCATTATGCAGAAGTGCATTTACTTTTAGAGCCAACAAAGAGAGATAGTGGTCTTACATTTGCAACAGATTGTAAAGAAGATTTGCTTGATAAAAACTGGCAAAGGCTTATCCTTACTCATTTGTACGAGAAAACTCATATAGGTGTATTGACAGGCTCACCTATTACAGATATGAAAATCACTTTAGTTTCCGGTAAAGCTCACCCAAAACATACTGAGGGTGGTGACTTTAGACAAGCAACTTATAGAGCAGTAAGGCAAGGTTTAAGAGAAGCAAAAAGTATTTTGCTGGAACCGGTTTATGAATTTACATTAGAAGTGCCAACAGAAAATGTAGGCAAGGCTATGGCTGATATTCAGTATATGAGTGGTTCATTTAACCCACCGGAACTTGAGGGTGACTTTTCTATAATTACAGGTACGGCACCTGTATCTACAATGCACGATTATACTAAGGATGTTATCCAATATACCCATGGTAAAGGTAAATTAGTGTGTAACCTAAAGGGTTATGAACCTTGCCACAACAGTAAAGAGGTTATGGAAAGTATCGGTTACGATTGTGACGGTGATGTTGATAACACTTGTGACTCAGTATTTTGTTCTAAGGGTGCAGGTTATAATGTTAAATGGGATAAGGTTAAGTCACAAATGCACCTAACAAGTGTATTATCTCAGCCTAAAGTAACTGAAACTATTGCAGAGAAGAAAAGGTCATTTACTAATTATCAGGGTAAAGAAGATTTGTTTGCACTTGATAATGAGTTAATGCAAATTTTTGAACAGACTTACGGACCTATTAAACAGAAGAAAACAAATGTAGAGAAAAGACATTTTGATTTTACAAAGAAAGACCCTAAGTATAAACCATCAAAAGCTCCTAACTATGATGGTAAAGAATATTTGTTAGTTGATGGATATAATGTAATTTTTGCGTGGGAAGATTTAAAGGAACTTGCAAAAACCACTATTGACGGTGCAAGAGAAAAATTGCTGAATATTCTCTGCAACTATCAAGGTTATAAAAAATGTGAAGTAATAGTAGTTTTTGATGCTTACAAAGTTAAGGGTGGTGTAGGTGAAGTTGATAAACTGAATAATATCAACATTGTCTATACAAAAGAAGCAGAAACTGCCGACTCCTATATTGAAAAAGTAACTAAAAAATTAGCTAAGAATAATAGGGTAAAGGTTGTTACTTCCGATGGATTAGAGCAACTTATTATTATGGGTAACGGTTGCCTTAGAGTGTCATCACAAGAATTTTATCAAGAAGTCAAAGAGGCTGAAAACAATATAAGAGAAATACTCTCCAAGCAATTTTAATATTCTTTTTAATTTAAAAGATAAGTCCCATTTTTGGGACAATAAATGTGGTATTATATTATTGTAGAAAAGAACTAACTTATAAAGGAGAATTTTTATGACAAACAAAATAGGTTTTTATTGTGATGATAATAATGAAGTAAATGAAAATATAGAAACTATAACAGTAGAAAAGCCTGAGATGAAAGCTAGAAAATCCCTTGTTAGTGTTCGTTTTGAGAAGAATAACAGAGTTCTTTCTTATTACAATGATAAATTCGATTTGCATAAAGGCGACATTGTTTTTGTTGAGGGTAAGTTGGAGGGTGAAAGAGGCTTTGTTGAAGAAGTGAACTATAACTTCAAGATAAAGCTATCTGACTATAAAAAGGTTGTTGCCTTAGCAGATACTACTGTTAAAGGTGAATTTTTCTTTGCAGGTGACTATTTTATTTCTTTTGATGAGTCAGTTATCCCTTATGAAAAGGTTATAACTTGGTTTAAACCACCTGTTGTTGATGAAGAAGAAATTGTTGTTTCCGGTGAAGATGAAGAAGGCTTTTTGCTGGAAAAGGATATTTCAGAACTGAAAGTACCTTATAATGTTAAGGAAAAAGGCATTGATTATTACCTTGACGGTAGGGTAATTTATCTTTCAGTTGCCGGTAATATGGGTAAGGCTATTGTTGATGGTACAAATATTTACGAAATTGAATTTACATATAAAAACGGTGAAGTAAGTAACTTTATTTGTGATTGCTACTGTAACTATAGTTGCAAGCATATTGTTGCAGTAATTATGCAGTTGAAAAATATTTTAAAGACTGTTGAAGAAAATTATAAGGAACAGTATCAAGACTACTTCTCAGCCGTAACTTCCTATGAACTTTTTAAGGTTACAAGAAGTTATGGCAAAAAAGGTAGTGTTACTTTTAATTAATAGCTTTATTAATTTTGTATAAGGTGTTAAAATTAAATAAAGTAAATATCATTTGCAACAGTGTTCAACTTTGATTTTCAAAGAATGGTTAGGGAGTCGCTAACTAGAAATTTTATCGAGAGCGTCATTATATACATAATGACTAGCCACAAATCTGCTCCACAGAATATGGGAATCACTTCATGATTTTAAATTCTGCTACGCATCTTTGTGTACATTTAGTGTTGCAAAAGATACTAAAGGAAGATTGTTATGATTATTTCTAAAGATAGTGTAGTTTTTGAAAAATGTGATCAAAATTTTGTTAAAAAATATGGTGTCGAGAAAGCTACAGATATGGTTTTGGAATATAAAAGTCGTTGCAATCTTCCTTTTATTTATGACACAAAACAACTTGCAGATTTTTTACAAACCAGTGAGGGTAATTTGTTTTATACTATAAGACATATTGATGAAATGTACCACAATATATCTATACCAAAAAGAAATGGTAATGAAAGAATTTTAACAGTACCAAATAAGAAATTGAAATTTCTACAGAAATATATTCTGAAAAATATAATCAGTAAATTCAAAATTTCAAAATATGCAACAGCATATTATAAAGGTGCAACATTAGCTGATAATGCAAAACCTCATATTAATAAAAAATATTTGCTAAAAATCGATTTAGCAGACTTTTTTGATAGTATTACATTTACTATGATTTATTCAAGCATCTTCAATAGAAAATATTTTCCTAAACAAATCGGTGCTATGTTGACTACATTTTGTTGTTTTGAAGATGTTTTGCCACAAGGTGCACCAACATCACCGACTATTTCAAATTTAGTGATGAAAAATTTTGATGAGCATTTTGGAAAATGGTGTAAAAATCATAATTTTAGCTATACTCGTTATTGTGATGACATTACTATCTCCGGTGATGATAATGTATATTTAGCTTATTTAAAAGCAAAAAGCACTCTAGAAAATATGGGTTTTCAAATTAATAATAATAAAACCCATATAATTACAAATGGTAATTGCCAATCTGTAACAGGTCTAACTGTAAATGAAAAGGTAACTGTTTCGAAAAATTACAAGAAAAGGTTAAGACAAGAAATTTTTTATTTTTTGAAATATGGAAAAGATAGCATAGTACATAACAATCTAAAAAAATATATGATTAACGGTGTACCGGATGTAAATTCTTATTTGTGCTATCTTAAAGGGAAAATCAACTATGTTCTTTCTATAGAAAAGGAAAATAAAGAATTTATAAATGCACTTAATAAGATAAATGAAAGTAGGTGACAAAATGTTAAAAGATGGTTTATATGAACAGGTTATAAATGAGTCTTTACAAAAGGATATTGATGAGTCAGTTGATAAATTTTCTGAAATTAAAGAAATTGACAAGGCTGAGTCATCAAAAATTTTGTCACAATATGTTGCTGATATTATTGAAAAAGGACTTAACTATATTAGTGATGATAATTTAGCTGATAGAGTTTCTTTAATAAACAAGATAGTTTCTGTTATAAAAGAAGAAACAGAAGATGAAGATTTTGATAGTTTTGCAGTTAATAGCAAGGCTGAACAGCTTCTATCGGTTTTTGATAAAAAGAATAGTGTAAAATCAATTAATAATAAAGTTAAGACTATAAGACCGGAAACTTCTATTGCACAAAGTTCACTTTTTACCGGTGCAGTTCACGAACCACAAATGTACACAGAATTGAAAAAGGAAATCGTTTCTTCTGATAGAATTGATATGTTAGTGTCATTTGTTAAGTGGAGTGGTCTAAGATTAATTATTAACGAACTAAAGGAATTTACTCAAAATGGTGGGGAATTACGCATAATTACAACCTCATATATGGGTGCAACTGATGTTAAGGCTATTGAAGAACTTAGGAAACTTCCTAATACAAAAATCAAGGTTAGCTATGATACAAAGGTAACAAGACTTCATGCTAAGGCATATGTTTTTTATCGTGATACAGGCTTTACTACTGCCTATGTTGGTTCATCAAACCTTTCAAATGCAGCAATTTCAAGTGGCCTTGAATGGAATGTTAAGGTTACTAAGAAGGACTTGCCTGAGACTATATTAAAAATTGAAGCTACCTTTGAAAGTTATTGGAATTCTAAAGAATTTGAATATTATGCAGAAAGCCAAAAAGAAAGATTATCAAGGGCTTTAAGAGCAGAAAAGCACTTTGATAATAATATAGAGTCTCAGAGTTATACCCTTGATATTTTGCCATATTCATATCAGCAAGAAATTCTAGATAAACTTCAAGCTGAAAGAGAAGTTAGAGGCTATTATCGCAACCTTGTTGTTGCTGCAACAGGTACAGGTAAGACAGTTATTTCTGCCTTTGATTATAGAAATTTTAGAAGAAATAATAAGGGAAAGCCTTGTAGATTGCTATTTGTTGCACATAGAGAAGAAATTCTTAAGCAGAGCCTTTATACCTTTAGGGCAGTGCTTAAAGATGCAAATTTTGGTGAATTATTTGTTGGCAAAAATAAACCGGATAGTATTGATAATTTATTTGTTTCAATACAAACCTTTAATTCACAAAAATTCAATGAAGTTACAACAGATGACTTTTATGACTATATAATTGTGGATGAATTCCACCATGCAGCTGCTAAAACATATCAAAGGTTACTTGATTATTATAAACCGACTGTATTGTTAGGGTTAACTGCTACACCTGAACGAATGGACGGTAAAAGTATTTTATCCTACTTTGATAACAGAATTGCAGCCGAAATAAGATTGCCTGAGGCTATTGACAGGAAATTACTTTGTCCTTTTCAGTATTTTGGTGTAACTGATAATGTTGATTTGGATGGCCTAAAATGGTCAGTAGGTGGATATGACAAGAAAGAACTTTCAAATATTTACACATTTAGTGGAGCAGTAGCTGACCGTAGAGCAGATTTAGTTGTAAATTCTCTCATAAAATATGTAACTGATATTAATGATGTAAAAGGTCTTGGTTTCTGTGTTTCTATTGAACATGCAGAATTTATGAGTGATTACTTCAATAAATGTGGTATTCCATCAATTTTCTTAACCGGTAAATCCTCAGATGAAGAGAGAAACTCAGCAAAAGATAAACTTGTAAATGGTGATGTTAAGTTTATTTTTGTTGTGGATATTTACAATGAAGGTGTGGATATTCCTGAAGTAAATACAGTTGTCCTACAGAGTCCCTTACAGTTTTCTTGCAACAGTTAGGTAGAGGACTTCGTTTATCAGAAGATAAGGAATGTCTTACTGTTCTTGATTTTATCGGTCAAGCCAATAAAAAATATAATTTTGAAGATAAATTTTCAGCTTTATTATCGAATACAACAAGAGGAATAACTAGAGAAATTAAGGATGGTTTTGTGTCAGTTCCTAAAGGTTGCTATATTCAACTAGAGAGAAAAGCAGAAAAGTATATTCTAGACAATATACGCAGTTCATATGGCAATACTGCAGGACTTGTTGCAAGAATTGCAAGTTTTGAAGAAGATACCGGCAAAACACTAACCTTATCAAATTTCTTGCAACACTACAGATTAGACCCTAGAGCAGTTTATAAATATTCCACATTTTCCGGATTGTGTGTTAAAGCCGGAAAACTAGATGATTTTTCTGAACCGATAGAAGAAGTAATGACCAAAGCATTTGTAAGGTTTACTTCTATTGACTCTAGAAGATGGATAAAATTTTTAATTGGTTTTTTAAACAACATAGATAATATAGATTTTGAAAAATTATCCTCAGTTGATAAACGAATGCTCCAAATGTTTTATATTACAGTATGGAGCAAGGCAATTGAAGATTTTAGTGATGAAGAAGTATTAAGTAATTTGTATTCATTGTCTGACAGCCCAATAATGAAAGGTGAACTTATAGAGCTACTGGAATACAAATTCAACAGTATTGATTTTGTTGATGAAACTATTGATTTGGGTTTTGATAGTCCTTTGGATGTTTACTGTACATATTCTCAAAGACAGTTATTAGCAGGACTTGATTACCTAAACTTTAGTGCAATGAGACAAGGTGTTATTTGGCTAAAAGATAAGGGAATAGATGTATTTTTATTAACATTAAATAAGGCTGATAAGGACTATTCCCCTACAACTATGTATAATGATTATTCCATAAATGAGGAATTGTTCCATTGGCAAAGCCAAAGTACAACTTCAGAAACCTCACCAACAGGTCAAAGGTATATTCATCACAAAGAAAAGGGCAGTAAGGTCTTGCTATTTGTGAGAGAATTTAAGAATGATTCCTTTGGTAATGTGTCACCTTATACATTTCTTGGTGAGGCAACTTATGTTAGTCATACCGGCTCAAAACCTATGAATATTACATGGAGATTAGAAAAACCAATACCTGCAAGATTCTTAAAGAAAACAAATAAATTGGTGGTATAAATATGATGAATATAGTTGAAGTGGTAGCAGCTCTAATTTGGAACGGTGAAAAATTTATGATATGTCAGCGACCTGTTAACAAAAAGAGAGGATTGTTGTGGGAATTTGTTGGTGGCAAGGTTGAAAAAGGTGAATCAAAGGAACGAGCCTTAATAAGAGAGTGTAAAGAAGAATTGGATATTGAGATTGAAGTTGACAGTGAATTTATCAGCACAAAGCATACTTATCCGGATATTACTATTAACCTAACTGTCTTTAACTCTAGAATAGTAAGTGGTAAACCTACTCTTCTTGAACATAACGACTTAAAATGGATAACTAAAAATGAAATTCCAAATTATAACTTCTGTCCGGCAGATGAAGTTATTTTGGAGAAAATTAAAAAGAATAACTAATATAAATGCTCTAACTATTTAAGAAAACTTTTATAGTTAGAGCATTTTAACATAAAATAGGATGCACATAAACATGTACATCCTAAGAATTTTAATTTATAGTATCTTAGATTTTGCTTAATAAAGTTATAAGTGGACGGCAAACGGATGGCAACCCGAGGGTTTTTGCATAAATTTGGTTGAATTAGATAAAAGAAAAAACACCCAAAAACCGTATACCTAAGCCGTTTTTAAGGTGTTTTGTTTGGCAGGGGCAGAATACTATTAATTTAGCGAAAGTGCCTACCACGCTTATAAAGCACAAATACGAAAGGAAAGAGGCATCTACGTTCTCCCTAAAAACAGTCCACAGGACTGTTTTCTTAACGGTCGCCTTCGACTCCTTCTGCTTTTTTGCAAAATAAAAAGCACATCAAAAGATGCGCTTTCATTTTGGCAGGGGCAGAATACTATTAATCTAGCGAAAGTGCCTACCACGCTTATTAAGCACAAATACGAAAGGAAAGAGGCATCTACGCTCTCCCTAAAAACAGTCCACCGGACTGTTTTCTTA
>CAKSNZ010000010.1 GCA_934476515.1 uncultured Ruminococcus sp. | reverse complement strand
TAAAATTTGGATGCTCACTTATCCCTTTACACAAGGGCGACTAGCGAATATGTACAAATTTAGGGTAACTACATAGGGCAAAATACCTATATAAAGGTTAGTTTGTAACGGGACATCAATGATGTCCCCTACGACTGTAAGTCAAAATTTTGTTATAATTCACACCCACAAACCCAAATTTATCAAACTTATCTTTCTTACAAACAAAATTAAAAAATTAATTTATTGAGGAAATTTATAGATTAGCACAACCAAAACAAAAAATAATAACAACAAAAAGGGAGCATACAATATGCTCCCTAAATAAATAATATAAATTTTAATTAATAAGATTGAAAAATCTAAGTGTTTACACTTAATGACTTAATTTACATCAAATAAAATTATTTGAAAATCTGAATATCGCCGATTAGAGGAAGACCTGTCATTTTGCCCTGACAAGCATTAACAATGCCCAAAATCATAAATACAAATACAACAATTGAGACAACAGAGTTAAGTACTGTACCAACATAAGGGATAAAAGAAAGGAAACCACCGATTACTGATGCGATAAATAGGATTAAACCTTGACCTAGGTGGAAACGAACAAACTTGTTTTTGTTTGCTGCAATTGCAGGAATAATAAGTAGGAAACCAAGATAAGAAAGAACTGCCATAACCTTACCGTCATTGATTTCCTGTTCACTAACACCATCAGCATTTACATTCTGCTGATTTGGGTTGTAGTTGTTATACTGTACATTTTGCTGATTTGGTGTGTAGTTGTTTTGGTTTGCATACTGTGCATTCTGCTGATTGTTTTGCTGATTTTCAACAGGTGCACCACATTCACCACAGAAAGTATCATTATCTTTAAGTTTTGCACCACAGTTTTTACAATTCATAATATTGTCCTCCATGTTCTTTTTCTGAGAAATTAATTACTTGTAAACAATTACGTACTTAGTATATCATAAAATTCGACAGAATACAAGGGATTTGTTAATAAATTCACAAATATACAAAATATGTACTGCTGTATATAGTTTATTCTCTGTAATAACTAACAAAAAGAGAGCCTACATAGGCTCTCTAAATCTATATTCTGTTTTTAACCTAATATACTTGCTCCACCATAAACAAGACTTGCTAGATTTGAATAATCAGTACCATAAAAAATTGCAGTGAAAATTGTATCCAAAATTAATGTAGCAATTTTATAAGCAAGGAATGCTCCTGTAATTGATAGTGACTTAAACCATAATGATTTTTCATACTTGCTACCTTCAGCAACTTTGTTAATAACACCTAGTAATAATACAATGAAAATAACATCGGCAGCAGTAGAAACATATGTAACTAACTGACCGTTAACAAACTGTGTATGAATTAAATTGAAAATACAGTTAACTGCTAATGAAAATACTACCGGTAAATAAGCTGCTGAAGTTGCATTAAGTGCATTTATGTAAGATACCCTATTATTTTTAGCCATTTTAGCAATTACAAATATCATTGTGCCAAATGCAAAGAACTTTGCTGCTGAATTATAAATACCGTAAATAATAGCGAAGGCTGTACTTGCATAATATGAACCTATTACTGAGAATAAACTACCTAAACAACCTAAGATAACAATAGCAACAGTAAACACTAACCACATATGGTTATTTTCTGTAAGAAGTGTTTTTGGCTTTTCAATGTAGTCTTTCTTAAAGAAATCTAGAAATACATTTTTAGCACTTTCAAACCATTTTAAAATAGGTGATGGTTCGGTTTTAACATTCTGTTGTGGCATCGGGTTGCCATAAGAAACATTCTGATTAGGCATACCGTTGAACTGGGGGTTACGGTTAGGTGCTTGATTGAACTGTGGGTTTTGGTTAAACTGTGGTTGCTGGTTTGGCATACCGTTATTAACCTGTGGATTTTGGTTAGGCATTGGATTTGCCTGTGGATTTTGGTTAGCCTGTGGGTTCTGATTTGGAACTTGGTTAGCCTGTTGAACATTTGGGTTAGGGTTCTGCTGTGGCTGTTCAATTTTGTTACCACAATTTGTGCAGAAAGTTGCGTTATCAGGAATATCCTGACCACATTTGTTACATTTCATAGTCTTCCTCCATAATGTCTTGTGTCATATTTTGACAAATTATTAATAATTAATATTATACCATATAAAACTCTACAAAACAATTATTATATTGTACAAACTAAGAAAACTTTGCATATTATATATTATTGAAAAAGTTACTGATTTATAATATAATTTTTATGAGGTAATAATATGAAATATAACAGAATTTTTAAAGGAATTTTCTTGAAACGACCTAATAGATTTATTGCATATGTAAATATTAATGGTAATGAAGAAGTTGTCCATGTTAAGAATACCGGAAGATGTAGGGAACTTTTAACTGATAATGCAACTGTACTTTGTGAGAAAAGTGACAATCCTAACCGTAAGACTCAGTATGACCTTGTGGCAGTTTATAAAGGCGACAGACTAATTAATATGGATAGTCAAGCACCTAATAAAGTATTTTATGAATATTTACAAAGTGGCAGATTTAGGGATAATCTAACATTTATAAAGCCTGAATATAAATATGGACTATCACGAATTGACTTTTATTGTGAAAGTGGTAAAGAAAAATTTCTAATAGAAGTTAAGGGTGTTACCCTTGAGAATGACGGTGTTGTATCTTTTCCCGATGCACCAACAGAAAGAGGAATTAAGCATATAGAAGAATTGATAAAAGCAAAAGAACAAGGCTACAACGCAGTAATTGCTTTTGTTATTCAAATGGATAATGTGAAATATTTTACACCTAATAATGTGACACATAAGGCATTCGGTGATGCATTAATTAAGGCATATAATAATGGTGTAGAGATTTTATGCTTAGATTGTAATGTAACAGAAGATTCCCTAGAAATAAAAAGTAAAGTTAATTATAAATTATAAGGAGAAAATTATGCTAAATATAGGAGCTCATTTATCAATATCAAAAGGATTTTTGGCTTGTGGCAAAGAGGCTACTTTAATCGGTGCAAATACATTTCAATTTTTTACCAGAAATCCCAGAGGTGGAAAAGCAAAAGAAATTGACCCCAATGATACAAACGCTTTGTTGAAATATATGAAAGAAAATAACTTTTCAAAAATTTTAGCTCATGCACCTTATACTCTTAACCCTTGTTCAAAAACTGACAAGACAAGAGAGTTTGCCCTTGAAACAATGAAAGATGATTTAAGAAGAATGGAGTATCTTCCAAACAACTTATACAATTTTCATCCCGGTAGTCATGTGGGACAAGGCATAGAAAAGGGAATAGAGCTTATTGTAAATCAGTTAAATGAAGTTCTATTTGAAGATATGACCACAACTGTCTTGTTAGAAACAATGGCAGGTAAAGGTACAGAGGTAGGCTCAAAATTTCAGGAATTAAAAGAAATTCTTGACGGTGTTAACCTTAATAAAAAGATGGGTGTTTGTCTAGACACTTGCCATGTGTTTGACGGTGGTTACGATATTAAGGATAACTTGGAAAATGTACTGGAAGAATTTGATAAAGTAATCGGTATTGATAAATTAAAGGCTATCCACCTAAACGACAGTAAAAACTTCTTAGGTTGCCACAAAGACCGTCATGAAAAAATCGGTGAAGGTGGTATTGGCTTAGATGCTTTAGTAGGTGTTATTAATCATCCCAAATTAAAAGACTTGCCTTTTTTCTTGGAAACACCAAATGATCTTGATGGTTATAAAGCTGAAATCTCATTATTAAGAGAAAAATATAAATGGTAATTTATCGGTAAAATAAAAAGCTAACTGATAATTAATCAGTTAGCTAATAACTTTAAATATTAAATTAAATATTTTACTTTATCCTACATTAGAGTTTTCTGTATCAGAAGTTTCTTCTGTAGGCTTTTTCTTTTTTGTGTAATCACAGTAAAAATCATCAACTTCGCCTAAAGCATTTTTCTTCATTACTTTACCGTTGCCAATCATAATGCCACCAATAAGAAATAGCAAAATGCCAATAATAACAGAGACTCTGCCTAGTGAACCTACACCGGTGAATACTGTTGCAAAAACAATTAATCCCAGTATTACAAGTGCAGTACCAACAACAATAAGAGCATCATATGTATGATATTTATTTAGTATAAGTGTTTCTTTTTCGTCTTTCATAATGTCCTCCAAAAAGGTTTATAAATATAGTTTAACATTATTAATGGTAAGTGTCAATAAATATAGTGTATTTGCTTTCTAATATAAAGAAAGTTCTATGGGATAGATAAGTTATAGCATTTATTAATAGATTTAAGAAAATCCCTTTTGTTTTATAAATTATTGCCTTTCAATTTTGTATCTGATTATTTTATTATGCTATTCAAAATAGTATATTGCAAATTAGGGGTTGTGGGTGTGAATTATAACAAAATTTTGACTTACAGTCGTAGGGGCGAACACTGTTCGCCCGTCAAAAAGTGTGATACCTATGGGATTACTGTCCTGTTTACAGACTAAATATTTATAATATCTACATAGGACAAAATACTTTTATAAAGGTTGATTTGCTCGGTCCACCAATGGTGGACCCTACATCTGTTAGCCATAATATGATATAAAAACCGGTATTATTTATGCTACAAAATATTTTTGTATTATAATTGTACAATCACATAATTTACAGTTTATACAAGGACATAGTTTACATCTTTTAAAATATAATATCCCCACAAACCCAAATTTGTAGAACTAATTTATTATAACCCACAAACAAAATTGAAAAGCCCAAATTTGTAGAAGTGATTTATAGATTACACAAACAAAATTGAAAAAATTGCATTGGCAAATAGATATTTAAAATTAATATGAAAAACAAAAAGGGGCGAATTTAATTCGCCCCTGAATAATTTAAATGTAAGTTAATACTAATAAATATTAGTCAAAGAACTTATCGTGAATTGCAGAAACAGCTCTGTCAGCATCTTTCTTAGCAATAAGAACAGATGTCTTAATTTCAGAAGTAGCAATCATCTGAATGTTAACATTGTTGTTGTAAAGTGCTTCAAACATCTTTGTAGCAACACCGGCATGGCTTTCCATACCTGCACCAACAATAGAAATCTTAGCAACATCCTTGTCAAGTGTTACTTCTTCAAAGCCTAGAGCATCTTTGTTGTCGTTTAGAGTGTCAACAGCTTCCTGACCCTTATCAGCAGCAACAGTAAATGCAATATCCTTTGTGCCTTCAGTACCAACAGACTGAAGAATAATGTCAACATTAATATCCTTTGCTGAAAGCTTTGAGAATACTTTGAAAGCAAAGCCCGGTTCGTTTGGAATACCCTTTATTGAAATTCTTGCAATGTCGCAGTCTTTAGCAACACCTGAAATAATCATTTTTTCCATCTTTGGTTTCTCCTTTACTATTGTACCTGGTTTATTAGTAAGACTTGAAAGTACTTCAAGTTCAATTCCGTATTTTTTAGCCATTTCTACAGAACGGTTGTTAAGAACCTGTGCACCAAGTGTTGCAAGTTCTAGCATTTCGTCATAAGAAATTTCCTTTAGCTTAATTGCGTTTTTAACTTTTCTTGGGTCAGCTGTGAATACACCTTCAACATCTGTGAAAATCTGACATAAGTCAGCGTGTAGGGAAGCCGCAATAGCAACTGCAGATGTGTCACTACCACCTCTACCTAGAGTTGTTAGGTCTTCGTGACGGTTAATACCCTGGAAACCGGCAACAACAACAACCTTGTGTTGGTCAAGTTCCTGACGAATTCTCTGACCATCAACATTCTTAATTCTAGCTGATGTGTGTGCTGATGTTGTCTGGAAACCTGCCTGCCAGCCTAGTAGTGAAATTGCCGGTACACCAAGCTTTTCACAAGCCATAGCAAGTAGTGAAATTGAAATCTGCTCACCTGAAGCAAGTAGCATATCTCTTTCTCTCTTGTTAGCCTCTGGGTTGATTTCCATTTGCTTTGCAATGAGGTCATCTGTTGTATCACCTTGAGCAGATACTACAACTACAACGTCATTACCCTTTTTGTAAGTGTCTGTTACAATCTTTGCAACGTTGAACACTCTTTCGGCATTGGCTACTGATGAGCCACCGAACTTTTGTACTATAAGTGCCATTTCCTATCTCCTTATTTTCCACCTAAGTGAATTTTTATATAGATTTAAAATGATAAACTAATTAATTAAAGGTTACCGATTCTAATAGCAGAAAGAACCTTTTCACCATTTTCATTAAGCTTAGCAATCTTTTCTTCAATTTCACCAAACTTATATTCCTGTGTCATAAGAACTGTGTTGCCGTCAGCCTTCATAATTTCTGAATCAGGGAATAGGCTTTGTGCCATTTCACCCTTACCGGCAACTCTTATGTACATTGCTGTCTTACTATCTTTATATGAAGCAACCTGACTTCCGTCACTATCTGTCCAGAAAATTCTCTTTCTGGCTTTTAGATGCTTTGCACAGTCAACAACATCGGCTACAACTGCTGATGCAGTAGGTAACTTACCGGCACCCTTACCGTAGAACATTACATCACCTGTACAGTCACCCTTAACTAAGATACCGTTAAATACATCGTTAATGTCTGATAGGATACAATCCTTTGAAAGTAGCATTGGAGCAACAAGAATGTCTAGCTTGCCATCTTCTGTTTTCTTAACATCACCGATTAGCTTGATAACATAGTTTAGGCTGTCTGCATATTTAACATCGTCAAGTGTAATTTCTGAAATACCCTTTGTGTAAACATTGTCAGGATAAATATGTTTGCCAAATGCAAGAGAAGCAAGAATACAAATCTTTCTGCAAGCATCGTGACCTTCAATGTCAGCTTCCGGATTTCTTTCAGCATAACCTAGGTCTTGAGCTAACTTTAGAGCATCTGAAAAGTCCATATTATCGTTAATCATCTTACCAAAGATGAAGTTTGTTGTACCGTTTAAAATACCGGCAATTTCGTCAACTTCATTTGCTACTAAGCACTGTGAAAGTGGTCTGATAATTGGAATACCACCACCAACTGATGCTTCAAATAGGAAGTTTGCGTTGTTTTCTTTTGCTACTGCAAGAAGTTCTGCTCCATGCTTTGCAACAAGTTCTTTGTTAGATGTTACAACGCTTTTACCTGCCTGTAAGCATCTTTTAACAAAGTCATATGCAGGGTTTGTACCACCCATAACTTCAACAACAACTCTTACTTCAATATCATTTACAATGTCCTCAAAGTTCTTTGTAAATCTGTCTGCCAGTGGGCTATCAGGAAATTCTCTTAAGTCAAGAATGTGCTTAACATAAAGTTCCTCGCCAACTGCTTTGAAAAGTTTCTGTTTGTGTGTTGTCAGAATTTCTGCTACACCTGAGCCAACTGTACCGTGACCCATAATTGCTACTGAAATCATATCTGTACCTCTCTTGTATATTTATCTTGTATTATTAAAAATCTTTGTTAGTTTGCTGAACCTGTAGTTGCTACAGGTTCATTGTTCTCAGCAGGTTTTGTTGCCGGAGCTTGAGTTTCAGGTGCTTTGGTTTCTTGATTTTCCTGAGAAGCAGGTTCATTTTCTCCACCACTTTCTGTAGCACCCTCAGTTGTTGCTTCATAACTATAATCGTTATTGTTGTTATAAGCTGTTGTATAATCATTATAGTCAGTATAGTTATTGTTATTATCATTGCTATAAGTGTCATCATTGTTGTAGTAAACTGTACCACTGTGGTCACCGTAACAATAATCAGGCTTTTTATCCTTGAAGTAATAACCAGTTCTTGTATTTGAACAATAAGACGATGCTAATAAACCGGAATCTACACAATAAGAAATTTCTTCCATATCAGCAGGGAAGTTGTAAGACTTTTTCTTCTTACCCTTTAGATACTTTGACATAACTGTCTGGAAATTCTTTGCTGCAATAGATGTGTCCGGGTTAGTTGCCGGTGTATCAAAACCTGTCCATACTGCAAGTGTTGCATATGGAGAACAACCACAGAACCAACTATCCTTATCGTCATTAGTTGTACCTGTTTTACCGATAATATCCCAACCGTCAATTCTGGCGTTATAAGCCTGAGTGTTGTGGGAAGTAGTAACGTTAAAGTGAAGTTCTCTGTTCATAATAGCAGCAGTTTCATCTGAGTATGCTTGTTTTGGCATTTGATCTCTCTTGTCAATGATAACCTTGCCGTTATTGTCAGTTACATAGTAGTAAGTGTATGGTTCATAATACTGACCACCGTTACCTAGGTACTGGTAAGCTGCTGCCATTTCTCTTGCAGTAACACCACCTGTCATACCACCGATAGACAAAGCACCTACTTCTTTACCATCCTGTTCATCAAGATGAGTAAAGCCCATTAACTGAGTAACTTGTTTATAAGCAGCAGCCGGAGTGATTTTGTCCATAACCTGAGCAGCTGTTGCATTAGAAGAAATTTCGATAGCATCCGGAAGTGACATTGAGCCTTTATAACCGTTGTACCAGTTTGTAGGACCTGCTTCAGCATATCCGTCTGTACCAACCTTATAGTCATCAAGTGGTTCATCTTCTACAAGTGAACCATATGTTAAAACATTGTGTTCAATAGCATAAGGATAAACAACTACAGGTTTAATAGATGAACCGGGCTGTAAAGCTGCTGATGTAGCTCTGTCAAAAAGATTGTTGCTGGTTTTCTTTAGGGAAGAACCGGTAGTAGCAACAACTCTACCGTCATATTCCATAAGAGTCATGGCTGTTTGAAGTCCGGTAACATCATTTTCTGAGTTAACGCTTCTGCCGACTTTTTCAATGTAATCCTGCATCTTTGTATCCATAGCACAATAAATCTTTAAGCCTTGTGTTGAAAGCATTCTTGATGCAGCCTTTTCAGAAATATCATTCTGCTTTGCTAAATCAGTCTTAAGGTCATTCATAAGTTCTTCGATATACCAGTTCTGAACATAGACTTCTTCTTTTTCTTTCTTCTGGTTATAACCAACGAACTTCATATTCTTAGACTCTTTCATAGCGTCTTCATATTCTTTTTTTGTTATCTTACCTTGGTTGTACATTTCCTTGATAACAACTTCTCTACGTTTTTTGTTGTTTTCAGGATAGATAAGAGGGTTCCATTGGCTAGGGTTCTGTGTGATACCTGCAATAGCAGCACACTGAGCAATAGAACACTTCTGAATATCTTGACCAAAATAAAGCTGAGATGCAGCCTGAACACCTTGACAGTTGTTACCAAAGTTTACAACGTTTAGGTATGCCTCAAGAATCTGATCCTTGGTGTATTCCTTTTCAACATTCAACGCTCTGAAAATTTCTCTAATCTTACGATTTAGGGAAACTTGGTTATCGTCAGTAAGGTTCTTGATTAACTGCTGAGTGATAGTAGAACCACCATAGCTACTTGAACCGGAGGATAGGGAAAGCATAGCGCCGGCAGTTCTCTGCCAGTCAACACCGTGGTGTTCATAGAAACGCTTGTCCTCGATTGCAACCATAGCATCTTTCATATGCTGAGGAATGTCCTTAAAGTCAACCCATACTCTGTTTTCTGTATCGTAAATGGATTGATATTCCTTAAACTCACCATCATCGTTTTGTACATAAATGTGGCTGGTTAGGTTTAGACTTGCAGCAACCAGGTCAATACCGGTTGGTTCAGATGCAATGCCAAAGATATATACCCCTAGGCTGATACCTACAGCAACAATAGCACATACGAAAACCATAAAAATGGTGAATATAGCTTTTCCAATACCTGAAAATACTACTTTACTAGTTCCTTTTTTGTCGTGTTCGATTTCACTTCTACCAGAAGGTTTCTTTGTACTCATCTTACTGATATCAGTTTCTCTCAAACCGACCACCTCCTTTTTAAGGCAATATTCTGTTTTATTTGTAATTTTATTATGTACATTATCTACATTATAATTTTTCAATATATATGTAAAACATAACAAATAACATTGTACCATATTATCATACAAAAATAAACCTATTTTTTACTTTTTCTTTATATGTGCAAAAAAAATCTTTTAATATATGAATATTCGTATAATTTTATGAAAAAATAATTCCTTGAAGGAATATTTTTCTAATTATGTGAAAGGAAGTTGAACATATGAAGGAATATGTAGCTATTATCCTAACCGGATGTATTCTCTTTGCATCGGTTTTTGTGTCAGCAAATTTTGAACTTAAGGAGGAAGAATTTGCTCAAACTTTAAGTCAGCAAAAGGCTACTGCATCAGAAATTTATTATGTGAAAAATTACAAAGGTTATGTTTCGGTTTTTAAGAAAAATGAAAAATCTCCAATGATAAAAACAGATACTCTTGTTAGTTCTTTGCCTTATGATGACCAAGATAAATTAAAAGAGGGAATAGAGGTTAAGGGAGATACTTCTCTGAGAAAATGTTTGGAAGATTTTTGCAGTTAGCTTTAGTTGAGTGTGAAAACAGTTTTTTAAAATAAAGTATATGAAAAAACGGTTAATTAATAGACAAAAATATATAATTATGATTAATAATACACAAAATTTTAAGTTATAAAAACCTTTTAATTATGAACTATAAGAGGAAAAACAAGGGTGCAGTTCATTGACAATAAGGCTTTTTTATAGTACAATAACAAAGATTGGAGAATTGTGCCCTTTTGCAATTTTGCAAAAAGGTTTATCTACTAAAACTACCTATTTTCTAGGTTGCGTAAATTGGAGGTACATAATGATTGATACTGTTATTAATAAAGAATTAGGTATTCAATACCCTATTTTTCAAGGTGGTATGGCTTGGGTTGCTGATGCTTCTTTAGCTTCCGGTGTTTCAAATGCCGGTGGTCTTGGTATTATCGCTGCTATGAATTCTAACGGAGAACAACTTCGTGCAGAAATTAAGAAATGTAAAGAAATGACTGACAAACCTTTCGGTGTAAACATTATGATGATGTCACCATTCGTTGATGAAGTAGCAAAGGTTGTTGTTGAAGAAGGAGTAAAGGTTGTTACAACAGGTGCCGGTACTCCTACAAAATATATGCCAATGTGGACTGAAGCAGGTATTAAGGTTATCCCTGTAGTTGCTTCTGTTGCACTTGCAAGAATGGTTGAAAAGCGTGGTGCTTTTGCTGTTATTGCTGAAGGTGGCGAAAGTGGTGGTCATGTTGGTGACTTAACTACAATGGCTCTTGTACCTCAGGTTGTAGATGCAGTTAATATTCCTGTTATTGCTGCCGGTGGTATTGCTGATGGCAGACAGATTGCTGCTGCTTTTATGCTAGGTGCTAAGGGTGTACAGGTTGGTACAAGATTCTTAGTATGTGATGAATGTACTATCGCTCATGAATATAAAGAAAAAGTCCTAAAGGCTAAGGATATTGATACTGTTGTTACAGGTAAGCGTCTGGGTCATCCTGTTCGTTCAATTAGAAATAGCTTTACTAAGGAATATCAGGCTTGCGAATATGACCGTACAAATTGTGATGATGAAAAGCTTGAAAGTATGGGTACAGGTAAGCTAAGACTTGCAGCTCGTGAAGGTGATGTAAAGAACGGTACTGTACTAGCCGGTCAGGTTGCTGCTATGGTTAAGAAAGAACAACCTGCTAAGGAAATTATTGAAGAAATGTTTACTCAAGCTGAGGAAACACTAAAGGGAGCTACACAATGGGTAAAATAGCATTAGTATTCTCAGGTCAGGGTGCACAGTATCCCGGTATGGGCAAAGAATTATATGATTGTTCTCCTGCTGCTAAGGCAGTTTATGATATGGCTGACTCTATTAGAGAGGGTACAAGCAATCAGTGCTTTAACGGTACAAAGGAAGAACTTTCTGTTACAGTAAACACTCAGCCTACAGTTTTTACTGCTGACCTTGCTGCTGCTGAGGCAGTTAAAGAAAAAGGCATTAAAATTGATTATGTTGCAGGTTTCTCATTAGGTGAAATTGCAGCACTTGGCTTTAGTGGAATTATGAGTTACGAAGATGCTTTCAAACTAGTTTGTAAGAGAGCAGAATTAATGGATAAAGCAGCAAATGAAACTCCCGGTGCTATGGTTGCAGTTATGAAGCTAACACCTGAAAGAATAGAAGAAATTGCTTCTGAATTTGATGAATGTTGGCCTGTTAACTACAACTCACCTGCACAGACAGTTGTTGCTATGAACAAAGATAACCTTGATGCTTTTTGCGAAAAGATTAAAAGTGAAAAAGGTAGAGCAGTACCTTTAGCAGTAAGTGGTGCATTCCACTCACCTTATATGGCTAAGGCAGCTGTTGGTCTTGGTGAATATCTGGCAGATATGACACTAAATGAACCAACTATTCCACTTTATGCAAACTATACAGCAGAAGAATATAGTGGGGATTATAAGTCACTTATTACTAATCAGTGTAAGAACCCTGTAAAGTGGCAGAAAACAGTAGAGAATTTAATTGCAAATGGTGTTGACACATTTATTGAAGTTGGTGTTGGCAAGACTCTAACAGGTCTAATTAAGAAAATTGACAGAAATGTTACTGCAATTAAGGTTGAAAATAAAGAAGATTTAGATGCACTAAATGTGTAAGAAAAAGGAGAAGTATATGAAGTTAGAAGGTAAGATTGCTCTTGTAACTGGTGGTTCAAGAGGTATCGGTTTTGCTACTTGTAAGAAGTTAGCAAGTGAAGGTGCAACAATTATTATTACTGATATTTGTGACGAAGAAAAGGCAGCTCCTGCTATTAAAGAATTAGAAGAGATGGGAGCAAAGGCAAAGTTCTATAAGAGTGATGTTTCAAACTTTGAATCAGCACAGGAAACTGTTAATGCAGTTATTAAGGACTTTGGTGGTCTTGATATTCTGGTTAATAATGCCGGTATTGTTCGTGATATGCTTATGGTTAAGATGACAGAAGCTGATTTTGATGCAGTTATCAATGTTAACCTAAAGGGTACTTACAATATGATGAAAGCAACTTATAAGCACTTTATGAAGCAGAGAAGTGGTAGAATTATTTCTCTTGCATCAGTTGTTGGTATTATGGGTAATGCAGGTCAGGCTAACTATTCAGCATCAAAGGCAGGTATCATCGGTCTAACAAAGTCAGTTGCAAAGGAACTAGGCGGCAGAAATGTTACAGTTAATGCTATCGCTCCTGGTTATATTGCCACAGATATGACAGATCAGCTTTCTGATAAGGCAAAGGATATGATTTCAAGTGGTATCCCAATGAAGAGAGCCGGTTCTCCTGAAGATGTTGCAAATGCAATTTGTTTCCTAGCTTCTGATGATGCTTCATATATTACAGGTGAAGTTCTAAGAGTTGACGGTGGTATGGCAATGTAATTTGCCTTAAATTTACGAAGAAAGGTAGCTAATATGAGAAGAGTAGTAGTAACTGGTATTGGAGCAGTGACTCCGGTAGGTAATGATATTAAGACAACTTGGGACAACCTTGTAAACGGTGTTTCAGGTATTGACTTTATTCCTGAAGAACGCTTTAGTACAGAAGGTCTAAAGGTTAAGATTGCCGGTTTAGTTAAAAATTTTGAACCAACAAAGTATTTTGAAAAGAAAGATTTAAGAAAGAACGATTTATATACACAGTATGCAGTTGCAGCAGCAACTGAAGCTGTAGAAGACAGTGACATCCTAGGCAAGATTGAAGAAGATAACTTTGGTGTTTATGTAGGTGCCGGTATCGGTGGCCTTGATAGTTTCTATAAGAACTCTATCAATATGGAAAAGTTTGGTGCAAGAAAGGTTAGCCCATTCTTTATTCCAATGATGATTGCTAATATGGCCTCAGGCACAATCGCTATTAAGTTCAAGGCAAAAGGTCCTTGTGTGCCAATCGTAACTGCTTGTGCAACAGGTGCAAACTCAATCGGTGAAGCTTTCCATGCTATCAGAGATGGCTACTGTGATGCAATTATAACAGGTGGTGCAGAAGCTGCAGTTTCTCCACTATCAATTGCCGGTTTCCAAAACTGTAAGGCACTTACAACAAGAAATGACCCTAAGAATGCTTCTATCCCATTTGACAAGAACCGTGATGGCTTTGTTATGGGCGAAGGTGGCGCATGTATGATTCTTGAAGAATATGAACACGCTAAGGCTCGTGGTGCTAAGATTTATGCTGAAATTGCCGGTTATGGTAACACTTGTGATGCTCACCATATTACTGCTCCTGATGCAACTGCCGAAACTCCTGCAAAGGCAATTAAGGTAGCTATGAAGGAAGCTAATGTTACAGGTGACGAAGAATGGTATTGGAATGCTCACGGTACATCAACTCACCTAAATGATGTAACAGAAACAAAGGCTATCAAGAAGGCTCTTGGTGAAAATGCTTACAGAGTAAATGTTTCTTCAACAAAGTCAATGACAGGTCACCTATTTGGTGCTACCGGTGCATTAGAAGCTATTGTTTGTACACTTGCTCTAAAGAATGGTATTATTCCACCAACAATCGGCTACACAGAAAAAGATGAAGAATGTGACCTTAACTACACACCTAACAAGGCAGTTAAGAGAGATGTAAATGTTGCAGCATCTACTAACCTTGGCTTTGGTGGTCACAATGCTTGCCTAATCTTCAAGAAGTTTATGGAGGACTAAGATGGAAGTTTTTAAACTAAAGAAGTATGACCTTGATGATGTTAAAAGATTAATTGAACTTGCTAATAAGAACGATTTAAGTGTTCTTGAAATAGAAACAAAAAAGGGCAGAAGAATTCGTATTGAAAAGAATAAGCCTGTTGCTCCTGCAGTAGCTTTTAATGCTACTGCCCCAACACCTACTGTTGCACCTGCTCCTGTACAAGCTCCTGTAGTAGAAACTGCACCTGTACAGCAGTCTGCTCCAACTCAGGTATCTGCTTCAAAGCCTTCAGGTAAAACAATCAAAGCACCTATGGTTGGTGTTTTCTATAAGGCAGCATCTCCTGAAGCTGAACCATATGTAACCGTTGGTAAGACAGTTAAAAAGGGTGATACAGTTTGTATCATTGAAGCTATGAAGCTAATGAACGAAATTCAGGCAGAAGAAGATGGCACTATTAAGGAAATCCTTGTTAAAGATGGTGACATTATCGAATACGGTCAGCCACTTTTCGTTATTGAATAATTTTACATAAAAATTTGTATGGGCGAACATTGTTCGCCCCATTATGCATTAATATGTAAAAATAAATTACAACTAAAGAAAGGTAATTTAAAATGAATCAAGAAGAAATTAAGCAGATTTTACCTCATAGAGATAATATGCTACTTGTTGAAAGAGCAGAATTAACAGGTGAAAATGAGGCAAAAGGTTATTATACAATTAAAGGTGACGAATTTTTCTTAAAAGGTCACTTCCCGGGTAACCCTGTTGTTCCCGGTGTTATTCTTTGTGAAATGATGGGACAGGCTAGTTGTGTACTTCTTGCTGATAAGGTAAAAGGTGGCACACCTTACTTTACAAAGTTAGATGGTGTTAAGTTTAAGAAACCTGTTCTACCCGGTGACACATTGGAAACTGTTGCTACAGTTACAAGAGTAAGAGCACCATTCTATTTTATTAGTACAAAGGGTTATGTAAACGGCAAACTTCATGTTCAGGCAGAAATGTCATTTGCTGTAAAGTAAAACTCCTAGAGGATTGGAGATTTAAAAATGTTTTCAAAAATTTTAATTGCAAACCGTGGTGAAATTGCAGTAAGAATTATCAGAGCTTGTAGAGAAATGGGTATCAGCACAGTTGCTATTTATAGTGAAGCTGATAAGGATGCCCTTCATGTATCATTAGCTGATGAGGCCTATTGTGTTGGTCCTGCTCAGGTAGGGGATAGTTACTTAAATATGCTTAATATTTTAACAATAGCTGTTTCTTCCGGTGCTCAGGCTATTCACCCGGGATACGGACTTCTTTCTGAAAATGCAAAGTTTGTTTCTCTTTGCGAAAAGTGTAACATTACTTTCATTGGTCCATCTTCTCAGATGATTGAGGACCTTGGTGACAAGGATAAAGCAAGAAAAACAATGCAAAAAGCCGGTGTACCTGTTACTCCCGGTACAGAAGTTATTGAAGATGAAAATGAAGCTAAAGCAGCTGCCGGTAAGATTGGCTACCCAATTCTTATTAAAGCTCGTTCCGGTGGTGGTGGTAGAGGTATCCGTCTTGTTGAAAAAGAAGAGGATTTCCTAAATGCTTTCAGAAGTGCATCAAGTGAAGCTAAAAGTGCATTTGGTGACAGTGGTTGCTACATAGAAAAATTCCTAAAACCGGTTAAGCATATTGAAATGCAGTTGCTTTGTGATAAGCACGGCAATGTTCTATGCCTTGGTGAAAGAGAATGTTCTGTTCAGAGAAAGAACCAAAAGTTAATTGAAGAAAGTCCTAGCCCATCAATTACTCCTAAAATCAGAGCAAAAATGATGGATGCTGCTACTAAGGCTGCTAAGGCAGTAAACTACAATTCAGTCGGTACAGTAGAATTTCTACTTGATAAGGACAAGAACTTCTACTTTATGGAAATGAATACTCGTTTACAGGTTGAACACGGTGTTACAGAAATGGTAACAGGTCTTGACCTGGTGCAGTGGCAGATTAGAGTTGCTGCCGGTTGTAAGCTTGATAAAACTCAGGATCAGATTTTCTTCCATGGTCACGCCATTGAATGTAGAATTAATGCAGAAAATCCTGACAAGGACTTCCGTCCATCTTGTGGTAAGATTACAAAGCTACATATTCCGGGTGGTTCATTTGTTCGTTTTGATACTGCTATTTATCAGGATTATGTTATTCCACCATTCTATGACAGTATGGTAGGTAAGGTTATTGTTCAAGGCAGAACTCGTGATCTTGCTATCAGAAAGATGAAGATGGCACTTTCTGAACTTTCAATCAGTGGTATTGACCACAACAGAAACCTACAGATTGAAATTCTTTCTGCTAAAGAATTTATTGATGGTTCTTATACAACTGATTTTATTGAAGAATTTGAGAAGAGAAGAAAAAAGTAATTGTATCAAAGTGAAAATCGTGTTATAATGTACTTATATAGTTTTTACGAATAATTTACGAAATGGGTGATTATGTTGGATTTATTTACTTTTTTAAAACCAAAGAATGAACTTGAGGGTTCTAATGACTCAAATAGCTCAATGCCATTTGTTCCTGATTCAATGTGGGTAAAGTGTCCTGCTTGTAACAATATGCTTTTGGCAAGTGATTTGAAAGAAAACCTTAGTGTTTGCAGTAAATGTAATCATCACTTTAGAATGACTGCTAGGGAAAGAATTAAGATTGTTGCCGACAAGGGTACTTTCGTTGAAATGAATAAGGATATGGAAAGTACAGATATTCTTAATTTCCCTAACTACAAAGAAAAACTAAGAATTGCTAAAGAAAAAAGTAATGAAAAAGAAAATGTAATCACAGGTACTTGTAAAATCGGTGGCAATGATACTGCGATTTGTGTTATGTCATCAGACTTTATGATGGGTTCTATGGGTACTGTTACCGGTGAAAAGATTACAAGAACTATTGAGTATGCTACAGACAATAGACTACCTATTGTTATTTTCACAGTTTCCGGTGGTGCCAGAATGCAAGAAGGTGTTCTTTCACTAATGCAGATGGCAAAGACTTCCGGTGCAGTAAAGCGTCATAGTGATGCAGGGCTTCTATATATTACTGTTCTAACTGACCCAACAACAGGTGGTGTTACTGCTTCATTTGCTATGGAGGGTGACATTATCCTTGCTGAGCCAAAGGCTCTTGTTGGATTTGCAGGACAGAGAGTTGTTGAACAAACAACCCACACTAAACTTCCTAAGGGTTTCCAAAGATCAGAATTCTTACTTGAAAAAGGTTTTGTAGATTCTGTTGTACAGAGAAAAGATATGAAGAAAACTCTTGCTTATCTTCTTTCTATTCACAATCCTAACAAGGAGGTTCAAGAATAATGAATGCTTATGATAAGGTAATGGCAGCTAGAGACTCTAAGAGATTAACTGCCGTTGATTATATTAACAAAATGTTCGGTTCATCATTTATTGAAATGCATGGTGACAGAAGATTTGGTGATGATAAGGCTATTGTTGGTGGTTTAGCAATGCTTTATGACCAGCCTATCACAGTTATCGGTATTGAAAAAGGTAGAAATACTAAGGAAAGAATGAACCGTAACTTTGGTTCTGCTAACCCAGAGGGTTACAGAAAAGCATTAAGACTTATGAAACAGGCTGAAAAGTTCCACAGACCTGTATTTTGCTTAGTTGATACCAGTGGTGCTTATCCCGGTATCGGTGCTGAGGAAAGAGGTCAAGGTCTTGCTATTGCTGAAAACCTTATGGAAATGATGACACTAAAGACACCTGTGCTTTCCATTATTATCGGTGAGGGTGGTTCAGGTGGTGCTTTGGCACTGGCAGTTGCTGATGAAGTTTGGATGCTTGAAGATAGTATTTATTCAGTAATTTCACCTGAGGGTTGTGCATCAATTCTATGGAAAGATAGTTCAAAAGCACCTGAGGCTTCTAACTGCTTAAAGTTAACTTCTCACGATTTGTTTGACCTAGGTGTTATTGAAAGAATTATTCGTGAACCTGTTGATAGTGATGATAGAAAAATGTTTGAGGGGCTAAAAATGTTGGTTGCCAGAACATTTGAGAAAAATATGGCTGTTGACACAGATAAACTTATTGATACAAGATATGCTCGTTTCCGTAAGTTTGGCAAGAAAGATTAATTTCTAAATATATAAATTATGGCTTTCATTACTTTGTAGTGAAAGCCTTTTTGTTATAATAATTTAGTATAATGAATTTACTATATAATAGTATATGGTAGTTGACTTATTAAAAAAATAGGATTATAATATAATTACTTGTGGGATTCCTGACTCCCCCTCAAGTGAAAATGTTAAATGTTAATGTTTTTTTGATGAATGTAGTATTTTTTCTATACCTCACTATCAAAAATACACAGCAGCAGCACAACGAAAGTTGTGCTGTTGTTGTTTTATATGAGTATTTTTGTTTGTAGATTAAGTTCAGTTAAATAAATTTTTTAATTTAATCTGTGAGTTAAGGTAAATCACTTCTACAAATTTGGGTTTGTGAGGATGAATAATAACAAAGTTTTGGCTCACAGTCGTAGGGGCTTCACTACAAAAGTTTTTATACAAAAAACTTTTGCATAAGTTCACATTAGCAAATCAAACTTCGCCTATGGCTCGTTTTCTTTGATGTTCACTTAATTGTTCGCCGTTAAAAAGTGTGATGTCTATGGGATTTTGTCCTATTTGCGGACTATAAATTATAATTTACTACATAGGGCAAAATACCTTTATTTAGGATAGTTTGTAACGGTCCACCAATGGTGGACCCTACAACTGTAACTTATAATTTTTCTTATGTTTTATAGTTAGAAATATAGAAAAGTTTCAGCTAATATGGAATTGTAAATGAATTTACAATTCCAACCACTCCTTCCGTCTTTGCATACGCAAAGCCACCAGCCACTGCATAAGTTCGCAAAGCCAAATATTAAATTTGGATGCTCACTTATCCCTCAGCGAGGGAGGCAACAAGGTCTGTACAATTTTTTAATTATGTACAAACTTGTAAATTTGTACATATTACGCTTGGCTCCCTCAGACGAGGTATTCCCTTGCTAAGGGAAATGTCCCGTTAGGGACAAAGGGTTTGCCGTTTTCGCTAGAAAAGCTAGTCGATTGTAAATTGACGGAACGGCAATTTACCTTTTATAAATCGACTGAAGGAGGGATAAAACTATAAATTAGATAAATTAATCGGTTATTCTTTAATTAACCTATATTACATAAACAACTCCACAAACCCATAATTTATCAAACTTACCCTTAACCACAAACAAAATTAAAAAGACAACCCAAAATTTATAGAACTGACAATCAAATGAAAGGGCTAAATTTTAGAGTTGATTTATATTTATCCACCAATAAGTATTGGTAACTGCAATTAATTTATTATAAATTAGAAAAACAAAAGAAAAAAGGCATACCGAAGTATGCCTTTAGTTGAGTGAAGTGCAATAGTAAGATGCTAATTTGTAAAATGTAGTAGTAGGATGTTGCTTAGTGAAATGTAATAGAAGATTGTTAATTAGTAAGATGTAATAGTGAGATGTTATATTATAATGCAACAAAACTAAAAGAAAGGATAAGGTGGGTTGCATTATAAGTTGTTTTTGTGCTTAACCTTTACAATTAAAATAATCAATAAAATGGTTAAAAGTCAGTTGCAAAATTAATAATTTATTTTACCTTAACTGTACACTTAGCAGTTTTCTTACCGTCTTTTGTAGTAACAGTAATTGTTGCTTTACCTTTTTTCTTTGCAACAACTTTACCCTTGCTGTTAACTGTAGCAACTTTTTTGTTGTTTGACTTATATGTAACAGTCTTAACATTTGCATTGCTTGGGTTTACTGTTGCTTTAAGTGTGTAAGTCTTTTGCTTAGCTTTACCTTTTGCTTTTAGAGTGATTGTATTTTTGTTTAGCTTAACTGATGTTACTTTCTGAACTACTTTAACCTTACATGTAGCTTTTATTTTACTGTTGTCACCGGATGTTGCAGTAATAACTGCAGTACCCTTTGACTTTAGTGTAACAACACCCTTGCTGTTAACTGTAGCAACCTTTTTGTTACTTGAGTCAAATGTAACTTTCTTGTTAGTTGCATCAGTTGGATTTACAGTAGCTTTTAATGTTAGAGTGCCGTTCTTTCTTGTACGGTTGTATGTGTAAGAAGTTTTGTTCAACTTAATACTCTTAACGTCAACTGTAGTAACCTTTTCACCTGTGTCTTCAATTAGCATTGTACCATTATCGCCACTGTTAAATGTTACCTTGCCATTTGAAACAGCAGATGTTGAGCCATCATAAACATTCTTTAGAATTGAACCGTTAGCAAACTTAGTTGTATCAACAGTGATAGTTACTTTAGTATTAGCTGTAGCACCAATACAAGCCATAACTTTGTCGCTTACACCGTTCTTGTCATATGTTCTTTCAAAAGCAGCACCTGATGTTGAAGTTAGGGAAGTGTGAGAACCGGCACCAATAGATACATGGTTGTTACGGAATGTACCAACTTTTTGCCAATGAGAAAGAATATCGTTATCAATGCTATCCCAATTCATAAATGAACGAACATCATGGTTACCACTTGAAATAGTTGAATTTAATGCACCGATAGCAGTAACATACTTTCTGCCTGTTTCATCACCATAATAAATTTGAATTGCACCCGGTAGTAGCTGTAATGCTGAACCCTGATAAATTAGCTTGTCTTTATCATATGAATCAGTATTTTTATTTCTGCCACATAGCTGTGTATCGTGAGAAGAAATATATGTTAGAACATTGTAAGTTGAGCTTGAGTTGATGTTATTAGCATATTTTTCATATGTAGCGTTAACACCTGAAGCTTCTGTAATACCTCTACCACCTGAGAAGTCAAAGTTAATTGTTGAATCAAATTTGCCTTGTGAGAAATACTCATCATTTTGGCTTGAAAGAGTTTTACCGTAAACTTCACCTGTCATCCAGAATGGTTCATCCCAATCTGCACCGGCTTTATCCGGATTATTCTTACGCCATTTTTCAAGAGCCTTTACACAATCGTCCTTAAGCTCTGCCCAAGAGTCAAGTTCAACATGCTTTGCAGTATCACAACGGAAACCGTCAATACCATATTTTTCAACATAACTGCTTAGCCAGTAGCATAGGTAGTTTCTAACTCTCTTTGTTTTGTTGTTTTCTTTGAACCATTGGTTCATTTCTGCCATCTTAGTTTCGTAGTTGCCTTCTTGTTTCCACTTGTTAGCTAGGAAAGTAGGAAGTTCAACCTCTTCAGTTGATTCTGTTCTAAAGTCAGGTAGCAAACCACCGGCAGAACCCATTAGAACATTGTCCTTACCTGAAGCAAATGCCGGATAGCCTTGGAGGCCACCTCTTAACCAACTGCCACCCCACCAGGTTGACCAATCGTTTTTAAGTGAGCCGTCATCGTTAGCATCTTCGTATGTAATAAATTGGTGGTATTTATCATTAAAGCCTTTGTATGAATAATATTCATCTTCCCAGCCATTTAGTAATCTACCAAAGCCAAACTTATTCATATCATACATAGTGTTGTAGCCCGGGTGATTCATAACTATGTCAAGTACAACTCTAAGACCATGATTATGGGCTGTATCAACCATTGTCTTAAATTCTTCTTCAGTACCAAAGTTTTGGTCAAAATCTGTATAGTCACCTGCATAGTAACCATGATATGCGTAGTGAGGTATAGATGACTTTTCCTTTGTACCGGTACAAGTGTAGCCTTGAATTTGCTCATATGGAGCAGAAACCCAAAGTGCATTTACTCCTAATTTATCAAAATAGCCTTCGTTGATTTTTTCAGTAATACCAACAAAGTCACCACCTTGGAATGAAGCAGCATTGCTATTCATTTTTGTTGTGACAGTACCGTCCTTTTCAAGACCTCTGCCGTAGCTGTGGTCGTTACTTGTGTTACCGTTATTGAAACGGTCAGTTAGTAGAAAATACACTGACGCATTGTCCCAAGTGAAGTTGTCATTTGATGTAGAACTTTCACTTGCAGATGAAGTAACTTTGTCAACTGTTTTTGCACTAACTGCAGGTGCCAAAGCAGCTGTACTAGCCATCATTGTTGCAGACAGTGCTATTGATAGAAACTTCTTCAATTTAAAAACCTCCATTCAAGTTTTTCATAATATATTCTGTAACATAATTATATCACATAAGAAATTACCTCTCAATTAACCTTACACCCAAAGTTTACACTATAAATTTGTATGATATGCTATAAATTTATGAATAATTTATAAAATCTCTTAACTATTTGTTACAAGTGTTTTGTTGACTTTTATCTTTTAGAATAATATATTAAATGTTTTGTTGTGATGGTAATTGAAAATTTAAAAATAAGAAAAAGCAAAGGAGTAGTAAATTTACTACTCCTTTTTGGAATTAAATATAGAAAAACTTAATTGCTTGCTTTAAGGTTTTTGAATTAATAGATATGGTGTTGAATTATGAAATTAAAATTTAATTGTAATTTTAGTACCTTTACCAAGTTCACTTTCAACTTTCATTTTACCGTTGTGATGTTCAACACCATGCTTAACAATAGAAAGTCCAAGACCTGTACCACCGACTTCTTTACTGTGGCTTTTGTCAACTCTGTAGAATCTTTCAAAAATTCTACTTTGATCTTCTTTGCTAATGCCAATACCTGTGTCCTCAACAATTAGTGTTGCTTTACCGTTAACCGGTGCAACAGTAATTGTTACCGAGCCGTTAGGCTTGTTGTATTTAATAGCATTGTCAACTAGGTTATAAACAATTTCACTTAGTAGTGTTGGTACACCATGTACTATTGTTTTCTCACCGTATAATGTTAATTTAACACCACAGTTGTCTGCAATAGGAGATAGAGTGTCCTCAACATTCTTTGCAATTTCATAAATGTCAACTTCCTTATCTTCAGGTTCATATGATTTATCATCCAGTTTAGATAGTTTTATAATATCATTAACTAGAGTAATAAGTCTGTTTGCCTCTTTAGTAATGTTGTGTGCAAAGTGAGTTACTGTTTCTCTAGGTGTTGCCTCCATACCAACAATTTCAGCTGATGCTAAAATTGCAGTTAGTGGAGTTTTTAGCTCATGGCTAACATTAGCACTGAATTCTCTTCTTAGAAGTTCTCTTTGATGCTTTTCTGTAACATCAAGAATAACTGCTACAGCACCTTTAATTTTTTTGTCAACTTCAACAGGATTGCAGTATAGACTTAAATATCTGTCGCCATATTCAAAGGTATCTGACATATGTGTTCCATGAATGGCGTTGCTGATATTACTTTTAAATTCATTATCAACAGTAAGATCCTCTAGGTATTCACCATCTAAAGATGAAATATTAAGTAGTTTTTTTACACTTTTATTGTATGAAAGAATTTTGCCCTGTAAGTCAAGAACCAAAAGACCTTCTTTCATATTGCTGGTGATAACATTAAATTCAGCTTGAGTTCGCTTTAATTCTTTTATTTGATCACGAATAACTCTGTTTTGGTGGCTGATTTTGTGAACCAGTGGTTCAATTTCTTCATATGTTGTAACTGCCTCAACATTCTCTAGGTCAAGATCATTAATAGGCATAACAATTTTTTTGGAAGATAAAGAAGCTATTATATATGAAAGCACAAGTGCAATTATCACAACAATCGCAAGTGGTTGCCACATATTAAGTAACAAAATCCAAACAGTGTATTGGCTGGTTGAAATACGAATCACCGAACTGTCAGAAAGTAACTTTGCACAGTACATAGTTCTTTCAGATAAAGTATCGGACATCCTAATGTCCTCACCGGTACCGTTTTTCATTGCATCCTTAATTTCTTTACGGTTCAGATGGTTTTCCATTTTGCTTTTTGACACACTGGAATCATACTTAACAGAACCATCCTTGTTTACCCAAGTAATTCTTGACTTTTCCGATTTACTTAGTGTATCAAGATATTTTGTACCACCATCTTCAACACCAACTGAAATTATATTTATTTCAGAATGAAGTTCATTCATTATCTGTTTTCCATGATAGTTGTACATAACACCAAAGATAATAACGATTGTAACAACAAGCATAGAAAAACAAGCTAAAAATATATTTTTGAATATTTTCTTTGTCATTGTCATTTTATTCACCAATCTTATATCCAAATCCTCTGATAGTTTCAATCATATTGCCACATTCACCTAGCTTTGTTCTAAGGGTACGAATGTGTACATCAACGGTTCTGTTTTCACCATCAAAGTCATAGCCCCAGATTTTGTTAAGTAGCTTTTCTCTTGAAAAAACAACACCCTTGTTTTGCATTAACAGTAGAAGAAGGTGATACTCCTTGTATGTAAGTACAACATTCTTACCATTGGCAGTTACAATGTGTTTTTCAGGGTTAATTGTAAGTTTGCCTACAGTAATTTCTCCGTCATCTTTGTGATTAGATGTTCTTCTCAATAATGCTCTAATTCTGGAAACAAGTTCCAGCATACTAAATGGTTTTGTCATATAGTCATCAGCACCACTATCAAGTCCAATAACCTTATCATACTCAGCATCTTTAGCTGTTACCATAATGATAGGCAGGTCTGATGTTTCTTTGTTACTTCTTAATTTTCGGAGTATTTGTAAACCGTCCTCTTCCGGTAACATAATGTCTAGAAGAATCAGTTCAGGTGTTTCTTCTTTCATAGCTTTCCAAAAATCTGATGGTCTTTCAAAACCTTTTACTTCAAAGCCACTGTTTTTTAATGAATAAAATACAGCTTCATTTATACTACGGTCATCTTCTATGAAATAAATCATATATATCATCTCCGTTCTTTTCTATTAATATTATAGCACTTATAGGTTAAATAAAAAGAGTATGAATGTTAAATCTAAGTTAAATCAGAGCTTATATAAAGTAATTATTAAATGTATTAGCCTTTTGTTTACTAATATTATAACTAAAAGTTGTTTATAAGTAAATATAATTATACTGTGAAATATACTGTGAAATTTATTATAAAAGTTTGTTGTTAATATTTTGATTGTATTAATGAAGATTTTTGTAAGTTAAGAAAAGTAAAAAGTATTTTGTTAGTTTTTAACAAATAAATATTATTATATTAGTATAATAATGCAAAAATATAATAAATTATTGAAAAGTTTATTTTAAAATGATAAAATAATAATATGCGTTTATTGGAGGTAAGATAATGAAGAGGATTATTAGTTCAATATTATCAGTGATAATGGTAATAAGTGGTTTTTCGGCTTTAGGAACAACTGCTTTTGCTGCCGGAAATGTTAAAGAAATCTGGAATATTAAAGATTTGTACAATGTTCGTAATGATTTAAGTGGCAATTACATTCTTATGGCAGATATTGATATGACAGAAGATGTTGCTAATGGTGGTGACTACTGTTTCTTAGGAACTAACGGTTGGAATCCTATTGGTAGTGGGGATACGTACAAAGGTACAGAATTCAAAGGCGTATTTGACGGCAACAACCATCTCATTAAGGGGTTAAGAATTGAAACAAATACAGCAGTAGAAGGTTCATCTTCTAGATATTTTGGATTATTTGCTAACAATTCAGGTACAATTAAGAACTTATCTATTAGCAGAACTAGTATCAAATGTGTTGATAAAAGTTTAAATAGTAAATATATTGGTGCAATTTGTGGCGAAAATAAGGGTACTATTGAAAATTGCCATATATTAGGTGGCGATATTGACGGATATTCATATTACACTAAAGACACTTATCCTTATGTATATGAGGGTGGTTTAACCGGTGTTAATAATGCAAACGGTGTTATCAATAAATGTTCTAACAATGATACAGTAAGTGGTTCTGTATATAATGGATATAATAATAGATATCGTGCTTATATGTATATGGGTGGTTTATCGGGACGAAATTTCGGTAAAATTGCTTTGTCATATAATAGTGGCAATTTAAAAAATTATGCAGAAAATTATTATGGTATATTGTGTGAAGGTGGTATAACCGGTGATAGCACATCTTCTTCAAGTTCAATAACTGATTGCTATAATTGTGGTGATGTATATAATACTACCGGAGCTAATACGACAGAAGATATTTATGCTATTTCCTCTTTATATACTAATACAAATAGCATAAAAAATTGCTATAATGTTGGTTCAGTGTATTATGGTAATACACAAAAAGGTTTTAGTGACTCTACCGTTGAGAATTGTTATTATTTAGAGGGAAAAAATGCTTCATCTCCCGGTGCAAAGTCTTTATCTGATGCTCAAATGAAAAAGTTTACTAACTATTCAGGCTTTGATTTTAATAACACTTGGGTAATTGATAGCGAAACAGAATACGCTTATCCTCAATTAAGAGAGAACAGACAAGATAAAGGTCGAGAAATTGACACTATTGAATTTAAAGTTAAGCCTTCTAAAACTCAATATTATGTAGGTGACGAAATTAAGGCTGATGGTAAAATTACAGTTTACTATTTAGACAACACTTCAGAAGATGTTGATATTACCGAAGATATGCTAAGTGGCTATGATATGTCCTCTATTAGTAAACAAACAGTTACAATAACCTATCGTGACAAGTCGTTGACTTACGATATTGATGTTGTAAGAAAGCCTATTGTAGTTGATGTTACACTTATTAGTGGTCCGGATAAAACCGAATTTGTTCGTAATACTCAACTTGACTATACAGGTGCAGTAGCTAAGATTTCATATGATGATGGTACTTCTGAAAATGTAAAACTAACACCTTCTAACACAAGAGGTGGAGATATTACAAAGTCAGGTACATATACTGTAACTTATGAGTATGAGAACCACTCAGTAAGTTTCACAATAAAGGTTGTACCTCTAAAAATTAACGGTATCAAAGTAAAGTCACTGCCTACAAAAACTACATATGTTGAAGGTCAGTCTATAGATACTAACGGACTAGAAATTATTTTAGTTCGTAATGACGGTACTACAGAAACTGTTAAAAATTTCCAACTGGATTATAAAAAGACTCCCGGTAAACAAACAGTAACTGTATCATATGAAGATTACACAACAACATTTGATGTCACATATACAGAAAAACAGTTAACAGATATTTCTGTATTTAGAAAGCCAACTAAAACTTCTTATTTTACAGATGAAAAATTTGATAAAACCGGTATGATAATTATGGCTTCATACGATAACGGTGATAGAGAAGAAGTTACTGATTATGAAACATCAGAAATTACAGACGAAATCGGTACTCAGTCTATTAAGATTACTTATGGTGGCAAGACAACATACCTTGCTATTGAAGTAAAAGAAATAGTTTTAGAGTCAATTACAATTACAAAAGAACCTATAAAGACAACATACATTATTGGTAGCAAATTTGATGCCACAGGTATGGAGGTTACTGCTAATTATAACAATGGTAAATCTGTTGTAGTTACAGATTATTATGTTTCTCCATTACCTACAACTGCCGGTGAAGGTAAGGTTACAATTAGCTATGGTGGTAAGTCAACAACTATAGATGTAATTATTAAAGAAAAAGAAATTGTAAAGATAGAAGTAACTCCACCGGAAAAGACAGTATATTTTAAAGGTGAACAACTAGACACTACCGGTATGGTTGTAACTGTTTATTATAATAATAAAACTTCAGAAGAGGTTACTGATTATATAATAAGTGGTTTTGGAGATACTGACGAAACAAACAAAGTTGTAGTGTCTTATAAAGAACATACTGCAAGTTTTGAAGTAATTATTCATAATCCTACTAATAAGTGGGTTACTACAAAGAAAGCCACATGTGAAGATGATGGCGAAAAGGTAATGTACTGTACAACTTGTGATGATGTTATTAAAAGAGAAGTCATAAAGGCTATTGGACACGACTATAGCGAAAAGGTTGTTGACCCAACTTGTACAGAAAAGGGCTATACAGAACATACTTGTAAGAATTGTGGTGATACATATCGTGATTCTTATGTAGCTGAAAAAGGTCATAATCCAATCACCGACTATGGTAAACCTGCAACTTGTACAGAAAATGGTTTAACAGAGGGTAGCCACTGTAATGTATGTGGTACTGTTTTAGTACCACAAAAGGTAATTCCTAAGTTAGATCATAATTATACTTCACAGGTAACATCAGTTGCTTCTTGTACTACAAGAGGAAGTATTACTTATACTTGTCAAAATTGTGGTGACAGATATGTTGTATATGAAGATGCTTTAGGTCATGATTTCAAGGTAACTAAAGATATACCGGCAACTTGTATTACAGCAGGTTACAAAGAATATACTTGTTCAAGATGTAATGAGAATTATAGCGAAATAATTCCAATCTTAGGACATAAATATAAAGAAAAAGTAGTAGAACCTACTTGCACTGCAAAGGGATATACACTGCATACTTGTGAAGTTTGTGGTGACAGTTATAAAACAGATTATGTAGATATAATCGACCATAACTATGAAAGCACAGTAGAGAAACAACCTACTTGTAGCGAAACAGGTATCAAGAAATATACTTGTACAGTTTGTGGTGATACATATAATGAAGAAATTCCAAAACTAGAACATAGATATGTAGAAAAGGTAGTAAAACCAACTTGTACTGCAAAGGGTTACACTCTCCTTACATGTGAACTATGTGGAGATAGTTATAAGAAAGATTATGTTGATATAATCGACCATAACTATGAAAGTACAGTAGAAAAACAACCTACTTGTAGCGAAACAGGTATCAGAAAATATACTTGTACAGTATGTGGTGATACTTATAACGAAGAAATCGAAAAGCTTGAACACAGATATGTGGAGAAAGTAGTAAAACCAACTTGTGCAGAAAAAGGTTATATACTTCATACATGTGAACTATGTGGAGATAATTACAAAACAGATTTTGTTGATACAGTAGAACACTCATACAAAAGTACAATAGCTAAAAAGCCAACTTGTAGTGAAGTAGGCATCAAGAAATATACTTGTACAGTATGTGGTGATACTTATAATGAAGAAATCGAAAAACTGGAACACAGATATGTGGAGAAAGTAGTAAAGCCAACTTGTGCAGAAAAAGGCTACACACTACATACATGTGAACTATGTGGAGATAATTACAAAACAGATTTTGTTGATACAGTAGAACACTCATACAAAAGTACAATAGCTAAAAAGCCAACTTGTAGTGAAGTAGGCATCAAGAAATATACTTGTACAGTATGTGGTGATACTTACAATGAAGAAATCGAAAAACTGGAACACAGATATGTGGAGAAAGAAGTTAAGCCAACTTGTGCAGAAAAAGGCTACACACTACATACATGTGAACTATGTGGTGATAGCTATAAAACAGATTTTGTTGATACAGTAGAACATTCATATGAAAGTACAATAGCTAAACAACCTACTTGTAATGAAACAGGTATCAAGAAATATACTTGTACAGTATGTGGTGATACTTATAATGAAGAAATCGAAAAGCTAGAACATAGATATTCTGAAAAAACAGTACCACCAACTTGTAGTGCAAAGGGTTATGTACTTCATACTTGTGAACTATGTGGTGATAGTTACAAAACAGACTTTGTTGATACAATAGACCATGAATATAAAAGTATAGTAGCAAAACAGCCTACTTGTAATGAAGTGGGTATTAAGCAATATACTTGTACAGTATGTGGGGATACATATAGTGAAGAAATTGAAAAGCTGGAACATAGATATTCTGAAAAAGTAGTAGCACCAACCTGTACAACAGACGGTTACACATTACATACTTGTGAACTTTGTGGAGATAGTTACAAAGATACATATGTTACAAAACTTGAACATTCCTATGATTCTATCGTAACCAGAGAACCTACTTGTTCAAAGGAAGGTATTAAGATATATACTTGTGCAACTTGTGGTGATACTTATACAGAAAAAATTCCTATGATTAAGCACACAGTAGTTACTGATAAAGCAATTTCTGCAACATATACAACTACAGGTAAAACAGCCGGTAGCCATTGTTCAGTATGTGGCAAAGTTATAAAAGCACAAAAGACAGTAGCAAAGAAGAAACTTTCTAAGCCTAGCAGTGTAAAAGCAACTGCAATGACAAAAGCTTTCAAACTAAATTGGAAGAAAGTTACCAATGCTAAAGGTTATGAAATTCAGTATTCATACAAGAGCAATTTCTCCGGTGCAAAGAAAATTACTGTAAAGAAAGGTAACACAACTTCCCGAACTGTAAAGAAACTAACAGGTAAAAAGAAAGTTTATATCCGTATTCGTGCATACTATAACGATAAAAACGGAAAAGCCTATTCAACTTGGGTAAAAGTCAATGTTACTACAAAGAAGTAAGAATTAAATATTATTACTAAGAATTCCCCTTGTTTTTAAGCAAGGGGATATTTTTTTAAAAAAATTTTAAAAACTTTGAACTTTTTTAGGTACTTAATCGTCTATATATCGAAAGGCACAAGAAAGGAGGGTGGATTTTACTATTTTATTACGCTATAATGTCCTAATTATTAAAGTTAGTATTATGTGAATCCAAATCTGTAGTAAAATAGTAAGTGCCTGTTTCATATTTTAATTTACCAAAAAACAAATTACAAAAATGCCAAGAAGTATCTCCTTGTATATTCAAGGGGATATTTTTTTAAAGAACTAAAGTATTTGAAAAAATAAGTGAAAATAATGTATAATGATTACTGTAGATTTAATTTAAAAGAAATTGCCGAAAAATTGAACTTTTTTATTTCCTAAATCGTCTATATATTGTAAGTAACTAAAAATATAAAGAATTTAGAAAAATAAGGGATTAGTATGAGTAAAGAAAAATTTAAGTGTACAAAAGAAATACTTGAAAAAGTAAAAAACGGAGATAGCGAAGCAACGGTTTTATTGTATAAAAATATAAAGAATATTGCCTATAAAAAGGCATATAGTATCTTAAAAAATCATCATGATGCTGAGGATATAGCAGAGGATGTTTTTGTTAAAACAATAGAAAAAATTGATACAATAAAAAAGCCTAATGAATTTACCTCTTGGATTAGCAAAGTTGCAGAGAATAAGGCAAAAGATTTAATAAAGAAAAGTAAGCCAACATATATGGGTGAAGATTTTGAATATACAACAGATGACCCAAACAGTGACCAAAGTGCGTTACCGGAAAATGTTGCAGAATCAAACGAAAATATAGATTTATACAAACAGTTAATTTCGAAACTAACTGATAACCAAAGAACTGCCCTTGTACTAAACAGAATTGAGGGCAGAACTTTTAAGGATATAGCAGAGATGTTAGGTTGTTCAGAAAATACTGTTAAGTCAAGAGTGCGTTTAGGTGAAGAAAAATTAAAGAAAGAAGCTGAAAAACTAAAGAAAAAGGGCTATACACTAAACGGTATGATGCCACTGGATTTCTTTACATATATGTCTAACACTTTAGGTGTAACCTCATCAAATATTTCAGTAATTTTAGGTTCAGCAACTACAAAATCATTGTCACTAAAAGCAATGGTTAGTATTGTTACTGCAATTTTAATAGCATTCGGTGGACTGTTAAGCACTAATTTTCTTTATGGTACACCTGAACCAAAACAGAACGGACTAACAAAGCCTACTACTACCCTTAGTAGCACAATAGAAACAACTGCCCTGAAATCATCTTCTCAAAAAGAAACTACAGTAATTAAAACTACAGCTACTGACGAGCAACAAACTACTATTCCTAAAAAAGTTGTTCCACAAACAGTGCCAATAACTATGGCAACAAAAAATTATCAGGTAATTACGAAAGTCCCTTCTACAACTCCCAGAAAAAATAATGATCCGGAAACTAATTTTAGTAAAGCATTTAGTGCATATAAAAATGTCTTAAGAAAATATGCATTTGCTATTAAGGACTATAACAAACAGGTTAATGGGGATAATTTAAGGCAAATCTCATTTGTAGATATTTTAGGAGATGATACTCCTGAGTTGCTTTTTGTAACAAAAGATGATAACGAAAATGCCGCAACCCCAGTATCGTTAAGTATATATACATATGATAATGGAGAATGTAAAAAATTAAGTTGTAATGCTTTATATTTTTATCAAAGCGAAGAAGAAATGGGAAAAAATTTATGTATATTGTATCAAAAAGCTAATGAAAAAAATCTTTATATTTTTACTTGTGATTATAATGGAAATGAGGGTACATTACAAAGGCTATCAACGAGTTACGATAATAAAAATAGAATTAAATATAAAACGCTAATTTATAAAGATGCAATTACACAATATGAAATTGACAGTAAAGATGTAGATAAAGCAAAGTATGAAAAATTCAAACGAAATAGCCTAGAAAAAATAGATAAGTTACTTCTTTATAGCAACAAGAATTATGAAAATTATAGTAAGTATTGCAACCCAACAAAATGTATTGGTATGTCATATAACAAGGCAATAAAATATATAAATCACTATAATAAGATTAATGAAGATTTTAGCAAAATAGCAGGTACTTATAATTCTAAAAATAATAAGAAATTTGCAAATATTATTAGAATTGATGGTAGTGGAGCTTTTCGTAGTGATGTTTATTATAACACTGAACAAAAAAATTTATATTATAGATGTAAATGTTTAGTCGAGAATTATAAAAAAGAAAATGATAATAAATATACATTCTATTTAAAAAATATAACTATTTTAAATGGTGGTAGAATAGAAACTGATAATAAATCTAGAGGCGTGTTTAATTCAAAGAATAAAGTGGTTTTTTATGCTAAAGGAACTTTACTTAGCAAAATGGATAAAAATGATTACAAGGCATATCACAAGGCATATAAATCACTTTTTATTGATAATGATAATTCTATATTAAATAACATTATTATACTTAGAAATAAATCTAGAAATATGTGTGAAGTTTATATTAAAGAAAATTAGATTTTGCCGGAATGAAAACTAAAATTGCATTAAAGGTACTTGTTTATTTACAAGTACCTTTAACTTGTGGAAAATTATTAAATTGTATATAAATAATTTATTGTTTTATTATTCAATCAAATAAATCATAAAATGTTTTGCGAAAAAATTCAAAAAAGGTATTGACTTTTAGAATTTAATAGGATATAATAACATACGTTGTTGAGAGATAACAACTCAAATCAAAATATATGCGGGTGTGGCGGAATTGGCAGACGCGCTAGATTTAGGTTCTAGTGTTCACCGACGTGCAGGTTCAAGTCCTGTCACCCGCACCAAGAAAAAGAGAAGTACATCGGTACTTCTCTTTTTCTTTATACAACAAGCAATAGGGTGACAGGACTTGAAGACGACCGTTAAGAAAACAGTCCGGTGGACTGTTTTTAGGGAGGGCGTAGATTCCTCTTTCCTTTCGTATTTGTGCTTATAAAGCGAGGTAGGCAGTAGTGCAAGAAGAAAGTATGTCACCCATAACCATAATAAGAAGTACATCGGTACTTCTCTTTTTCTTTATACCTCAAAAAGCCCATGGATAAGCCATTTCTATGGCTTTTTTCATTTTTCATCGGTATACAAATTATTTTCGGATTGCACACTATTTGCATCCATTATGGTGCAATAGTATTTTGATTTGCACCATAATTGCACCGAAAGATTTTCAGTATTTTGTTAACTTAATGTACTTATGTTATGAAATGAAATGCATTAAAAAAGATTATAGCAAGTGTAAAGGCTACCCAACGGGTAGCCTTTTTGTGTGTTGATTTATTATTTTTTTGACCTATTAATAATTCCTATTTAGTATTCTATACTTAAAAACATCTATATTCCCAAGGTTAGAATATAATTTTACACTTTCTTGTATATTCTTTTCTGTATTGTAATTTGGAATTTTGGGTATTCTGATTAACAACTTTTCTTTGCCGGTTTTATGACTTAATCTAAGTACATTGTCATATACTTTTAGGTTATCTACACCTGTATAGTTTTTGTATATTTCTGTGTTGCTATCTTTAATGTCAATTATCCATTGGTCAATATAGGGTATAAGTAGTTCGATTTTATCCCACTTAACATTAAGACTTGTTTCTATTCGTATTTTCCATTGGAGAGGTACTAGGTCACAAACTTCCTTTATGTATTCAGCATTTAGCAAAGGTTCTCCACCACCAAATACAATTCCACCACCTGTTGACTTAAAATATATATCATCAACCATTAGAAGATTTACAAGGTCATTAGGTTCAATATAGGTGCAAGGCGTACTTTCACTTTTGCATTGTGGGTTTAAACAATATTTGCAATTTAGAGGACAACCGTAGAATGTAATAAGTGTTGAAATTCCTTTCCCGTCAGTTCCCATTCTGTGCCTATTAATACCCATTATTTCAGCTTTTTGCTTTTCATTATTTTTCATCATTGTTGTTCATAACCACCTTTGGATATTTCACATTATCCAAATTCTTTGCTAATTCTCTTAATTCATTAGCCTCATTATCACAGGCAATACAAGTACCTGCACAAGGTCCGGTATATGTACATTCTTTAAAGTTATAGTCAATCCCATTTAACTTTGCAAATTCCTTACGAATGGCTCTTAATTGCTTACAAATCACTTTTCCATCAGGTCTTGGGGATGGTGCTTTCACCGATTTAATTAATGGATTTTCATCATCATTTCTATAGTGAAAATTAGGATTGCTTTGTATGTTATGGGAATGGTTAGTTTCATAATTATCTACTATTTTTAATAACTTAGTCTGAACATAAATATTCTTATCAAAATCAAAGAAATACTTATTAGAAACATTTTCTATATTTCTTTCAATACTTTCTAATTCATTTAATAAGTGACTTGTCTGTTCATTGATAACTTTTTCTATAGTAGCATTATCTATGGTATTATACTTTTTCATTGCTAATTTGTAAGGGTCGTAAACTGCAATGGATTTTACCTTAGATAAATTTGATAGTGTTTTGTATTGCATAGTACCCTTTGTAATTTTTCCAAAAGGTAAGGGCAAAATCAAGTGAATGTTTCCACTATAATTTGACTTTTGAAGAATATTAAGCACATTAAGAATATCAGCCTTTATGTCACTTAAGATAACAATATCTTTATTTCCTGATACTAAAGGCTCAACTTGATTTGTTAAGGGGAGTCTGGTTTTTATAACTTTAAGTGACTTTTTGTATCCTGATAATGAAGGCATATTTTCATCAGCATACATCCCTGTATCTGCTATTAATAAATTGCAAATCATTCTTTTAACTCCTCGAATAATGCCTTTAGTTCAGGAAGTTGCAATAGCCTTGTTAATGGACCATTACCCTTAATTTTATTAAATGTATAATTTGGAATATAACTATATTTTGATTTTATTCCAAAAAAATCATCATTAAAACTAACTTCAAATTTATAATCCATTATATGAAATTCACCCATAATAAAACCGGCTGTTTTATTTTCAGCAACATATTTTTTTGCCCATTTATAAATTTCATTATAAAGGTTATCATCAATTTTAAGTTGACCCCTAAATATATTTATTCCTTTAGTTTCACTTAAAACATAATCAATAGTTTTATCTGGGTATAAATTAATATAGAAAACACTTAAACATCCACGAGGTGTAACCTGAATTACATATTTATTATCGTTCATTTCATCATAAACAATAACATCATTCATATTGTTCATAGTTATTTTATATGCCATAGTATCAGCAAGTTGTTGCTTTTCATAAGGCAGTGCAAGTGTAACTGTATAATCTTCGTTATTCTCTAAGAAAAACAATATAGACTCAATAAACTCATATAATTCTTCTGCTGTTTTGCAAGGTTCACCACTAACTTTGATAATATCTTTTGTGTTTGACTCTATGAATTCTTCAAGAGCATCACATACGGAATTTCCTTTTAAATATTTTGAAACATCATCCTTATAACCTTGATACCAAGTTTCATATTCAAGCCTACAATATGCACTTATAAATTTTTCTTCATATTCTTTTACAATACTCATTAAAGTACCTCCAAATGAAACAATGGGTTATTGATTTTCTTTCTATTAATATAATAACATTTGTACTGTCCCATTTTTGGGACTTATCTTTTGAAATTGAAAATTTTTAAGTCTATAAACAAAAAACTAACTACTAAAATAGCAGTTAGTTTTTAAATCCCATTTTATTATGCCTTAAAGTTATATACAGGTTTCATAATATCAATTATATCAACTGAGTCTTTGATAACATCAATAATATCATCTATTGATTTATATGCCATTGGAGCTTCATCAAGGGTTTGTTCATTTACGGAAGTTGTGTAAATTCCCTCCATAGATTTTTTGTATTCCTCTAAATCAAGTCTTTCTTTAGCTTGAGTTCTTGACATTAATCTACCTGCACCATGTGGGGCAGAGTAGTTCCATTCTTTGTTGCCTCTACCTAGTGCAATTATTGAGCCATCCCTCATATTAATTGGAATTAATATCTTTTCATCCTTATGGGCAGCAATAGCACCTTTTCTAAGTATCATTTCATCAGTGTCAATGTAGTTGTGAATGGTATGAAAGCTGTCTATGGCTGTTAGTCCTGTTTTGTTGAGGATTATTTCTGCCATTTTTTCTCTACTTCTTTTGGCAAAGTTTTGGCATATTTCAACATCATAAAGGTAATCACCAAGGAATTCTCCATATAGCCAACAAATATCTTCCGGAATTTCCAGAGCCTTTGCCTTGAAATTATTTCTCAATTCCTTTAGTGCTGATTGAATTTCTTTTCTTCTGCCTTGTGACTTGTATTCCTTAATAATTCTATCTCTTTCTTTAAAATATTCTTCCTTGCCTTGATGTAACTCTATAGCAAGGTGTTGATAATATTCAGCAACCTGTTTGCCTAGGTTCCTACTGCCTGAATGAATTATCAAATAATAAGTCCCGTCACTGCTAATATCAACTTCAATAAAGTGGTTGCCACCACCAAGTGTACCTAGTGAGCGTTGTAATCGTCTTGTATCTTTCAAGTCCCTATAGCAACGAAGTTTTGTTAAATCAAATCTTTCAATTCTACCGTCCCATACATTTTTACCTGATGGGATAAAGTGACAAACCTTGTCCAGTTCTTCAAAATCAATTTCTTTATCTTGAAGTTTTACTGTAAGCATACCACAACCAATATCAACACCAACAATGTTAGGACAAGCCTTGTCTTTTATAGTCATAGTTGTACCGATAGTACAACCTTTGCCTGAATGAACATCAGGCATTATTCTTACACTTGAACCCTCAGTAAGTTCATAGTCACACATTCTCTTTATCTGTTCGACTGCCTCATCTTCTATTACCTTTGCATAGCAGATTGCAGTTGCTTTTTTACCTTTTATTTCTAACATTTTATCATCTCTTTGTGATATAGTTATGCAACAATTTTTGCATATCTTTTATTGCTTATGGTTTCAATCATAAATTTGTATGGTGAAAGTTCACCACTTGCAACCATAGAAAATAATCGTGGTGTTACTCCTGAAACTAAGGCTACACCTTGTTCATTCTTTGTTACAGGTTGATTACTGTTTCTACTTGCAACATCCCAAAAAATTATATTAGGAAGTTTATAGCCTTTTTCTTCAAAGGCTTTTTTGGCATTGTTGAAATTTGTTTCATTTGCATTTTCTACACAATAATCAAATTCCATATCTGAAATAAGAATCAGTTTCTTTGGTAAATCTTCTTGTGAATAATTACCCTTTACAGCAGTATCCAGAATAAGGTTAAATACAGCCTCAATATTGGTATTTGCAATTTCATTGAATTGGCTTATGTGGCGTAATCTATCGGCAAAGGTTTCACCTTTAATTTCAATAAGTTGTGGTTTATTTGAAAATTCAATAAAGTGATTTTTGAATTTACCTTTGTTATGTTCTGCAAAATATAAACCTAAAGAAAGTGCTACTGATGCCGGTGTTGGCTTTGAACAACAATACATAGAGCCTGATGTATCAATAACTGCTAAGGTGTCTTCATCATTACAAAAATCAGGGAATGATGTCCATGTAGCATTTAGTGTTTCTTTTTCTGCTTCAGTAAAAGTGATTTGTTCATTGTGTAGAAATGAAGTAGAAAGGTATGGTTCTATTAATTCATAAGGATAAATATTGTTAGTGTTTAACTTTGCTTTACCCTTTGATACATTTGCAAGAAACTCACTATATCTTTCATTATCGTTGTTCATAAAAGCCATTCTATACTTAAACAATGCCCTTGATGGTTGCTTTTCATAGTCAAAGGTATAATCTTTTTCACGAAGATTATTTTCAATAATTTTAATTTTAGCTCTTAATGCCGACAGTGATTTTCTGTATTTTTCATCAGTAAGGTTAAAAGCCTTTGCTATTCTTTTTCCTGTTTTTACAGTTTCTTTATTTGATGCATTAACTGATGGTAACCATTTTCCCAATAATGAAACTGCTTTTCCACTATTCATTGCATCTATATCTTTATCAAATTGTACTTTTAGGAAAGATATTACTTCCTTTTCACACTTAGTATCTAAGAGTGAAAGTAGGTCATCATATCGACCATACTCTGCAATATACTCAATATTCTTAATAATAGATTTTGGTTCATTATTTCCAAGCCAAGAAATAATAGTACGAAATACTTTTCTTTCTCCTAAGCCTTCTCTAACATCTCTGCCAAAGAAAAGTATCTTCATAGCCATATCAGAATTTTCTGTAAAGGCTTTGATAAATGACTTAATAATTTCACCATCACTTTTATAACGGAAAGCACCAATGCCGGAAAATAGGTCAAGACAATCTGAACCGGTTGTTCCATTGGTAACTGCACCATTTTCAGTAAAAGTTAAATTTAAGTTCTTTTTCATATCTTCCAACATTGTATGTTCCTCCTTAAAGATAAAATGAAAACAAGGCACATTAAAAAGGTAAGCGTTGCTTACTACGGTAATATAAAATATTACAAAAAGAAAAGGTTTGCTGTCTGTGCCTTTAGAACAAGACGCTTTATATGATTTACAATTAATCATTAATCTTGGATTAGAAATTGCTGTTTGCGTCTTTTAACAACTTACTTCCTTTCAGTTGTTGGTATTATTTTACAATTTTTATTTTCATTTATCTTGGAAAAAAAGTTGCGAACTCTAAAGTCCACAACTTTTTTGCTTAAGTAATCTATCTTTAATTAAATCTATAAAACTATTTGGTTCAACCGCCTTTACCATTTGACCAAAGGATAAAATTCGAATTACAATTTCTGTTTCATCATCTTTATCATAGTTTATTGTAACTCTGTATTTTTCTTCTTCTACTTTTTTAACTTGCTTTTCAAAGTGAGCAAAATGCATTAACACTCTTTCAAGTGCATTCCTTTCATCAATAAGTTCAAAGACTACAGTTTTGTTTTTTGAGGCTTTCTTAGTATATTTTTTGTACTTTAATCTGCCATCATATTTTTCACAAGAAATCACTCTGCCCATATTGATAGTGCCACCATAATGCTTGTCATTGCTGATAAGTCGGAATTTATCATCCTTTTCTGAGTATTCCATATATTTCGGAAAAAATTTAAAACATATATCCTCATTATAGCGATTTTTCATTTTTATTATTAGTGGGTATTTGTTCCTTATTCCGTCAAGTGCAGTTCTAAAATTAGCTATATACTGCTTATCTTCAAAGAAATCACCATCATTATGTTTGTCAAAAATATAATAATCTTCACTTGTAAACAAAGGTTCTACATCAGGAAAATCTAAAGTATCATCAGTAAAAAGTTTAATTCTTGGATCTTGAAAAATTGCCTTTAACCATCTCTTTTCAATATTAGTCAGAGGCATTTTTGGTTCTTCTTTAATTGGAGTTGTACCGTTAGGCAATAGAAGTTGCCACTTTTCTTCAACTAATGCAGGTTCAATATTTATTATACTTTCACTAAAAGCATATCTATTTACAATTTTTCTAATATCATCTTTGTTAATAGGTTCTTGTACTGCTTTCTTAAGAATTTCAGCAACAGCATTGTAGTAGGCACTGTATAATTCACTAAATATCATTGTTGTCCTCCTTAATGCCATATAGCTTGTACATTTCTTTAATATCATTTTTAAACTGATTTTCAAGCTCTTTATTTGAAAAATTAATATCTGTTATCCTACAGATAAAGGTTCTAATCCAAGGTATTAATTCACTGGAATCATATACATTTGCAGAAAATCTACTGTGATTATTGTCAAGCCTTTCTACTGTACCACAACGCTTTTCTCTTTCTAATCGGTTATGTATGAATTCTTCTTCATCACTGTAATATACTGTAAACTGAACAGACTCTACTCTTTGATTTGACTTTCCGGAAGAACTAACACCCCAAAGCTTAGGCATCATATTCTTTAGATTATTTCTTAATTCATCAAAGTTATCACACTTATCATTGACCTTTACAGAAAGAATATTGTCAAGTCTATAGGAGGTTATCCTATTAAAATTATGGGAGTATGCCATAAGGTACTGCCTACCGTTTTGTACACTTATCATAATTCTTAAAGGTACTACAAGGCTTTCTGTTACCTTTTCTTTATGTCTGTTTAGAATTTCAATAGTAGCATTTTTCTTTTCATTCATAGCTATGAAAAGTTCACACAGAATCTCACTATCCATAGCATCGGTAATATAGTGATGCTTAAACTGAAAAAGTTCTTTATGACTGTTACCTTTATCGAGAAGAAAAGAACCGATTACTCCACAAGGTGCAACCTCAGAAAAGAAATCTATAACATTAAAATATAAATTAACATTATCCTTTGATAAACTGTAATATAAGGTTTTACCTTTCTTTTCTTTTAGAATTATTCCCTCAGTCACATATTCCTTTAACTTTTTCCTTACAGTTGACTCATCAAATATTCTTGAATTTGAAAAGTTGCACAAATATTCATCTATCTTTTTGGTAATTTCACTGATTGATAAAGGTTCTTCCGTACAACTTAATATATCCATAAGTATAAAGTGTAGGGTAATATCCCCATCGGTAAAACTCTTTGTTTTAAAGGCTTTGTATAGGGGATTGTGGTGGGATACTCTACTATCAATTGACATAAAAACATTTTTACCGTCAGCAGTTTGACGGAAACTCATATAGTCACCAAGCCAACTTTCAATTCTTCTACGCTCATCATCATAAGAACGACTGCTTTTTCTTGTGAATTTATCTCTACTTTTAAAGCCATATACATAAAATTCCCTCATATAGTCACGAATACGATTAAAGTTCTTTATTAATTCATTGTAAGCCATTTTATCACCTCATTCCTTCAATAATTTTCCTTACTTAAATTCTATCATAAATATTGTGTTATGGATATAACTTTTTATTGCAACTTAATTAATTCTAAAATATAAAAGCAACCTTTATATTATTACATTAACAAATAAGCAAGTTCTACAATGTATTAGTTAAATACTTGCAAAATATTTTCCTAAAGAATATTCTATGAATGGTTCATTGAAAAGTTTTTATGAGTGGTTTTAGTGATGAATTTTTAGAGGATAGGGGAATTATAATGGAAAATAGAACTGCATTTGGCACTGAGAAAATCAGCAGACTATTGTTGAAACTGGCACCACCGGTAATGTTAGCACAACTTATACAAGCACTTTATAACATTATGGATAGCTTTTTTGTAGGTAAATATTCAGCATCAGGTCTAACTGCTTTGTCTATAATTTATCCAATTCAATTACTTATGATTGCATTGGCAGTAGGTACAGGTGTAGGAATAAACACAAATATGGCAGCAAAATTAGGTGTTGAAGATTATAAGTCAGCCAACAAATATGCTGGTGTTGGTACACCATTGGCAGTAGTTTTGTGGTTTATTTTTGCTTTGGTGTGTTGGTTTATAATGCCATTTTATGCTGAAATGTCAACTAGTTCATCAGTAGTAATTCACGATGTGGTTGTGTATGGTAGGATAGTTTGTGTGTTTAGCTTTGGTCTGTTTTTGGAAAGTATATGGACAAAGGTTTTGCAGTCTGAGGGTGATATGAAAACACCTATGATTGCACAAATATTAGGTGCTATTACAAATATTATCCTTGACCCTATATTGATTTTTGGTATGTTTGGTATTCCTGAAATGGGCATTGCCGGTGCTGCTATTGCAACAGTAGTGGGACAGGTTGTTGCCGGTTTAGTGGTTATGAAAAAGGGCTTTCGTAGGCCACCTGAACTTTCAGTATATAATTTATGTATTGGAAGAATTTTCCGTTTAGGACTACCAAATATTTTAATGCAATCAGCATATACATTTTACATATTAGGACTGAATTTAATATTAGGTGGATTTTCTGATGAGGCAGTTACTGCCCTAGGGTTGTACTATAAATGGCAAACATTTTTCTTCATTCCATTAGGTGCAATGCAAACTTGTATTGTGCCAATTATCAGTTATAACTATGCATCCGGAAAATTAAATCGTTGCAAAAATACACTAAAAACATCAGTACTTTTTGGGTTAGTGCTAATGGGTTTAGGTACACTTTGCTTTTTGCTTTTACCATCCCAAATGCTAAGTGTGTTTACATCAGATGCTAAGGTAATTGAAATCGGCAGTTATGGTTTTCGATTTGTTGGTGTTAGCTTTTTGCCTATGGTAACTTCACTGATTTTCCCTGTGTTTTTCCAAGCAATAGGAAAAAGCCTAAAAAGTTCAGCTTTAACAGTAATACGAACAGTTGTTTTGTTTGTGCCTTTGGGATATATTTTCTCAAGGTTTGGTCTGAATTTCTTTTGGCTAACATTCCCTGTAACAGAAATCATAACCAGCGTAGTTGGTGCAGTATTTTATTTGCCTTTCCATTACCAAAAGTGAATATATTTAATATGTAACTCTCTTTGTGAAAATAAAAAGAGAGTTTTTTACTTCATGCAATGTTGAAATTATAAACATAATAATGAAAAATTAATAGTATTATCCATTGATTTTGTTTTAGATATTGACTTATTTAAAAATTAGTTCTATAATTTTCTTAAGAAATGATAATCATTTTGTTATTTAGGAGGTCCATATGGTTTATACTTTTGATGAGAAGAAAATAAAAAGCAAATTAGTGAAATTAAGAAAAGAGAATAAAGATACCCAAGAAACTTTTGCAAAGAAGCTTTCTGTGAAAATGGGTGGTATTGAAATTTCAAGAACAACAGTTGCTACATGGGAAACAGATAAAAACCAAACTGTACCTAAGTATGATTATCTAATTAATATTTGCAATATGTATGACTGTGATGTTAACTATTTCTTTGAGGATGATTCGGTTAAGTCTAAAGAGATAAAGGAGATTGCTGATTTACTCCATATCTCAGAAAAAAGTGTTGAAATTTTAAAGGATAATAGTAACTATGGTGATATGTTGGATTGTTTGATTAATAATGACTCATTTGATAGTTTTGTAAATCGTATCAATCAGTTAACTGCTTACAGTGTGGTTGATGATGCAATTACAACTGTTTTTACGGAGAGTTATTGTAAAAAGTTAAAGCAGTTCTTTGATGAATATTATTTTTCTGAATTTCCTATGGAAGTATCTAAAGAAAATTTTAGAAAATTTTTGCTTACTAAAATTTCATCTAACAAATTCAATCCGGAAAAGTATATTGAGAGAAAATTTTTAGAAGAAGGAAAGAAATGCATTTATAATCAGTGTGATGACTTTTCTGCTTTGTCCAAATTAGAAAAGTATGATTTAATAATTAATTTTATCTCTGATGTTGGATATGACCATTTTGATGCTAAAAAGAAAGTAGAAAATTCAGAGTTTAGATTGCAAGGTATAATGTCTCTGTTTATTAAAGATGTTATTGAAAAAGAGTCAAATAAGATTAGAGAAAATTTAAAGAAAAAGGCTACCGGTTCAATAAATTGAGCCGGTGGATTTACTTTTGTCAGCTAACTATTTGTCACTTAATAATGTTGATATTTACAACAATATATAATAAATTAAATCTTTATATTGTTGTAAATTGTTACTTATATTAACAATAATTTTGATTTATAATAGAGATAGAGAAGGTGATGGTTATGGGTAAAACTTACGTAATAGGAAATATAAACGGTAAATATCAGGAACTTATAACTTTACTTGAGAAAATGAACTTAGGAATAAAGGACAAATTATATATTCTGGGGGATACTATAGGTTATAGGAAAGGCTCATTAAAAGCATTGCAGTTCTTTATGAAAATGCCTAACTGTGTTTGTATTATGGGCACACAGGAATTTATAATGCTACAAAACAGAAAAACTTTAGAAAAATTAAATAGAGAGTCTAAAGATATATTTAGACATAATTTGTTATCATTGCTTGAATTTATACGCATATTTGGTGATGACACTTTTGATGAGATTGTAAAACTACCGGAGAATAACAAGAAAGATATGTTGGATTATATAAAAGCAATGAAAACATCAGTTGAAATAAATGTTAACGGACAGGACTACATACTTTCAAATGCAGAAATTGACAGACCTTTGAAAAATAAAATACAAGTGACAGCATATAGACCAACACTATTTATAAAGGAAAATCTCAGACCTAACTGCATTTATAAAGACAGTATTCACATAGAACTGAATTGTGATGCTTTTTCTACTAATGGTAGGTTATCGGCAATTTGTCTTGATAATAAGGAGGAATTTTATTCAAAAGATGAAGAAAATTTTGCCTATCTTTGTTTGTCAAAAAATGGTGAATAGAAGATTAAAATTATTTAGAGAAAATAAAAGAAATGTGTAGTTTAACACACCTATAATCGAAAAAGTCCGATTTAGCCACTTGCTAAAATCTTTATTTGTAAAATTTTCCATCCTTTAAGTAGAAAAAAGTCGCTTTTAAATATGTCATAATATTATTATAAGTATATAAGATAGGAGAGTAGTTTGTTGAAAAGAAATGGTGGTAGAATATCTAAAATCGAAAGAGCATATAAACTGTTGCAATATCTAAAGAAAAATTCTGACAAAGACCACACAATAATGCAAAAGGATTTGAGGGAGAATTTTGAAATAGAGAAGTATGTGGGAGATAAGGAAACATATAATGATACTATAACTAAGCTTGCAATGGCAATGAACTTTGATGAATATGGTATTAAACCTGAAAAAGACTGGAGAATAGTGTTTAACGATTTTACGAAGAACTATGGTAGCAGAGCTCTTGAAAAAGAAGAAAGTGATGTTGAAACTTTAACAAGTAAAATGAGAATAAGGGGATTGTACTATAACCCTATTTTTACATATGAAGAAATCAATTACATTATAGAGGCTATATTATTTTCAAAGACCATTGACTCAGCTACTGCCGATATACTTATTAAAAAAATTGAAGAAAATTTAACTTCAAAGTATTACAAGAAGAACCACAAAATTATATGCAAGGTAAAAGAAATTCCAAATGAAAATCAAAAATTACTGAGGGAAAATCTACTTACTATCCAAAATGCCATTGACAGAAATGTTCAAATCAGCTTTATATATAATCAGTATAATCATGACAAAGTATTAGTTCCAAAGTCAAAAAACAAGGTAACAGTCAGTCCATATTATTTTGTTGTTAATGAGGGAAAGTATTTTCTTGTTGCTTGTAAAGAAGTAGTGGAAAATCTGGTGAAAATAAGAAAGTTAACTGTATGGAGAATTGACTTATTAACTGAAGTGGAAATTCCTTTGCCTAATGAAAAATATCAATCAGGTGGAATTCCCTCTATTGATAAAAGTAAGGTGGAAAATTTCACTCAAGATTTTTCAATACTATTTTCTAATTTTTATGAAAATGTGACTTTGGATAAGCCTACAAAAATTCAACTGAAAATAAGCAATAAAAATTCTTCAACAGACTTTAAGAATACAGACTATACCTTTATGTATGATAGGTTTGGTAAGGAGTTTAAGTATCTTTATACAGAAAAATTTCCACCATACAAAGATGTTGTAGAGGTTAAGTGTAGTCCATATGTAATGGTAGATTTAGCATTACAGTATAGTGATAAGGTAGAAGTCATTGAACCTGAGTTTGTGAGAGAAATGATTGTAGATACAATTAAAGAACTTACAAAAAAGTATATTGGAGAATTGTAAAATTCTCATTTAATATGTGTGGTAAAAATTATGAAAGAGGATGATAAGAAAATTATTTATTGATAACAGTAAAATAAAAATTTATTCTAGGAGGAAAAATGAAAATGAGTAAAAAATTAATATCAATTCTTCTTTCTGTTGCTATGGTAGTTGGTGTATTCACAACTTTACCGATAGCCTCAGCTTTAGAAACAAGTAGTAATTCTACTGAAAACACAGAAACAAAATATGTTACTAATTTAGGGGGAACTTATACAGGACCTATAAAGAATAAATCTAAAAGATATTATTTTGCTATGCCAAAAGAATGGTGTACATTTAGCAATGCAACTGCTTGTGCATATTGGTGGGATGGTGAAGATAGATGTGCTGATTGGCAAAATTCCTATGAAATGAGACCGACTACTATTAATACTGATGATGGCTCAAAAGTTTACTACATTGATATTGATGAAAATATAACTTCAATTGTCTTTAATAATGGTATTGACCTAGGACAAAAATCTGAGGATGAAGAATTACCACCAAATTACGGCAAAGCTTGTCAGACAAATGCAATTTACTTACAAGGTTATGATCCTAATGAAACTATGATTTATCCGGATGGACTTGATTCAATGGAGAAAATGATTTATGTTCCTGATGATATTGAGTATGAATTATCAGGTTCTAAAGTTTATCGTGGTGAATGGTACTACTTGCATAGTGACGGTAAATGGGATGCAGAAAAAGGTTCTGTATATGAAACTAAAGATGTTAATGTTAAACTTGATAAAAGAAAAGATACAGTTAATATAGGTGACTCAATCCAACTAAATGCCACTTTTGAAAATTTGTCTCCTGATGCCACAATTACTTGGAGTTCAAGCGACACTAATGTTGCTACTGTTGACAATAATGGTACAGTATATGGTGTTGATGAAGGCACAGCTAAAATCAAGATTTCAGTACAAAATCCGGGGGAAGCTACACCTTTATGTACTTATTGTACAGTAGAAGTAAAAAGTGTGTTACTAGGTATAAAAATCACTAAATTACCTAGCAAAACTACATATTATGAAGGCGAAGAACTTGACTCTGATATAATTGCAAAGGGTATAGAAGTTGTGGCTATATATAGTGGCAATCATAAGGTTGTACTTAATAGTGCTTTTTATGATGAAGATAATCCGGATGGTTATTTTGTAGCAGAACCTAGATATGAAGTGGGAAAGAACACTGTAACTATTAAGTATGGTGGTTTTACTGATACATTTGAAATTACTATATTGTCAAAACAAATTAGAGAAATAACAGTATATCCACCTGAAAAATTAAATTATGTTGTAGGTGAAGAACTGGACCTTACAGGTATGGATGTAATAGCTGATTATGCAGATGGTACTTTTGGTAATGTTTATGACTACTCAATAGGTGACTATGATTTTTCTACTGTCGGTGAGAAAATTATTGAGGTTACTTGTAGAGGTCAAAAAGGACATTTTATGGTTTATGTTGAACCAAAATATATTGATGAAATTTTAGTTTCATTATCACCTGACAGAACCGATTATTATGTGGGTGAAGAGATCGATTCATCAGATATTGAAGTTTACATTCAATATGCAGATGGTTCTTTAGAAGAAACAAAAGATTATTATTTAGATTATGATTTTTCTACAGCAGGTAAGAAAATTGTAACAGTATCATATCATCATTATAAAAAGAGTTTTATTGTTAATGTTAAATCAAAGACCGAACCTACCACTACAAAACCAACAGTAAAGAAGATTACTAAAGTTGAAGTAAGTAAGAAATCCGTTACTTTATTAAATGGCAGAAGTACAACTGTTAAAGTTAAGGTTAGTCCAACTAATGCAACAAATAAAAAGTTAAAGTGGACAAGTTCTAACTCAAAGGTAGCAGTAGTAAATTCACAAGGTAAAATTACTGCTAAGGGTAAAGGTGCTGCAACTATTAAAGTAATGGCACTTGACGGTAGCAATAAATATGCAACTATTAAGGTAACAGTAAAGCAACCTGTAACATCTGTTAAGCTTAATAAAAAATCAGCTAACCTAAAAGTAAAGGGTAATGCAAAGCAGAAAACAGTTACCCTAAAAGCTACTGTTAATCCAAAGAATGCAAATAATAAAGCAGTATCTTGGAAATCATCAAATACAAAGATTGCTACAGTAAATAGCAAAGGTAAAGTAACTGCAAAGAAAAAAGGCACTTGCTATATTACAGCTACTGCAAAAGACGGCAGTAAAAAGTCTGCAAAGTGTAAGATTGTAGTTAAGTAACTTATAAAATCAAATATCTACAAAAGAAATCTCCTTGATTAATTTCAAGGAGATTTTTCTATGAAAATTTTATCAAAAAAAATAAAAATCTTTTGCAAAATGCAACAAAAACTGAATTATTTAATGTATAATGATAATATGACATTTATTTACAATTGTTGCAATATATCATTTTGCAAAAAAATTTTAAAAATTTTAAAAAAGTTAAAACTATTTTGGCCTTTAAATCGTCTATATATTAGAAACTGCATAAGTATGCACAAAGGAGAATGCTATGTATAACGATTCAAGATGTAAAATTAATGACAAAATGAATATTGTAAAAACAATTTTGCTAAAATGGAAAGAGTCAATTATTCTTACTGATGATAATAAAGAAAAGTTGTTTCAATGTATTGCTACTGTAATTGATGTTGATTGTAAAAATAATAAGCCGGTAAAGTTTACAACACCGACTTTAGTGAAAAGAGCTATTGATTTTAGCCCTAATAGTGTTTACACATTGTATATGAAAACTTGTGATGAAGTTTTTAAGTTTATTTCAATGCTACTAAATGAAGATAAGTTAAAGGTTGCATTGGCATTTGTGAAAACATATGCTTATGGATTTTTTAATTTAAGAAATTATGATTTTAGTGTAAGTGTAGAAATATGGCTAAAAAATATAGCCATTGATGTTGTTAAAAATATAAGAGATAAAAATATAAAATAAGTGGTTGAGTAGGGTAAATTATGAGTGAATTTGAAAAGATAGTAAATGAAATTAAGAAAGTTATTAACGGCAAAGAAAGTGCAATAAGGATTATCCTTTGTGCTATTTTAGCCAATGAAAATGTACTGATTGAGGATATTCCCGGTACAGGCAAAACTACCTTAGTAAAGGCCTTTTCAAAGGTATTACAATTAACAAGTAAAAGAATACAGATGACCTCTGATACTTTGCCATCAGATATTACAGGTTATTCTATTTATGATAAGGAATTAGGAAAGTTTGAGTTTATCAAAGGTCCTGTTTTCTGTAATATTCTTCTTGCTGATGAACTTAACAGAACTTCAGGAAGAACACAATCAGCCTTGTTAGAAGCAATGGAGGAACATCAAGTTACTGTTGATGGTAAAACATATAAACTGGATGAACCTTTCTCTGTAATTGCAACACAAAACCCATATGGTTATGTAGGTACTCAACAACTGCCTCAAGCGCAGTTAGACAGGTTTTCTGTAAAGATTTCTTTAGGTTATCCCGGTGTTGATGAAGAAGTTAATATGTTACTAAACAGAAGAACCGAAAATCCATTAGATAAGCTGGATTATGTCCTTTCTAGAAAAGAATTTGAAGATATGCAAAATTCTGTAAAAGAAGTATTTGTCAATGAATCAATAGCAAGATATATTGCAACCTTAGTTAATATAACTAGGAACAGTAATTATGTAGAATGTGGTGGTAGCCCAAGAGTAATGGTTTCTGTTATGAATTTATCTAAGGCAGTTGCCTATTCACATAATAGAAATTATGTAATTCCTGAAGATGTAAAGGAAATTTTTGTACAAGCAGTTAGTCACAGAATTACCTTAAAGAAAGAATATAAAGGCAAAGTAACAAGTGAAGACCTTATGAAAAATATTCTAAGTACAACAGTTATGCCGGGTGTACAAAATGCTTAAGAATATTTTACTTTACATATTTTCTGTAGCCATATTGTTAGGTATGTATCTTGTAACTGATAAGTGGGTAATTTTTATTCTTTTTTGTGTGGTGACTTTTCTACCTATATTGTCCTTACTTATAAGTTTGCCACATATGATTTCTACTTTTAGAAACAGTTTTTATATTTATGGTGAGAAGATAATTGTTGATGATGATAAGCTGAAAATCAATATTATAGGTGAAAGAAAGTCATTTTTCACATATATGAAATTGTCACTTATGGTGTCAAATAAATTTGCAAAAGATACTAAAGTGAATAAGTTTACAGTAATAGGCAGTATGAAAGCACCTATTACAAAATCATTTGATAATAATGCTAAATGTGGAATGTATAACCTATATGTAAATTCTTGTAGGGTGTATGATTTGTTAGGTATATTTTCTTTTAAGGTGAAAATGGAAAATTCTTTTTCCACATTAGTATTGCCAAATGAGGAAAGTTTCAAAGATTTTGAAGATGTAGAAACTTTATTCTTAAATAACGAAAACGGTGAACTTGATACAGATTATTTTAATTTTACAGAATATCATTATGGACTAAATGCCAGAGATATAAACTGGAAACTATCAGCAAGAAAAAATACCCTAATTGCCAGAAAATATGACACCTATGTTGAACCAACTAGAAATGTATATTTAGATTTAACCGATAAATATTCAGAAAATAAAAGTATACTAGGTAGATTTTTGTATTTAGCAAATAAACTGATTGATGAAAATTCCTATTGCATGGTTTCAACAAAAAATATTTGTATGAAGATTGACAGTGAAGAAACTTTAGAAAAATGCTTTTACAACTTGTTTACAAATAGTGACAATAGAGAATTTGAAGAAATAGGTACAGTTGCCTTTTGTATAACCGGTAGTGGTGAAGAGGTGAAAACTATTGAGTAAAATTTTATCAAAAGTTGTGGATGCTTTATTAGTTTTTATCCTATTATTTTCAATAGAAAACCTAACACTAACTACATTTAATTTTACGGTAGATTTATGTTTGCTGGGAATTGCAACTATTGTTTCTGTAGTTTTAGCAGAAGTGATTTTTAGTTTAAAAGAAAAATCAAAGTTAATTACTATTAGTATTTGCTTTTTTGCAGTGTTTTGTTTAGCTTCAAATGGTATTTATTTAAAGGAAAAAGCAATTATTACATTAGCAATTTGTTCAGCATTTGCATTTTTATTTACAGTATTAATTGACTATTTTAAGTTCATAAAAGTATCTGTATTTTTATTAGCTACATTACTTTTTGTTGATATTTTTATGTGCAATAAAATTGATAAACTAATTGTGTTTATCTTTTTCGGTGCATTAGTTGTGCTATGTATTACAGCAGTATGCAAAAAATATAACAAAAATTATTTTTGGATTACACTTGTAGTGTCATTAGCAGTTACCTTGCTATTTGTCAGTGTAGTGAATATTTATCCTGAAAAAACCCAAACAAAGAATATTATTCAGTATGTGACAACCAGTCCTCAGAATACTAATACAACAGTAGCAACAAAGACAAACGGCAGTTACACTACAACAATTAAGTCAACAAAAAATGTAAATAGAAATAACAAAAAAAGTGTAGTAAAGAATGTTGAAACAGTAGTTAGACCATCCATTTCTTATACAACTACTGTTGCAAACACTAAAAGTACAAATAAAGTAAATAACAAACAAGATAATATAAAGGTTGAAAATTATGCAACTAAGGTTGTTAATATTATTATGATAGCTTTAGTTGTGCTTTTATCCTTAATTATTATTTCTGTTTTAGTGATTATTCTTAGATATAAACTAAGGAAAAGGCTTGATGAAAAGAAATATAGTTCTTTAACAGAAAAAGAAAAGTGCATTTATTATTATAAGAAAATTAATATAATAAATGTGAAAATTAATAAGGAAATTAATAATGTTTTAAATAAAATTCAGTTCAGTAAAAACGGTGCAACTGAAGTTGAGAGTGAAATTTTAAAGGATTATTATACTTTTAATAAAGAACAAAAATTAAAGAATAGTAATTTCTTTAAGAGAATTTTCCTAAAGTATCTGAAAATGATTTAATTTTATATCGTAATTTTGAAAATATTAGTGGAAAATAATGTATAATCATTAATGTAGATTTAATTTAAAAGAAATTGCCGAAGAATAAAACCTTTTTGTTTTCTGAATCGTCTATATATTGTAAGCAACTAAAAAATATAAAGAATTTAGAAAAATAGGGTATTAGTATGAGTAAGGAAAAATTAAAGTACACAAAAGAATTTCTTGAAAAAGTAAAGAACGGTGATACTACTGCAACAACTTTGCTATATGAAGATGCAAAGGATATTGCATATAAAAAGGCTTATAGTATCCTTAACAATCACCATGATGCTGAGGATATTGCTGAAGATTCTGTTCTGAGAGCAATAGAAAAGATAGATACAATCAAAAAGCCAAGTGAGTTTCCGGCATGGATAAGAAGAGTTGCCGAGAATAAAGCAAAGGACTATATCAAGAAAAAGAAGCCAACCTATATAGGAGAGGACTTTGAATATACAACCAATGATTTAAACAGTGACCAAAGTGTAGTGCCTGAAAAAATGGTAGATTCACAAGAAAACATTGACCTTTATAAAAAGTTAATTTCAAAATTAACTGATGACCAAAGAAATGCCCTTGTTTTAAATAGAATTGAGGGTTACAAAATCAGAGAAATTGCAGAAATGCTTGACTGTTCAGAAAGTACAATCAAGTCAAGAATACATCAAGGTGAGAAAAAACTAGTCAAGGAAGCTGAAAAGCTAAAGAAAAAGGGTTATACACTAAACGGTATGATGCCTCTGGATTTCTTTACAGTTATGTCAAAGTCATTAGGTGTAACTTCAACCAATGTTGCATCTGTTGTTGGTGCAACTGTATTAAAATCATTATCACTAAAAATTGTTGCAAGTATAGTGGCAGTAGTGGTTGTAGTGTCAGGTGTTATGGGAGTTAGTTACATTTATGGTGAAAGCGTAGTACAAAAGGAAAAAGTAATTAATATTCATATGTATAACAAAGTGAATAAAGATGAAAAAAATTATATTAAAACTTTGTTAGCATACACTTACGGTAGGAAAAGTGAGAATTTTAGTAAAATATCAGATTCTGATATGATGGATATATTAAGTTATTATATGATGGTAACAGGTAGTTTTACAAAAGCAAGGGATTTATTTCCATCTGTTAAAATAACTAAGGATATTGATTGGCGTCTGAAAATTCCACAAAAAGACTTCCGAAAAGTTGCAAAAAAGGCCTTTGGTAAAGAACTTTCTAATGTAGCAAAGTCAGATAGGATAAAAATAAAGAATGATTACTATTTTTTACATCCGTTTAATGCTGATTTTAATTTGACTATTAATATTAAAAATTTAAAATATAATAGAGATAGAAGCAAGATTACGGTAAATTATAAATCTATTGCACGTAATTCAACTAGCACTCAGGGTACAGAAACAGGAACTGCAGTTTTTATTCGTAATGGTTACAATAAAAACTATCCTTTCAAAATTAAAAGTAAAAAAGAGAAAATAACACCTGATCCAAGTGCAACAACTAAAATAGATGAAACAGATGCAGTAGATGTGGGTGGATTTCTGGATTAGATATAATGTAATTAAAGTAAAGGTTTAGGTAATATTAACCGACAAAAATAATGTAAAGAGAGGTACAAACTATGAAAAGCAGAAAAGTATTAGCAACACTTATTGCGATTTTAATGATGTGTACAGCTGTAAATTTAACACCTATAATTACAGCAAGTGCAAAAGTAACTGATGATAAAGTAGTGTCAGCATCAGTTACAAATGAAAAATCCGATAGTATAACCGAAAACGATAATGAAAGGGAAGTAGTGTATCCAACATATCCTGCTATGAAAAAGCCTAAATACACTTTGCCAAAGGTGAAGAATAAAAAGGCTTCTAAAACTAAAAAAATCAAATTAAATAAATCAAAAATAACTATGCTTATGGGTAAGTCAGCAAAGTTGAAAGTAAAGGTGACACCTAAGAGTTCTAAAGTTATTGAGTGGAAATCATCAAATTATAAAATTGCCAGAGTAGAAAATGGTGTGATATATAGCTTAAATGAAGGTAAAACTACAATTATAGCCAAAACTACCGATGGTACAAAACTTTCAGCAAAATGTACTGTAATAGTAAGAAAAGCAGTTACCTCTATTGATATTAAAGCAGAAAAGAAAAAAGGTAATAAAGTAAAACTAAAAGTAACTGTATATCCTAAGAATGCATATAATAAAAAGATTAAATGGATAACACCTAAAGATGTTAAGATTGATAAAAACAATGTAGCTACATATTATGGCAAAAATTATGGAATTATTGAAGCGAGAGCATGTGATGGTAGCAATGTTCATGCCAAAAAAATTATAGGTATAAAAACTTATTTTGGTACTGTAAATTCAATAAAGCTTGGAAAATCAAGCATAAAACTAAAGGCTAACAAGACATATAAATTAAAACCTATTGTAGATGGAAAAATAAAACTGGTTAATTATAGAAGCTATAATAACAAAGTTGCAAAAGTTAACAGAGACGGTACTATAAAAGGTGTCCATAAAGGTAAAACTGAAATTAAAATATTACCTGCTGATGGTAGTAAATCATCTGCCATATGTAAAGTAACAGTGGTAGGTCATAGTTATGGTAGTTGGCATACTATACAACAACCTACTTGTTCCACTACAGGACTTAAAGAAAGAAAATGTAAATATTGCAATTATGGGTATGAGCAAAAAAGAATAAAGAAAAATTCTAATAAACATACTTGGAATAATTTTTATACAGTAACTAAAAAGCCTACTTGTACAAAAACCGGACTTGCAGTAATTAAGTGTAAGGAATGTAAAAAAGCAAAAAGAAATAAGTATGTAATTCCGGCACTTGGTCATTATTATGATGCATCTGTAGTTAGTAAAGAGGCTACCTGTACAGAAGATGGCTTAGTTACAAGAAAATGCAAAACTTGTGGCAATGTTGAGAAAAGTATTGTGAAAAGTCTAGGCCATGAATGGAAAGATGAAGAGCAGATTATTAAGCCTGCTACATTTAACGAAGATGGTGAAAAGTCTGTAACTTGTAAGTATTGTAGCGTTATAAAAAAAGAAACTATTGATAAAATAAATGAAAATACAATAAAATTTGAGAAATCATCTTTAACTTATAATGGAAAATTACAAAGCCCTAAACTGATAGTTAAGGACAGTAAGGGCAACAATTTGAATTTTAATATTGACTATGATTGTCTTGGAACAAACGCTGAAATTGATATAAATGAGTATAAGCTAATAGTAAGTTTTAAGGGTAGTTATAGTGGTACTAAGGAATTAACATACAAAATTGTACCGAAAGGCACTACTATTACAAGATTAACCTCAATTAAAAATCAGATAACTGTTAAATGGAATAAACAGACAAATCAAACTACCGGATATGTAGTGTATTATGCAACTAAACAGGACCTTAGTGATAGAAAGTATATTGTTATTAAAAATAATTTAACTGTATCACAAACAATAAAAGGACTAAAGTCAGGTACAAAATATTATGTTGCTGTTAGAACAATTAAGGAAATTACTCTAGATGGAAAAACTACAAGATTTTATGCTACAGATTTTCCTAGAAAAACAATAACAGTAAAATAGTTCTTACAATTAACCTTTTATTCATACTAAATTCCAAAGAATAATCCCTCATCATATTGGTGAGGGATTATTTTATGTATCATAATTGTTAAACTGCTTCAAAGTGCTAATTTGGTAAAAATTATAAAAAATATATTAATATAGTTGTAATTTTATGTAAAATTTATTATAATAAAAGTAAATATTTTGTAATATAGGGGTAGAATTATGAGAAAAAGACTAATTAGTGTTTTTACTATTGTATTTATTTTGATGAATATTTTTAGTGTGTGTTATGTTGCTAATGCTGAAGAAACAACATCTAACACTACATCAAGTACAAGAAAATATTTAGGAGAAACGGTATATGCAGGTCATTCAGAGGGCTATTCTCTAAATGAAAAAATAGAAAAGGACAATCCTCATTTTGGCTGGGAATTAGGCAACTTTTATGTAAGTGGTTTTACCAGAGCTATTGATGAAAATACTAAAAATCCTATATTCTTAAAAAATGCAGGAGATAAGGTTACTTTATCGTTTAGTTTGGCTCAAGATATTTCAAAGTTAAACGGAAAAGACGGATTGACTATTTCTGAAGATAATGGTGGTTATGACGAGGAGTTCGGTATAGAAAGAACCCATTTTGGAAAAGGTATGCTTATCACAAGATACACAGATTATCAAGGTAAAAAACATAAGCCTGTATTATACAAAGATTATCTTAAAGGTGTAAAAAACGGTGCCGATACAACAATCCAACTTTGTGAGGAAGGTGACTATGAAGTTACTTTGGATTATCAAATAGATATCGGTGATAGTTGGTGGGAGTTTTGGAAACAATCCGCCTATGATTATAAAATTGCATTTAACTTTTCAGTAAGAAACGGTAATTGTATGATATTCCCAAGAGAAGTTTCTACAAAGAATGAATTAGGTAATAAGGCTTTTTCTGAAAAAGGATTTTACCTTGACTTTGCAAAATCAAGATATCTTGACATTGATGTAAAGAAACAAATTCTCAATAAAAATGGTGACAAATTGGTTGAGGATACTCGTTTTAATAAACCGGGTGCTGATGGTGATACATATACTGATGAAGGTGTATATACTATTACTGCGAAAAATAGATATACAAACCAAACAACCACAAAGGTTATTTATGTAGGTACTGATGATTTATTGAAAGCATATGCAACAACACAGTTATCTTTAAAAGAATTAAAGAAACAAATGGATAAAGGTAATACCATTAATTCTGACGGTACAATTAAATATGTTTCAAAGAATTCTGGAATAAAATCCAATGACCAAAATGAGTCACTTAACAAAAACATTATTATAATTATTGCAATTTCTGTTTTGGTGGTACTCATAATTGTTTTTATAATTGTGAAAATTCATAGAAAAAAGAAATGTGCTAAAAATGAAAACAAGGTAAAAAAAGATAGGGTGGATTAGATATGAAAAGGATAATTGCAGTAATTATTACTATTGCTTTTTTACTAACGGGTTGTTCAATCGGAGGCAAAAATCAAGAAAGTAAAACCAAAACAACCACTACAACTTCAATTTCAGAAAAGCTAAAGTTTGGTGATATGAAAAATTCTGAGTCTTTGGAACAATATAAAGATGAGGTTTATTCTACACTTATAAATAGTTTTGGTAATAAAGAATATTATATTGAAGATATAAAGGCAACATATGTTTCTCAAGAATACATAGATGAGATTAATGAAAATTCAAAGGAAAATATTTATTTTGGATACACCCTTTCTCAGCTGGATAAACAGTTTAGTGGAAAAAGATATGTTTTTACTGCTGATGATAACGGTAAAACAGTTGTGAAAGAGTTTGAAAAATATGATGATACCTATGAACAAGTAATAAAGAATGTGTCAATTGGAGCAGGTGTAATTCTATTTTGTGCAACTGTATCAGCCGTTACAGGTGGTGCAACCAGTATTGTTTTTGCAACAGCAGCATCCGAAGGAACAAAAATGGCTTTGTCTGCCGGTGGTATCAGTGCAGTAATTTCAGGTGGGGTAACATATGTCCAAACAGGTGATATAAATAAATCGTTAAAAAGTGCAGCCCTTGAAGGTAGTAAGGAGTTTAAGTGGGGTGCAATCTTAGGTAGTGTAGCAGGTGGATTTAAAGGAAAATCTATTGCAAAAGAACTAAAAAAGCATGATGTTACTAAAAAAGGACTTACATTAAAAGAGGCCTATAAAATACAGAAAGAATTAAAATATTCTCCGGAAATGATTAGTAGTATTAGTTCAATGAAAGAAAGTAATGTATATAAAAAGTCTAAATTAATTGAAAAAAATATAAATGGTACAAAAGTCCTTGTGCCTAAAAAAATTTGGAAAAGTAAAGTAAAATACAAAGGTGAATTGATTGATAATCGTAAAAGAATGGCAAAAGGTCTTGCTCCAATAGACAGTACAGGAGTTTCTTATGAGGTTCATCATATAGGTCAAGAGTCTAACTCTACATATGCCATATTAACTAAAACTGAACATCAAAAAAATACTGCTATTCTTCATCCTAAAAAAAACGGCTCTAATGTTGACCATGGGGCAGGATGGAAAAAAATAAAAAGAAATTTATTTAAAGAACTTGCTGAATTAGCAAAGTAAAATTATCCTTATAATAAATATTTTAATAATTGAATATAAAACAAAACACCTACCGATTTTAAATTTACCGGTAGGTGTAATTTTTGTATAACGAAAACCCCCGATTGTATCGGGGGTTCAAAAAAGCTTTAGCGATGAGTATAAAAAACAAACTCCT